>JAFAWR010000373.1 GCA_019241635.1 Solirubrobacterales bacterium
TTCCCGCCAGCTGCATCCCGTCCCCGGAGTCGCCGGCGAAGCGAACTACGACTCGCTCGCGCTCCTCAACCGTCTTAGTCATGGCTGTGCGCCCACATCAACCGCCTTACCCATAGTACGCGGGCCATCCGACGAAGTTTCGTCCGCGCCGCTCATGCCCCCCGATTGGGTGGTTGGGCCCGCCCCTCAGGGCTCCGAACGAGGCTGCGGCGACCGTCCGGCGGCACTCGCGTTCGCGGGCCTTGGGCTCGCGATCCAATTCGGAAAGCGCCGTGCCGCCGGAGGGGCGAGCAGCCGTAGTTACAACTTCACGACGTTGATGGCCTTAGGGCCCTTGGGCGACGCCTCCTCCTCGTAGGAGACCTTGATGCCCTCGGAAAGCGATCGGTAGCCGTCGGCGGTGATGCTCGAATGGTGGACGAAAAGGTCGCGACCACCGTCATCGGGCGTGATGAAACCGAAGCCCTTTTCGTCGCTGAACCATTTGACCGTGCCGTTTGGCATGTGGAGTTTTCCTCCGTGCTTGAAGTGCTGCTACGGAGGATGTGCCGCCCCGAGCCTGCACCTGCTTGGCGCCGCCCGATCGTCGGGCGGCCTTACGAGGTGGGAAGGTACAGCACATGGAAGACCCGATGCCACTCGGACGCGGGGTCGTGTTGCCACTGCACGAGATCACGCTTCGAACTTCGCGTTCCTCTGGACCCGGCGGCCAGCACGCCAACGTCACCGCCTCGCGCGTGGAGGCGATCTTCGACGTCGAGGCGTCGAGCGCGCTCACCGACGCGCAGAAGCAGCGCGTGATCGCGCGGCTCGGCCCGCGCGTGACCGCGGTGGCGCAGGACGCCCGCAGCCAGACCCGCAATCGCGAGACCGCGCTCGAGCGATTGCGTGCCCGCCTGTCCGATGCCCTGATCCCGCCGCGCCCCCGCCGCGCCACGCGTCCCACCGCCGCCTCGGTCCGCGATCGACTCGACGGCAAGCGCCGCCAGGCCAGCCGAAAGCGCGACCGGCAGCGCCCCACTGACGACGCCTGAAGCACCGACCGCGAGGCCGAAACCCCGCCGGCCCCGGAGCCCGAACCCCACCGCGCGCGCCGTCCGAAACCCCACCGATCGGGTTGAAATATTTGGGTAGGTTTCGGTCGATTCCGGGAAGCCTTGATACCGAGGTGGGAGACCTTGGTATCCGGTTCCGATTGTTCGTCGCAGCGATTTCGCTGGTGGCGACGCTCGTCGCAGTTCCGGCAGGGGCCCTCGCCGCGTCCGCACCTCTCGCTGGCGTCGCCTCGGCAGCCGCCCCGGTGACAGCGCCCGCCTCGCCGGCCAACGCCGTCGTCAAGACGGTTAGCCCCGCGCCGGCAGCTCCCGCCACCGCCCCGGTCAAGGCGGCCACCGCCCCGGTCACGAACCAGGTCAAGGCGGCCACCGCCCCGGTCACGAACCAGGTCAAGGCGGCCACCGCCCCGGTCACCGCGACCGTCAAGTCCGCCACCGTCCCGGTCAAGACCGCCACCGCCCCGGTCACCGCCACCGTCAAGACCGCCACCGCCCCCGTCACGAACACGGTCAAGGCTGTCACGAACACGGCCAAGGCGGCCATCGCCCCCGTCACCGCAACCGTCAAGACCGCCATCGCCCCAGTCACCGCCACCCTCAAGACCGCGACCGCCACGGTCAAGGCCGCTGCCAGCGCCGTCACGCCCGTGGTCGCGACGACCACGCGGCTGACCGGGGTCGTGACGAAGATCGCCGCGCCGGACACGACCGCGACCAGGCCGAAGGCCGCCTCGCCCGCGCGGACTCAGTCGGCGCGCACGACGACCTCCGGGCATCAGACCGGCGCCACGACGCGGGGGCCTTCGCTGCCGCCTCCGGCGCGGCCTTCCACGATCGCGTCCACCGCGAGCGCCGCGCCGCGAACCAACCTCCCGACCCGGACCGCAGCGCCTGCGAAGGCAGCCCCTTCCAGCCTCCGATCGGTGCCCGGCCCATCCATCGCGGCCACGCCGCGCGTGCAGACGCAGGTCCCGGGTGCCGGGCATCCCGCGCACCGATCGACCGAGCCCGGTCCGCGGTCGCGCGCCACCGCTTCCGCGCAGCCGCGCCGCGAGCTCTCGAACGTGACCATCACGACGGGCGCCCACCACACGGTGGGTCATCGGGTCGCGCCGGCCCCGCCGCAACCGCGTCCGACCGACGCCCCCACCCCAGTCCCCGCGGCCTCGACGACCGGCGGCACTGCGGGTGGACTCGGTGGTCTCTACTTCTTCGGCCTCGCGACACTCCTGGCGTTGGCGGGCCTGGTCCGTCCGCGTGGTCTCTTCACGCACCGCCGGACCTCCGACGCGGCTGCGCCGCAGCCGTTTCTCTCGCTGCTAGAGCGGCCTGGCTGACCCCGACGCCGGTCATCTAGGTCCCGCGCGCGGGCCCATCGGGCCCGGGTGCACCGTCTAGCAATGTAAGGAGAACAGACTCGTGTCACGCTCACTACGGGCGTGGGCGAGGAGCTGTGGACGCGTGGGCGCGACCGTTTCAGGCGCCCTGCGGCTCAGCGGACCTGAGGTGGTGCGGGATCACCTCACGGCCCGAGGGCTGGTGCGCACGGCTTCCTTGCTCGCGACCCCGACCTGGGTGGCGACAGCAGTGATGTTGACGCTGGCTTTCCATCCGACCCTCGCGTCGGGGAAGTCGGTCAACCGGAGTGGCAGGGCTCCAGAAGCTCGGACCGCCCACGGCGGGCCCCAGCTTCTTGTCGCCCAGATCAAACACAACTCAGATCCATCACATCCTGGCGGCTCGTCCGGCCGCCCCGACAGAGCGCGCGTGGAGTTGCTCGCGTTCGGTGCGGGCTACGCCAGCCCGCACGGCTCGGGAACGGTTCGGGCGCTACAGCGCCGCCTGACCGGCCTGGGCTACCCGCCTGGACCGATCGACGGCCGTTACGGCCCGCTGACCGAGCAGGCAGTGCGCCGCTTCCAGGCCTCGCACGGCTTGATCGTCGACGGGATCGACGGTCCGGTGACCAGCGCGGCGCTGGCTTCGGCCGAGTCCGTCCTCCGGCCGGGCGACGGCTATGTACCGGGCGGATCCGGTCCGGTACGAACGCTGCAACGCCGGCTGGCTGCCGCCGGCTTCGCGCCGGGACCGGCCGACGGCCGCTACGGCCCGCTCACCGAGGGAGCGGTCCGGCGCCTCCAGGCCGCCCGCCATATCCAGGTGGACGGAATCGCCGGGCCTCAGACACTCGGGCAACTCCGGCCCGGTCTGCGCCGCCAAGCTCATCACCGGCCAAGCCGACCGACGATCCGACGGGCCGGGCACCACCGCCCGAGACCGTCGCGTACGCGTGCGCCTCGGACCTCGACGCACCGGACCTCGACGCACCGGACCCCGACACAGGGCGCCCCGACGGAAACGTCCGCCACCGGCGCCACGCGTTCCGGCGGTGCATCGCTGGCTCCATGGCTGATCGTGGTTGCCGGCCTGCTGCTGGCCATCCTCGCGGCGCTGGTCTGGCGCGGACGTCGAACTCGCGCCGGCCCTCCATCCGCGGCTCCGGTCGATGTCCGCGGGAGCACCGATACGGACCGCAGCACCGATACCGACCGCAGCACCGATACCGACCGCAGCACCGAGACCGACCCGAGCACCAAGGCCCCCGCGCCCCCTCGTCAGGACCTCGAGGAGGACCCAGTGGCCGCGGCCGGCGTCTTCCGGCTCGCCCAGACGCTTGCGCGGGCCGGCAATGTCGAACCGGTCGTTGCGGCGCTGATCCGGGCCGACCGGCTTGGACATCCCGAGGCGGCCTTGGAGCTCGGGAGGCTGCTGGCCGCGGATGGCGATCCGGCCGGTGCCGAGGAGGCGTTCGTCCGGGCTCACAAGCGGGGGCACCCCGACGCCGCGTTCGAGTTGGGAGAGATGCTCGAGCGGGAGGGGGACGTGGCGATGGCGGAGCATGCCTACCGCCTCGGCGACGAGCGCGGCCACGCCGGCGCGGCATTCAACCTCGGCGTGCTGCGGTTGCGCGAGCGCGACGTGGACGGTGCGGAGGATGCCTTCCGCCGAGCCGACGAGCGGGGTCACTCCGGAGCGGCGGCCAACCTGGGCGTCCTGCTGGAGGAGCGCGGTGATCTCGCCGGGGCCAGGGCCGCCTACGAACGAGCCGACCAGCAGGGCGAGGCGGTCGGTGCGTACAACCTCGGCCTGCTGCTCGAGCAGCAAGGCGAGTTCGAGGGAGCCAAGGCCGCCTACGAGCGAAGTAACGAGCGCGGCGAGGCGGCCGCTGCATACAACCTCGGCTTGCTCCTCAGGCGAGAGGGAGACCGGGTGGGGGCAATCCGCGCCTTCGAGCGCGCGGGCCGGCTCGGCCCGCCGGAGGTCGCCGAGTTCGCGGATGCCGCGATGCATGACCTCGACACCCACGGCCGACAGCCCGAGGGGTGAGCGCCGCCTGATCTGAACCTGCTTCCGAATCCAGAACCCCAAAGCCTGGTGGGGCAATGCCAGGGCCAAAGGGGGCCGAGCCCGGTGGGGGTGGCCGCTGCGCCACCCCCGCCGGTTCATTTCATCCAGCGCGCAGATCGGGGACGCGCCACTAGCCTGCTCGGCAATGCGCTGGCTCGTCGACGGCATGAACGTGATCGGTTCCGGGGGGGGGGGGCCGGGCGGGTTCGGGTCCTGGTGGAAGGACCGCGACGCGGCGATGCTTCGCCTGGTCGACATGCTCGAGCGCTGGGCCGCCGACAGCGGCGAGGACGTCACCGTGGTGTTCGAGCGCCCGCCCCGGCCACCGATCCGCTCCACCGTGATCGTGGTCGCCCACGCCCCCAAGCCCAAGCCCAACGCGGCCGACGATGAGATCGTGCGCCGGCTTCGCGCCGAACCCGATGCCGGCGACGTGCGCGTGGTGACCTCCGACCGGTGGCTGGCCGACCGGGCCTGGGCGGCCGGCGCCAGCGTCGAGGGCGCCGATTCGTTCCGCAGCCGGATCGAATGAAGCTCATCCGCTACTGCGAGCAGCCCGAGCTGTGGGCGGCCAGCCTCCCATGCAGCTGCGGCTCCCCCGCCGCCCCCCCACCGTGCTAACCGCGAACTCGGCGCGGCCCGGGAGCCGAGATCGCACTTAGTACGGTCATAGGGCGCCGGATGGGGAACTCGCCGTCGGGCGTGGGCCGAGTTACACGCTAGGACCGTGCGCAAACCTCCGCGTGGGACGGGACGCCCGGAGCCGCAGGTCGAGCTGATCCTCTGCGCGATTGGCCGAATTGGCCGTCCGCTTTCCCGAGAGCGGCGCCTACACCTTCCCGACAGGCCTCGCCGTGGTCGAGATCGACCGGGATTCGGATCGGGGTTCCTATTGGGAGCCCAACGTGTGGATCGTCCATTCGCTAGGGAACTCTTCTTAAGAGTTCAGGCAAGGTTCATCGGAAACCCGGCGCCCTTGCCACAATCAAGGGATGGCCGAGCAACAGAGCCGGCGCGACAGCACCCCCCGGCTTAGGCCCGGCGGGCAGCAGAAGCCGCCGCAGCCGGGGTGGAAGGTGACGCCGGCGCCGGACGGGCGGGGTCGCTCGCCGGTCAAGCCGCCGTCGGGTCCGAATCCGCGCTGGCTGGCGCTGATCTTGATCGTCGCGTTGCTGGCGTTGAACTTCTGGGTCTCGTCGCAGGTCCTGGGTCCGAACCCGCGGATCGACATCCCGTACTACCCCACGTTCCTGAGCCAGGTGCAGGACGGCAACGTCAGCTCGATCTCGGCGACCAACTCGTCGATCCAGGGCACGTTCAAGAAGGCGGTCAAGTACCCGGCGGACAGCCCGACCGCGCCGACCACGGTCTACTTCTCGACCCAGATTCCGTCGTTCGCGCCGAGCAACCAGCTGTTCGACCTGGTCCAGAAGTACAACATCACGACCACGGCGCACACCAACGGCGGTCCGTCGTTCCTGGCCAGCCTGGTCTTCGGCTTCGGTCCCACCCTGCTGTTCCTGCTCCTGCTGGTGTGGATCTTCCGCCGGGCGGCTCAGGGCGGCGGCGGCGCCGGCGGGCTGATGTCCTTCGGCCGCTCGCGGGCCCGCCGCGTCGAGGGCGCCGATCAGCAGGTCACCTTCAACGACGTGGCCGGGATCGACGAAGCCAAGGCCGAGCTGTCTGAGATCGTCGACTTCCTCAAGAACCCCGACAAGTACGTCAAGTTGGGTGGCCGCATCCCCCGCGGCGTGTTGCTGAGCGGCCAGCCCGGAACCGGAAAGACGCTGCTGGCGCGGGCCGTGGCCGGCGAGGCCGGGGTGCCTTTCTTCCAGATGTCGGCGTCCGAATTCGTCGAGATGATCGTCGGGGTCGGGGCGTCGCGCGTGCGCGATCTGTTCCAGCAGGCCAAGACGGCGGCGCCGGCGATCATCTTCATCGATGAGCTCGACGCGATCGGTCGCTCGCGTTCCGCGGGTGGGCCGAACATCTCGGGCGGTCACGACGAGCGCGAGCAGACGCTCAACCAGATCCTCACCGAGATGGACGGATTCGACCCCCGCATAGGGGTGATCGTGCTCGGCGCGACCAACCGCCCGGAGATCCTCGACCCGGCGCTGCTCCGCCCGGGACGGTTCGATCGGCGCGTGGTCGTCTCGCCCCCGGACCGCGCCGGCCGCGAGGCGATCCTCCGTGTCCACACCCGCAGCGTGCCGCTGGCCGACGAGGTCAACCTCGGTGGGATCGCGTCCTCCACCCCGGGCATGGTCGGAGCCGACCTCGAGAACCTGGTCAACGAGGCGGCGCTGCTGGCCGCCCGGCGCAATCACGAGAAGGTCAACCGGGAGGACATCACCGACGCACTCGAGCGGATCGTCCTGGGCGCCGAGCGCAAGGTGATGATCTCGGAGGAGGACCGCCGGCGGACCGCCTATCACGAGGCCGGCCACGCCATCGTCGGGATGCTCACCCCGGGCGCCGATCCCGTGCGCAAGGTGTCGATCATCCCGCGTGGGCAGGCGCTCGGCGTCACCTTCTCGGCTCCCGACGCTGACCGCTTCAACTTCGAGCAGCAGCACCTGCTGGCCCAGATCAAGGTGGCCCTCGGCGGCCGCGCGGCCGAGGAGATCGTGTTCTCCGACATCACCACCGGGGCCGAGTCCGACATCCAGCATCTGACGCGGATAGCTCGTGGCATGGTCGGGCGGTGGGGGATGAGCCGCGCGATCGGCCCGATCGCGGTCATCCCGCAGGACGGGATGAGCCCGCTCCTACCCGGCGTATCGGAGACCTCGGAAGCGACGCAGCGACTGGTGGACCAGGAGGTCAGGCGGATCGTCGAGTCGGCTCACACCGAGGTCTCGACGCTGCTCCGCGAGCACCGTTCGAATCTCGACTCGCTGGTCAGCGGCCTGCTCGAGCAGGAGACACTCGACGAAGCCGACGCCTATGCGGCGGCCGGGCTGCCGCGCAACCTCGAGGCGGCGGCAGAACCGCACGTGACCACGAACGGCATGCAGGCCGCGCCAGCGCCGGACGGCCACCTCACCTGATCAGTCGCCCAGGCGGGTCAGCCGCGCCAGCGCCTCGTGGCATTCCACGACGCGGCGCTTGACCGGATCGTCGTCCGGGCGATCGTGCACGAGATCCCATGTGCGATCGGCGATCTCGCGCGCCGACTCCGCGGTCGCGCTCTGCCACAGACGATCGACGAGCGTGATCTCGAAGCTCTGGATCTGATCGCCCGGATCGCCCGGCGGCATGCGCGGGAGCGGCTCGGCGATCGTCTCCTTCCACATCGAGGTGGCGACCAGGAGTCGGTTGCGCAGCGTGATCTGATCGATCGGCGACATCTTCGCCAGCCTAACTGATCTGCCTGATCGCTCTCAGCGCAGCGACGGAAGTTGCTGCTTGACGCTGAGCGCCGGGGCGAACAGGTCGCCCTGCTCCTCCACGCGCGCCAGCAACTCGTCAGCCTCGAACGTGAGCACGGCCTCGTCGCGCTCATCACGACAGGCCGCCACCTCCTCCCAGGTGACCGGGGTCGACACGGTCGGCCGCTCGCGCGCGCGTAATGAGTACACGTTGGCGGTCGTCTTGTGCTCGTCGTTCTGGCTCCAGTCGACCAGCACCTTTCCGCGCCGCAGACGCTTGGTCATGCGCGAGACAACCTGCTCGGGCATCCGTTGCTCGAGCAGCTCGGCTACCCGCTTGGCGAACGGCTTGGTCGCCCCGTAGTCGAGCTGGGTGTTCAGCGGCACATACACCTGCAGGCCCTTGGAGCCCGAGGTCTTGGCCAGACTCTCGAGGCCCAGCTGCTCGAACAGGCCGCGGAGCACCAACCCGACCTCGCAGCACTCGAGGATCCCGGCCGGGGCGCCCGGATCGAGGTCGAACACCATCATCGTCGGGCGCTCGATGTGAGCCGCCAGCGACAACGACGTGTGCAGCTCGACGTCGGCCAGATTGGCCAGCCAGATCAGCGTGGCCCGATCCTGGGCCAGCGTGTAGTTGATCTCGCCGATCCGGGCGGTCTGGATCCAGTCCGGACGGTGCGAGGGTGACTGCTTCTCGTAGAAGTACGCCTCCTCGACCCCGTTGGGATAACGCTTCAAGGTCAGCGGCCGGTCGCGCAGATGGGGCAACACGACAGGCGCGACGCGAGCGTAGAAGGCGATCAGGTCCCCCTTGGTGAAGCCGGCCTCTGGGTAGAGGACCTTGTCCCAGTTGGTGATCTTCAGCTCGCGGCCTTCGGTGCTCACGAGCAGCGTGCCCTCGGCTCCTCGTTCGACCACGTCGAACAATGCCCCGGGAGCGTTCGGGTCGAGATCCGCCGCCTCCGCGCCGTCTTGCGACGGCGCGTCCTCCCCGACGATCTCGATCCGCACCTCGCGGGCGGGCTTGTCCTCGCGCAGCCCCTTGAACGAGGGCGCGCGCATAATGCGCTCGGCCGTCCATTCGCGCAGCTCGATCTCGGCCACCAGCTCGGGCTCGACGAACACCGCCTCGCGGGGGAGCTTCGGCGCCTTGTCGAACGGGCTGTGATCGCGCCGGAGCGGCTCGAGCCGGCGACGCAGATCGTCGAGCGTCTTCTCGGTGAACCCGGTGCCCACGCGCCCGGCGTAGACAAAGGAACCGTTCTCGTAGTAGCCGGTGAGCAGCGCCCCGATCCGGCTGCTGCGCCGACCCTCGCCGGGAACCCAGCCGCCGACCACCAGCTCCTGGCGCATGATGTGCTTGATCTTCAGCCAATTGCCGGTGCGTCGTCCAGGCTCGTAGCGACAGTCCAGGCGCTTGGCGACGATCCCCTCGAGGCCCTGCTTGGCCGTCGCCTCAAGCAGCAGCTTCCCCTCCCCCCGATGGGCGGCCGGCACTCGCCAGGCGGGTCCGGTTGGGTTCAGGTCCTCGAGCCGGGCGCGTCGATCGCGGTAGGGCAGATCGATCAGCGACTGGCCGTCGAGGTAGAGCAGGTCGAAGATCGCGTACATGACCGGCATGCTGGTCTGCAGGCGACGGATGGCCGACGCTCCCCGGACGTGCATGCGGCGCTGCAGGCGCTCGAAGCTGGGCCGGCCGGTCTCGTCGAAGGCGAGGATCTCGCCGTCGAAGACCGCCTCGTGCATGCCGAGCGCGCCGATCAGCCCTCGCACCTCGGGATAGGCCTCGGTGATGTCGTTGAGGTTGCGGCTCTCCAGGCGCAGGCGGCCGGGCTGCACGTAGGCGATGGCCCGTACGCCGTCCCACTTGACCTCGAACGACCAGTTCTTCGGGTCGCGCGGCAGCGTGTCTGACGGCCGGGCCATCATCGGGACGATCCGCTCGGGCATCGGCTCCCGGTCCGGATCGGCCGGCGGATCCATCCGGTGGATCATCCAGTCG
>JAFAWR010000185.1 GCA_019241635.1 Solirubrobacterales bacterium
GAGCGTGACCTGATCGTCGGCGGGTTCGGCCACGGTGGTGGTGGCCGGCCGGATCGCGATCGTGGCCGCCTGGGCCACCGTGAGCGTGGCCTGCCCGCCCCCCAGTGCGGCGAGCGTCCACACCACGGCCCCGGTGGCGCCGGCCAGGCCGAGGCCGAGCGCGGGCATCCGCCGGCGCTGGCGAGCGGCGAGCGCCTTGTACTGCATTCGCAGGCCGATCGGCGCCCGCTCGAGCTCCGCCAGTGAGCGCGCGGCGGCCACGGCGCGGCGCTGCTCGCGCAGGCGGGCCTGGAGCTCGGGCGAGCCGGCGATCAGCCGCTCGACGCGCTCGCGGCCTGCCGCGTCGAGGCTTCCGTCGGCGAGGCGCGCGAGCTCGTGCTCGATCGACGCGCCCCCACGCGGTTGACGGCCGGCAAAGCGCATGGCTCTCAGCCCGTCGACTCGCCGCCCAGCGCGAGGGCAAGGCGCTGCCGGGCCCGGTAGAGCCGGGTGGTGATCGTGGCCTCGCGCACGCGCAGGGCGCGCGCGGCCTCGCGGTAGGAGAGCCCGACGACGTCGATCGCGACCAGCGCCTCGCGGAACGAGTCGGGCAGCTCGGCGATCGAGGCATAGATCTCTTGGGAGTGAAGAGCGGCTTCGGGCCCTCTGATGTTGCGGTCCTCGATGCGGTCGAGCTCGTCGGGGAGGGGATCGGCGCGCGGCCGGCGCGCGGCGGCGCGCAGGCGCGAGAAATGGGTGTTGCGCAGGACCCGGAGCAGGTAGCCGAGGTCCTCCTCGGAGCGGAGCATCCGGGGCTTCTGGAGCACGCGCGCGTAGGTCTCCTGGACTAGGTCCTCGGCGTCCTCGCGTGATCCGCAGAGCGCCCAGGCGGCGCGGTAGAGCCGGTCGATGTGGTCGCCGAGGTGATTGGGGTCAAGCCGGCGGGCCGGGGCGGACAGACTTGCGGTGCGCGGGAGCGCGTGCTCGGTGGCGGTCATGCTCGCCCGGAAGGACTCCGCGCTCTCGGAGAACCTTCCCGGCGGCGAACTTTGGCGATTTGGGTGACCTATGCCGAACTTCAACGCCAAAGTCTCTTGGCGGCGCCGCGGCGCCCGCGTCCGGACCCGCGCGCGCCTACGCGGCGGGCAGGCTGAAGCGCACGCGCGTGCCGACCGCGGCGTCGGCCAGCCAGATCCGCCCGCCGTGCGCCTCGACGATCGCCCGCGACACCGCGAGGCCGAGGCCGGCGCCCGGGCTGGTCCGGGCGGAGTCGCTGCCGCCCCGGTAGAACGCCGTGAACACCTGCTCGCGCTCCTCGGGGGCGATCCCGTCGCCGGTGTCGGCCACCTCGAACTCGATGCCGGCCGCCACCGACTCCGCCCGCACGACCACGCTGCCGTCGGCCGGGGTGTGGCGGATCGCGTTCTGGATCAGGTTGAACAGGACGCGCTGGAGCTTCTCGGGGTTGGCCTGCGCGGGCTTGAGCGTGTCCGGAACCTCGGCCAGCACCGCCACGCCCTTGACCTCGGCCTGCACCCGCATGGCCTCGACCGTCTCGCCGACCAGCTCCTGGAGCGGAACCTGCTCGCGGGTCCAGCTGATGTCGCCCGCCTCGAGGCGTGAGAGCTCGAACAGGTCGTCGATCAGCACGCTGAGCGCGTCGATGTGGGTGCCCATCCGGCGCAGGTAGGACCGCCGGGTCTCGGCGTCCTCGACGATGTCGTCGCCGATCGCCTCGGCGAGCAGGCGCAGCGAGGTGATCGGGGTGCGCAGATCGTGCGAGACGGCGGCGATGAGGTTGCGCCGAGCGGCCTCGGAGGAGTCGCGCCCGGCCTCCTCCTCGCGCAGCTGGTAGATCATCGCGTTGGCCGCCAGCGCCAGCTGGGCCAGCTCGTCGTGCGCGGCGGTCTCGATGGTCACCTCGCGCCGGCCGCGGCCGACCGCGACCAGCCCGTCACGGATCGCCTCGACGTCGCGCATGATCCCGCCCGCGACCATCCGAGCGGCGACGATGGCGATCAGGCCGGCGCCGATGACGATCGCCGCGACGATGACGACGCCGCGCTCGGACACGACCATCAGGGCGTCGCCCACGACCAGGGCCACCAGCACCGGCGCCACCACGATCGCCACCACCAGTGCGAACTGGCGGCGCAGCGATCCGGCGCGCGCCCGGATCCATCCGACGGGGCCGGGACTCGTCATGGCTGGAACCGGTAGCCCACGCCCCATACGGTCTGGATGTGGCGCGGCCGGGCGGGATCGGTCTCGATCTTCGAGCGCAGCCGGCGGATGTGCACGGTGACCGTCGAGGTGTCGGTGTAGAACGAGTACTGCCACACCGCGTCCATCAGCTGGTTGCGCGAGAAGGCCTGGCCGGGATGGCGGGCCAGGAACAGCAGCACGTCGAACTCGCGGTGGGTGAGCGCGACCTCCTCGCCGCGCACGAACACCCGACGCGCGGTCGGATCGATGGTCATGTCGCTGAGCTCGATCGGTGCCTCCTGGGACTTGGAGGTATCGAAACGGCGCAGCACGGCGTCGACCCGCGCGACCAGCTCGGCGGGCGAGAACGGCTTGACCACGTAGTCGTCGGCGCCCAGCCGCAGGCCGATCACCCGGTCGGATTCCTCACCCTTGGCGGTGAGCAGGATCACCGCCACGCGGTCGCGA
>JAFAWR010000004.1 GCA_019241635.1 Solirubrobacterales bacterium
CGCCAAACGCCGCGATCGCGCCGACCGCCGCACAGGCCGCCAGCGAGACGAGACGAAGCCTTACCTTGCCCATGGATCCCCTCCGGAGTTGGTCGCGGCCATCAAACGCCTGCGGCGCATCCGAACTTGCGGCGCCGGCCGAACCCGCGACTACGACGCGTCGCGCAGACGCTGCGCCTCGGGCAGCGCCTCGAGCTTCTTCAGCGTGTGGTTCTCGATCTGGCGGATCCGCTCGCGGGTGACGTTAAACGCCCGCCCAACCTCCTCGAGCGTGTAGGGCCGCTCGCCGGTCAGGCCGAAGCGCATCTCGATCACCTCGCGCTCGCGCTCGGGCAAGGCTGCCAATGCCCGGCGCAGGTTCTCGCGACGCAGCCGCTCGGAGGCCAGCTCAAACGGCGACTCGGCCGTCTGGTCCTCGACGAAATCGCCCAGCTCGGACTCCTCCTCCTCGCCGATCGGCTTCTCGAGCGACACCGGCTGCTGGGCCATGCGCAGCACGTCGCGGACCTCGCGAACGTTGGTCTCGAGCTCGGCGGCGATCTCCTCGGAGGTGGGCTCCCGGCCGAGCTGCTGGACCAGTTGCCGCTCGACGTGGACGACCTTGTTGAGCTTCTCGACCATGTGCACGGGGATGCGGATCGTTCGGCCCTTGTCGGCGATCGCGCGTGTGACCGCTTGGCGGATCCACCACGTCGCGTAGGTGGAGAACTTGTAGCCGCGCCGGTAGTCGAACTTCTCGACCGCGCGGATCAGTCCCATCGACCCTTCCTGGATCAGATCCAGAAAGGTAAGACCCCGACCCAGATACGACTTGGCAATCGACACGACCAGCCGAAGATTCGCCTCGATCATGCGCTGCTTGGCCACCATGTCGCCGCGCTCGATCCGCTTGGCCAGCGTCACCTCCTGCTCGGCAGTCAGCAGCGCGACCCGGCCGATCGAGCGCAGATAGAGCCGCAGCGAGTCCAGGCTCGGCTCGACCGTCAGATCGATCTCCACCTTCTTCGAGGCGCCCTGCTCGGGCCGCGGCTCGGAGGCCGCCGCCGCGCTCGCCTCGACGCTCGAGGCTTCCGACTTGGCCGGCCTCCCCTCCCCGTCGAGAACTTCGATGCCCTGATCGTCCAGGTACGCGTGTAGCTCCTGGACCTGCTCCTTGGTGACCTCCGACTCCTCGAGCCACGACTGGATCTCGTCGATGGTCAGGAAACCGCGCTCCTGTCCCTCGGCGATCAGCGGTCGGACTTCCTCCAGCTCCGCGATCGGAGCGTCATCACTTAAAAGGATCGACTTCTCGCTCACTCGCCCCTGAGCTCCTCCCTAACCACGCGCCGCCGTGCCCCCCGGCCTAGGGGCTCCACCGACTCTCACTCTCTCTCTTCTCCCAAATGCGCCGGTCAGGAGTGATACCACAATCCCAGCGGTTGTCCAGGGAATTCAGCCCGACCGGCCAGGCTGTCTACCCTGTAGGGGGATCATGACGGCCAACCCGACGTCCAGCATCTCGATCTCCGACGACGTCCAGGCCCGCCGGCCGAGCGTCGGCCTCAGCCTGTCGCGCGTCGGCGTGAGGGGCGTCGAGAAGGTGATCCGCATCCGGCAGAACGGCTCCGAGCAGCTGTTCTCGGCTCGCTTCGAGTGCGTCGTCGAGCTCGGGCCAGACCAGAAGGGCGCGCACATGTCGCGCTTCGAAGAGGTGGTCAACGAGGCGATCGGCGAGGTGGTGCTGGGAGAGTCGACGCTGAAGGTCGAGACTCTGGCCGAGCACATCGCCGAGCGCGTCCGCGCCCGGCAGAACGCGCGGCGGGCGGAGGTCAGCATCGAGGCCCGCTTCCCCGAGCACAAGCCGGCTCCGATCTCCGGCATCCAGACCCAGGAGCTCTACACCTTGCACGGCTCCGCGGCGTCGACCGAGCTCGGCACCCGCCGGCTGATCGGGGTCACCGCCCAGGGCATGACCGCCTGCCCCTGCGCGCAGGAGCTCGTCGCCGCCAACGCGCGCGAGCGCTTGCAGCTCCAGGGCTTCGACGAGGAGGACATCGAGAAGATCCTCGACACCGTCCCGGTCGCGACCCACAACCAGCGCGGCCTCGGCACGCTGCACATCGGGTGCACCGAGCTGTGCGACGACGAGATCGACGCCGCCACCCTGCTCGCGATCGTCGAGCACGCGATGTCCAGCGAGATCTACGAGCTGATGAAGCGCTCCGATGAGGCGCAGGTGGTGGAGAAGGCCCACCGCCGCCCCCGCTTCGTCGAGGACTGCGTGCGCGAGATGATCCGCGGCGTCATCGACGCGTTCCCGGAACTCAGTGACGCCGCGTTCGTGGAAGCGCGCCAGGTCAACCTCGAGACGATCCACCAGCACAACGTCGTCGCCGAGCGCTTCGGCACCCTGGGGGAGATCCGCGACGAGCTCGCCCACGGCACCGCGCCGGCGCTCCACACCACCCGCCGCGCCTGGCTCGACGCCGCCCCGTAGACCACCAGCGGGGCCAGGAGCACAAAGATGCGCGCGATCATCCTCGAGCGCCAGGGCGAGCCCTTGAAGCTCACCACGCTGCCCGAGCCGGCCCCCGCCCCGGGTCAGCTCAAACTCAAGATCGGCGCCTGCGGGGTGTGCCGCACGGACCTCCATCTCCGCGATAGCGAGATCCCAGCCACCAAGCTGCCCATCACCCTCGGCCACCAGATCGTCGGCCGAACCGACGATGGCCGCAGGTTCGGCGTGCCTTGGCTCGGGTGGACCGACGGGACCTGCAGGTTCTGCACGACGGGCCGCGAGAACCTGTGCCCGAGCGCGCGCTTCACCGGGCGCGACTTCGACGGCGGCTACGCGGAATACACCGTCGCCGACGAGCGCTACTGCTTCGAGCTGCCCGACGAGCTCACAGACGAGCAGGCAGCGCCACTCCTGTGCGGCGGGCTCATCGGCTACCGCTCGCTCAAGCTGGCCGGCGACGCCCCGAGGCTCGGGCTGTACGGATTCGGATCCGCCGCCCACATGATCTGCCAGGCCGCGGCTCACCAGGGCCGCGAGGTCTACGCGTTCACGCGTCCCGGCGACAGGCGCACTCAGGCATTCGCAAAGCAACTCGGGGCGAGGTGGGCAGGCGGCAGCGACGAACGACCCCCCGAGCTCCTCGACGCGGCGATCATCTTCGCCTCCGCCGGCGAGCTCGTCCCGGCCGCGCTCAAAATCCTCGATCGCGATGGCACCGTGGTCTGTGCCGGCATCCATATGACCGACATCCCCGCCTTTCCGTACGACGACCTGTACGACGAGAAGAAGATCCGCTCGGTCGCCAATCTGACCAGACAGGACGGCCACGAGTGGCTGGCGCTGGCCCGTGAGGCGCAGATCAGGACGAGCATCACGAAGTACCCGCTCGACAACGCCGAGCAGGCGCTGGCGGACCTGAGAAGCGGCGCCTTCGAGGGCTCCGCGGTGATCGTGCCGTGAACCCACTACATTCCAACCCATGCCCCTGATCCCAATGGTGATTGAACGGACCGCGCGCGGCGAGCGCGAGTTCGACATCTACAGCCGGCTGCTCAACGAGCGGATCGTGTTCCTCGGCACCCCCATCGACGACACGATCGCCAACCTGGTCGTCGCCCAGCTCCTGCACCTCGAGTCCCAGGACCCCGACAAGGACATCTCGATCTACATCAACTGTCCCGGCGGGTCGATCTACTCAGGCCTGGCCATCTACGACACGATGCAGTTCATCAAGCCCGACATTCAGACGATCTGCGTGGGGATCGCGATGTCGATGGGCTCGCTGCTGCTCACCGGCGGCACCAAGGGCAAGCGGTTCTCGCTGCCCAACAGCCGGATCCTGATCCACCAGCCGTCGGCGGGCTTCGAGGGTCAGTCGACCGACATCGAGATCCATGCCCGGGAGATCCTCAACATCCGGCGGCGGATCGATGAGATCTACGCGCAGCACACGGGGCAGACGGTCGAGCAGGTCCACGACGACATGGAGCGCGACCGTTTCTTCAAGGCCGACGAAGCGGTCGAATACGGCCTGATCGACCGGGTCATCGAGCACCACTAAATCGCCGGCGCTCACGTGGCCGGCGCTGTACGCGGCCGGCGTTTACGTGGCCGGCGCGCGCCGGATCCGGCCCGAGCCCTGTCCCCGCGTCTCGGGCGGCTCGGGCATGACCGGTCGGGTGAGCGCCCAGACGATCATCAGCACGCCCACCACGAGCATGCCGAGACCCGTCCACAGATCGACGTTGATCCCGGCCGCCTTGTTCTTTATGTGGTGCGAACCGAAGATCCCCAGCGCGATCAGGATCACGGAGTAGAGGCAGAAGAGCCCACCGATCAGTCGCCGGATGTCGAACTTGTTGGCCGCCCGCGCCGCCTCGGCCTCGTCCTCGTCGGACTCGCCGGTCGGCTGCATCGGCTCCGTCCGTGACGAGCGAAGAGAGAAGCGGCGGCTCTTGGGATCGGTGGACACGGGCGGCTCCTAGATGAAGAGAATGTTCAGCACGAGCACGATCACCAACACGACGGCGCCGAGCAGCACCGGCGAGCGCCACCACAGCCGGTCGCGTGGGTCCTCGTCGACCGTGCGCTCTTCCTTGCGCGTGAGTCCCCACACCAGGCCGCGCAACTCCTCCTCGGGCCTGGGCTTGGTCACCAGCGACACCACCACCAGCACCACGGTGCCGACGATGAAGGCCCAGATGGACTGCCAGAAGCTCGCGCTGAGCGCCGAGCCAAAGTGGAAGATCACGTGGTACGCCGCCAGGCGGTTGACCCCGTAGGCGGTGGCGGTGCCGGCCACAAGGCTCAAGAACCCGCCCATCGCCGTTGCCCGCTTCCAGAACATCGCGACGATGAACGTCGTGAACAGCGGGACGTTGAAGATCGAGAACAGGGTCTGGATGTAATTCATCATGTTCGAGTAGCCCTTGGCGATGAACGCCGTGGCTATCGAGATGAGAATTCCCGCGACGGTGACCAGACGGCCCCAGCGCAGGTAGAACGCCGGGTCTCGGTCCTTCCAAAGGTACGGCTGAATCAGGTCGTAGGTCACCACCGTGTTGAACGCCGTGACGTTCGCGGCCACGCCGGCCATGAATGCGGCGATCAGAGCGACTATCGCGATCCCCAGCATCCCCTCGGGGAAGAACTGATTGATCAGGTGCGGGATCGCGGTGTTGTACTGGAGCGAGAGATTCTTGCCGACGCCAAGGCCGTGAATGGTGGCGACCGCGATCAGCCCCGGCAGGATGATGATGAAGGGGAAGAACGCCTTCGGGTAGGCAGCGATCAGCGGAGTGCGGCGGGCGGCGGACAGATTCTTGGCCGAAAGGGCGCGCTGCACCTCGGCGAAGTTCGTCGTCCAGTAGCCGAAGCTGACCACGAAGCCCAGGCCGAACACGACCCCGATCCAGCTCGACTTCAGCGGATTCGTCGGATGACTGGTGCTGAGGCCCTTCCACGCGTGTAGACCAGCGTTGCCGAGCGCGGGCAGCTCCTTGATCCGGTGCTCGACGCCGGACCAGCCGCCCGCGGCGTGCAGCGCGACCAGGGTCAGCGGCAGCAGCGCGGCGATGATCACGAAGAACTGGAGTACCTCGTTGTAGATGGCCGAGGTGAGGCCGCCGAGCGTGATGTAGACCAGCACGATCGCGGCCGCGGCCAGAATCGAGCCGCCGACCGGCCACCCGAGCAGCAGGTGGATGATCAGTGCCAGCGCGAACAGGTTCACGCCACTGATCAGAACCGTGGCAATCGCGAACGTCGCCGCGTTGAAGATGTGCGCGGCCTCGCCGAAGCGCAGGCGCAGGTACTCCGGGACCGAACGGACCTTGGCCCCGTAGTAGAACGGCATCATCACCAGCCCGAGGAACACCATCGCCGGTACCGCGCCGATCCAGTAGTAGTGCACGGCGGCGACGCCATACTGGGCGCCGTTGGCGGACTGACCGAGGATCTCGAGCGCGCCCAGGTTCGCGGCCATGAACGCGAGGCCGGTGATCCAGGCCGGCAGCGAACGACCGGATAGGAAGAAGTCGAGGTCGGTCTTGATCGAGAGCTTTGCGACGAACCCGATTCCGAGCACCACCACGAAATAGATCGCGATGATGATGTAGTCGACGGTGCCGGGATGCAGTCGCAGCATGGCCTCTCCTTTCCGGAAGGCTCTCTACCCGGTCCGGCGACTTTTACATCACACGGATGCGGCGGCTTCCACCTTGCTCGAGGCCTCGACGTGCGTGACCGGCAGCCCGATGCCGCGCGCCTTGCTGACCAGGTCGAGCTTCAACCAGCGCGAGATCCCCAGCGGCAGCGTCGAGATGATGATCTCGTCGTACTCGCCGAGGTTGACTGCGTCGTGGATGGCCATCAGCGGCTCGGCGTCGCCGATGCTGCCGCTGACCTCACCGCCTGCGGCGTCCGAGAGCTTCGGCAGGGCGGCGTCGAGGACCCGTTGGGCCTCGTCCACCCCGGCATCCTGCGGGTCGACCACCTTGTGAATCCCGTGCGGCTGCTGGGGCACCACCAGGTGGAAGCTGGCCGGGCCGCGCCGGGTGCGCTCGCGGATCGCCTCAAGCAACCCGGGCGTGGCCGCGGTCTGATGCGCGACGACGAGGACATGGGCCGGGTCTGACATGACTCACCTCCGATGAGAGATGGACCGGTCGACCGAGTATCGCACCGCTCACAACCCCCTCAGTCGAGCCGGTACTCCCCGCGCGCGACGATCACCGCCGAGCCGCCGACCGCCACGCGCTCGATCGCATCGGCCGACCCGTCGACCCGCGCGCGCAGCACCGATCGCCGCGAAATCTCGACGCCCTGCACGATCTCGATCTCGGCCCCGTAGTCGATCCGCCCATGCCGGGCCAAGTGAACCGCCAGTGGCCCGGCCGCCGACCCGGTGGCCGGATCCTCGGCCACTCCCAGCGCCGGCCCGAACATCCGCGTCTTCCACCGCTCGCCCGAGCCCGCGAAGCAGTTGATCCCGCACGTGCCCAGGCGCTCCAGCGCGCCGATGTCGGGCCTGAGCGCCGCCACCGCGTCCTCGTCGGGCATCTCCACGTAAACATGCAAGGGGCCGTTTCGGTAGCCCTCGATGGGCAGGAGCCCGTCACGATCCGCGGAGATCCCCAGCGCGCTCAGCAGCTCTCCGCCCGCCTCGAACGCCTCGAGGGACGGGATCGGCTGCTCCATCTCGCCATACACGGGATCGCCGCCGCCGTCGGGCCGGGACAGGGTCACCGGAACCACGCCCAGTCCGGTCTCCAGGCGGACGACCGGCGAGCCCATGGCCCGGCCGACGACGAACGCCGTGC
Source organism: Solirubrobacterales bacterium (assembly GCA_019241635.1). Lineage (GTDB taxonomy): Bacteria > Actinomycetota > Thermoleophilia > Solirubrobacterales > Solirubrobacteraceae > Palsa-465. The sequence goes on from JAFAWR010000004.1 coordinate 7,321, forward strand.
CCAGGATCGGATGGCCCGCGAACGGCAGCTCCACCGCGGGCGTGAAGATCCGCACCCGCAGATGAGCCTTCTCGCGATCGGAGGAGCGCAGCACGAACACGGTCTCGGACAGGTTCATCTCCCGCGCCGCGCGCTGCATGACCTCCCCGGACAGCCCGGTGGCGTCGGTGAAGACCGCGACCTGGTTGCCCTGGAGCGGCAC
>JAFAWR010000070.1 GCA_019241635.1 Solirubrobacterales bacterium
GCTTCTGCTCGAGGATGTGGGCCGACCACCCGGCGGTCCGGGCACAGGTGAACATCGAGGTGAACAGCTCGGGTGGGACCTCGGCGAAGTCGAGCACCACGGCCGACCAGAACTCGACGTTGGTGGCCAGCACGCGGTCGGGCCGGCGGGCCTGGAGCTCGGCCAGGGCGGCCTCCTCGAGGGCTTCGGCGACCTCGACGCGTGGGGCGCCGAGCTGCTTGGCCGTCCGGCGCAGGACGCGCGCGCGCGGGTCCTCGGCGCGATACACGCGGTGACCGAAGCCCATCAGCCGCTCGCCGCGGTCGAGCAGCTCCTTGACGTAGCGCTCGGCATCGCCCATCTCGGCGACGTCGTCGAGCATCTTGAGCACGCGCAGGGGAGCCCCGCCGTGCAACGGACCCGACAGGGCACCGACCCCGGCCGACAGCGCCGCCGCAACGTCTGCGCCGGTCGAGGCGACCACGCGCACGGTGAACGTGGAGGCGTTCATTCCGTGCTCGGCGGCCGAGTTCCAGTAGGCGTCGATCGCCTCGACATGGCGGGGATCGGCCTCCCCGCGCCAGCGGATCAGGAAGCGCTCGGGGATCGAGGTCGCCTTGTCGACCTCGCGCTGGGGCACCGGCGGCTGGCCGATCCCCCGCGCCGACTGGGCGACGAACGACAGCGCCATGACCGACGCCCGGGCCAGGTTGTCGCGCGCCTCCTCGTCGGAGATGTCGATCAGCTGCCCGAAGCCCCACTGGGGGCCGAGCATGGCCAGCGCCGACTGCACGTCGACCCGGGGATCGCCGGAGCGCACGATGAGCGGGTGCGGCTCGGCGGGGGGCAGGCCCGGCAGCAGGGCGCCGTCGACCAGCAGACCCCACACCTGTTCGAACGGGACGTTGCCGACAAGCTCTTCGATGTCGACGCCGCGGTAGCGCAGCGCCCCTCCGGCCCGATCGGGCTCGGCGATCTCGGTGGCGAAGGCGACGACGCCCTCGAGGCCGGACTGGACTTCACCGTTGGCTGACATGCGCCACAGCGTAGTGGGCCGCGCTCGCGGAGTAGGCTTGCCCGCCGTGTCCGACCTGCTGCGCCGGTCTGCTGTCGAGCTTGCCGCGCTGGTGCGCGCTGGCGACATGTCGGCCCGCGAGCTCGTCGAGACCTCGCTGCGCCGGATCGACGAGCTTCAGCCGACGTTGGGCGCGTTCACGCATGTCGCGCACGACCGCGCACTGGCCGCGGCCGACGAGGTGCAGGCGGGCGATCCTCGGCCGTTCGCGGGTGTGCCGATCGCGATCAAGGACAACCGGTCGGTGGCCGGGATGCCGCTGACCATGGGCAGCGACATCTTCGGAGACTTCGTGACCGGGCGCGACTCCTATCTGGTCAGGCGGCTGCGCGAGGCCGGGTTCGTGATCGTCGGCAAGACCTCGATGCCAGAGATGGGAATCCTCCCCACCACCGAGCCCCGCCGCTTCGGTCCGTGTCGCAACCCGTGGAATCCGGAGCGCACGCCCGGCGGCTCGAGCGGTGGCTCCGCCGCGGCCGTGGCCGCCGGGATGGTCCCGGTGGCGCACGGAAACGACGGCGGCGGCTCGATCCGAATCCCCGCCGCCTGCTGCGGGCTGGTCGGGCTCAAGCCGGCGCGCGGGCGGGTCTCCGTCGGCCCGGACGGCGGGCACAGCTTCCTGGTCTGCGACGGAGTGCTCACCCGCACCGTGCGCGACACCGCCACCGTGCTCGACGTCCTGGCCGGCCCCGAGCCGGGCGACGCCACGTGGGCCCCCCCTCCGCCGGCCGCCGGCTACTCGGCACTCACCGAGGTCGACCCGGGGCACTTGCGTATCGCCCTCACGGTGACGCCGCCGCTTAAGGACGCCGCGGTCGATCCCGCCTGCGAGCAGGCGGCGCGCGACGCGGCGGCCCTGCTCGAATCCCTTGGGCATCACGTCGAGGAGATCACTCCGCCGTGGGCCGGGCTGAACCTGCTCCCGGACTTCACCCGGTCGTTCGGCCCGCTGGTCTCGTTCACCACATGGCTGGGTGGCTACCTCACCGAGCGCGAGCCGACGGCCGCCGACGTCGAGCCGCTCACCTGGGCGCTCTATGAGCACGCACTGGCCCAGGACACGATCAAGTACCTGACCGCGGAGTACCGGCTCGAGTCGGTGGCGCGCTCGATCGTGCAGGCGCTCGCGCCCTATGACGTCGTGCTCACGCCGGTGATCGCCCGGCGGCCGGTGCCGATCGGAGAGATCGACGGCCTCGGGCCGGAGCCGATGGTCAAGTTCCGCAAATCGGGTCAGTTCACGCCGTTCACGGCGGTGTTCAACGTCACCGGCCAGCCCGCCATCTCGCTCCCGCTCTATCAGGGCGATGACGGGCTGCCGACCGCGGTCCAGCTGGTCGGTCCGCCGGCGCGCGAAGAGGTGCTGCTCAGCTTGGCCGTACAGCTCGAGGACGCTTTGCCCTGGGCTGACCGGGCGCCGGCGCTATAGGCGGCCGGGGGCGGGCGCTATAGGCGGCCGGGCGCGAGAACCGTCCAGCGCCGCGCGTTTATCTGGTGCGGGCAGCCGGGTGCCCAATAGGTGTCCACCGTGTGATCGTGGGCACCCTCTCCGTTCGGGCACCCGCTGCACGTCCAACCCGTCAGGGGAGCGGGACGAGGTGATAGCTCTGCCCGGCGTCGGTCGTGTAGTAGAGCCGCTCGTTGGTCGGCGCCACCTGGCCCGCGTAGCCGAGCGCGACCCCGTGGGTGGGATCGGTGAAACCCAGATAGGCCCACTGGGAGATCCCCGACGGCTCGACCTGCGACCACAGCGAGCCGGAGCTGTCGCTGCGGTAGATCATCGTCTGGGCGCCGACCACGGCGATCGAGGACGAGGCGGCCGCGAACGGGGCCGCGCCCGGAAGCGGCAGCGAGGTGCCGGTGCCGGCGGCGACGGTGAAGTGTGCGCCGTTGTCGCTCGAACGCCACACGCCGCTCTCGGTCCCGGTGGCGCACTCGGCCCACACGACCGGTGGCTGAGGGGCGGAGAACTGGCACGGGAATCCCGCCGAGGGCGCCGGGGAGGTGGTGAAGGTGTTGCCGCCGTCGCTTGAGACGAGCACATTGCCACCGACACCGGTGCCGGCAGCCGACTGGGTGATCACGGTCGAGCCCTGGACCCACAGCCCGCCGGACACGGCGCCGGCCGCGGACAGCGCCGCCCAGTCGTCGTGGGCGATCGGGGAGCGCATCAGCTTCCCGGTGCCGCCTCCGGTGGCGGAAACGACGGCGTAGGCCTGGCCGCTCGATATGACCAGACTGCTCACGGTCCCGCCGACGTTGATCTGCTGCCAGGTCGTCCCGCCGTTATGGGTGGCGTAGAGAGCCGGGTTGTAGGCATAGCCGTTCTGGGGGTCGGCGAAGGCCAGCTGCGAGTACCCCGCGCCCGAGGTCGCCGAGGGTGTGAGCGGCGCCCGGGGCGTCGGCACGCCGGTGAAGTTGCGCCCGCCGTCGGTCGTGCGCAGGATCGCTCCGCAGGCCCCGCTGAAGTCGGCTGGGCAGGACCCTGGGCCGAGCAGCCACCAGGTCAGCTCGCCGATCGCCGTGAAGGATTCCGGCGCGAAGTGGGCAGGCACCTGGGCGGGCAGCGCGGCGGCCGTCGGAGTCGTGGGTTGCGCCGGCGCGCTCGACGTCTTGTGCGGAGCGGTGCTCGTGCGCGCGGGGCTCGACGCCGCCGTCGCGTGCGGCGTCCGCCCGTTGTGCAGGTTGGCCTCCACGATGACCACGACCGCGGCCACGACCGCGACCGCGGCCAGGACGGCCAGGGCCTCCGAGAGCCGGCGGGGGCCGGCGGTCCGGCGGCGGCGCTGGCGGGGCGGACGCGGTCCTCTGCGCGGGCGTCGTGCCGGGGCCGGGCGCGGGCGTCTCACGGCTCCGCGACGCGCCTGCGGGCGCTGATGCGCTCCCTGTTCGGTGAGCTGCGCGAGCTCTTCCTCGAGGCGGTCCAGATAGTCGCTCATGCCGATCGGGCGGGGGGGCCGGTGTCTTTGAGCTGCGCTCGCATCCGGGCCAGGCCGCGACTGACCCGCTTTCGCACCACGAGCTCCGAGCAGCTCAGCTCGGTGGCGATCTCCCGGTAGGGCCGTTCCTCGAGCACGCGGGAGCGAACCGCGGTCCGTTCGTCCTCGGGCAGGTCGTCGACCAGCGAAAGCAGACCGCCCGAGCCGTCCTGCGCGATCTCGAGGATCCGATCGAGGTCGGCTTCGTCCAGAGGCAGCGCCTCGAACCCCAGCCGGCGGCGGGCCCGCGCCTCGACCCGTCCGCGCCGCCAGCTCATCAGCAGCTTGTTGCGAGCGATCCCGATCACCCAGGGCGCGGCCGAGTTGGTCTGCTCGGAGTACCGGTTCGCGGACAGCAGCACCGCCGCGAACACCTCGGCGGCCAGGTCGGCGGTGGTCTCCGGATCGCGAGTTTCGCGCAGCAGGTAGGCCAGCACGCTGGGCACGTGCCTGCGGTAGAAGACGGCGAACGCGGCTCCATCGCGCGACGCGATAGCTGAGAGCAGCGCGGCGTCGGAGGAGTGCTGGCGGTTGTCCATTCGCCGGTGTATTGCGCGGGGCCCCGGATGTGTGACTGAGGCTATCGTGCCAGGCCACGTAGAATCGGCTCCCCGACTGTCCCCGAACCTCAAGAGGAACCTGAAACTCCATGGCCTACGTCATCGCCGAGCCCTGCATCGGCACGAAGGACAATTCGTGCGTTGAGGTCTGCCCGGTCGACTGCATCCATCCCACGCCCGACGAGCCGGACTACGACGACGTGCCGATGCTCTACATCGACCCGGAGGAGTGCATCGACTGCGACGCCTGCGTCGAGGCCTGCCCGGTGGATGCGTGCTTCGCCGAGGACCAGCTGCCCGATGAGTGGCAGCACTACACGAAGCTCAACTCCGACTACTACGCCAATAAGGGCTAGGCCATCGGCAACGACATGCCGACCGGCTTCGGCGCGGCGGCCGGGGCCGGCATCTGCATGACCGGCAGCTCGATCGGGGAAAGGGCGATCAGGCCGCGCGCCGCATGGTGAAGGGCCTGGGCGGCGGGATCGTCGGGGTCGGAGAAGACGACCGGGACGCCGGCGTCTGACTGCTCGCGCAGCGGCATGGTGAGCGGCACCTTGCCGAGCAGCGGGACCTCGAGCTCCTCGGCCAGCAGCTGGCCGCCGCCCTCGCCGAACAGCTGGAAGCGCTCGCCGCTGGGCGTGACGAAGCCGGACATGTTCTCGATCACGCCGGCGATCTCGAGCTTGAGCTTGGTCGCCATCTCGGCGCTGCGGCGGGCCACCTTCTGGGCCACCGGCTGGGGCGTGGTGACGATCACGAACTTGGCCTGCGGGAGCAGCTGGGCGAGCGTCATCGACACGTCGCCGGTGCCCGGCGGGAGGTCGATCAGCAGGTAATCGAGCTCGCCCCAGTCGACGTCCTCGAGGAACTGCTGGAGCGCCTTGTGGAGCATCGGTCCGCGCCACACGACGGCGGCGTCCTGCTCGACGAAGAACCCAATCGACATCACGCTGATGCCGTCATAGGCCCTGAGCGGAACGATCTTGCGCTCGGCGTTGACATGCGGACGCTCGTTGCCCAGGCCGAGCATGCGCGGCTGTGAGTAACCCCACACATCGGCGTCGAGCACGCCCACCTGCTTGCCGTCGGCGGTCAGCGCGGCGGCCAGGTTGGCGGTCACGCTCGACTTGCCGACGCCGCCCTTGCCCGAGCCCACGCAGATCACGTTCTTGACCTGGGCCAGGGCGCCCTCGGGCAGCGAGCCACGCCCGAGCTTGCGGCCCAGCGCTTGCTTTTCGTTGTCGGAGAGAACGTCGAAGCTGATGTTGACGCCGGTCACGCCCTCGAGCTTGCGGATCGCTTCGCCCACGCCGGTCTGGAAGTGGCCGCGGATCGGACAGCCGGGCGTGGTCAGCGAGACCATGACGTCGACCACGCCGTTCTCGTGGATGTCGACCGAACGCACCATCTCGAGCTCGACGATGTCGCGGCGCAGCTCGGGGTCGATCACGGAACGGAGGGAATCGATTATTTGGTCTCGCGTAGGCATGGTTTTGATTGTAGGCAGCGCCGGGTCCACTCCGGCGGTGTGAGCTATGTCACACGCGGGCGCGTGGGTTTAAAGACCGACGGGGCGCCACTTACGTGACGCCCCGGCGGTTGAGGGAGGAGAGGGTGCTGCATTCGCCGGCGAGGTTATGAGGCCGGCGAACCCATCCCGCCTGAGGCGTTCTCCTTGGACGCCCGGCGGGGGAAGCTATTTGCTGCTCTTACGAGCCGATCAGCCCTTGCGCGTTGGCCACGAGCCGTTCTACTCGCGCGCTCATCGCACCAGACTGCTTCTCGAAATCCCTACGCACTGAGCTTAGCTCACGGTTCAAGCGCCGCTGGTTCTGCCGCATCGTGCGCTCCACCAGGCTGCGCCGCTGCCGAAGCTCCCGCTCAAAGCGAGTACGTGCCCGGCGAACCTGCCTTTCAAACCGGTTGCGGGCGGTGGCGCCGCGACGCTCATAGCGCTTGAGCTCGCGCTCGAGGGCCGGACGGGTGCGGTACTTGCCAGCCAGACCCTTGACCGTGGTGACCAGGTCCTCGCCGGCGAGCAGGCCGGCGCCGACGGGAACCAGCACCGCGCGCTCAGCGAGCACCTGCGCCTGGGCGGCGCGAGTCTTGGGCTGCGTCGAGGTGGCGCGAGCCGAGGTACGCCGCGTGCTGGCGGACGTCCGGCTGGTCGTGCGCCGGGTTCCGGCTGTGCTACGCGTGCTCCGCGTCGCCGTACCGGTCGTGGTTCGTCGGGTGGTTCGCTTGGCGGCGGGCTTCCGCGCGCCCGAAGTGCTGGTAGCCATGCTCTAACTCTCTCTTCGGAAATGATCGAACATGTGTTTGTACACGACAGGCTAGCGCGTGTTACAGGGCCCCCGAATGAAAAATTCGTGAACGGACGCTAGGAGGACGCTCAGCCGCGGCGGGTCAGGCGGCGGCGTCCGGCTCCGAGTGCTGCGCCGGGTCGAGCTCGCGCGGCATAGTCCGGTCGAGCCAGGCCTGGGGATCGCGCAGCTCGGCCAGCGTCGGCAGAACCTCGGGTCCCGACCACAGATGACGCAGCGCCTCCGGGCCCCGCTCGCGCACGATCGCATCGCAGAAGAACTTGCCCTGCTCGTACTGGCGCAGCTTCAGCTCGAGGCCGAGCAGCCGGGCGACCAGCCGCGAGAGGCCGGATTGGGACTTGCGCCGGCGGTCCAACGCGGCCCTGAGCTTGGGGAGCGAAGGCAGCAGGTCGGGCGCCACCGCGTCCATCACGTGCTCGGCATGCCCCTCGACCACCGCCATCACGGACTGAACCCGGTCGAGCGTCTCGCGCTCCGGAGTCGTGGTGACGATCGAGATCAGATCGCCGTTGCGCAGGTGGCCGAGCACGCGCTTGACCTCGTCGGTGCTCGGGACCCGCAGCTTGCGCGGAGCGTCGAGGCGCACTTCGGCGCTTTTCAGCAGCTCCCGGACCAGGCCGCCCATGTGCGCGTGCAGCCACGGCACGCCAGCGAACTGAACCGCGTGGGTGACCTCGTGGAGCGTCACCCAGGTCATGAATTGCTCCTCCTCGGCCCCGAACGCCTGGACCGCCTGGCCGAGGTTGGGGAGCACGAACAGCAGCCGCGGCGGCCGGTCCTCGACCGCCTCGTCGAGCAGCACGAGCTCGTACTGGCCGAGCACGCGCTGACCCAGGTAGCCGACCACCACGCCGATCTCGGTGCTCAGCACGATGCCCATACCGATCTCCATGGCCGGCTTGAGCGGACCGAGGTTGTCGCCGGCGCGCTGGAGGACCGGGTCGAGGAGGAGGCGCATCGAGTCGAGGTTGGTGGCCACCCATTCCTTTCGGGTGATGCCCTCGGGGGGCGGAATCGGGCGGGCGGGGGTCAGCCCGGTGTACGCGACGACCCGGGTCTCGGCTTCGGCGGCGAGCGCGGTGAGGTCGGCTTTGGGGGGACTCGCCTCGCCGGTACCGGCTACGAACGTGGCGATCCGGTTCGCGATGATCCAGTCGATCACGTCGGGATCCTTTCAAGCGTGGCCAGGGTTTCCTGTGAGCGGGCGGCGATCACCGGCGAGGACGGGTCCGCGGTCAGCGGGGCGCTCAGCGCTTCATCACACCAGGGAAAGCTCACGTAGCCGCCGGCTTCGCGGACGATCAGCTGACCGGCGGCCGCGTCGATACCGCGCGAGCGCCGCAGGGACACCATCCCGTCGAAGCGCGCCGCCGCGACCTGGCAGAGCGAGGCGGCGATCGTCCCCAGGGCACGTAGCCGGTAGGCGCTGTCCTGGAGCGCCTCGATCGAGGCCTTGATCCAGCGCGGATCGGCCGATTCGATGCCGAGCACCTCGAGACGTCCGTCGCGCCCGCGGCGCTCCTTCAGTGACGGGTCGAGTGGCGCGCCGTCGAGCCAGGCGCCCTGACCTCGCCACGCCCACCACTCCTCGCCAGGACCGAAGTCGTGGACGAAGCCGAAGGCCACGTCGGCCATCGTCTCGCCGTCGGCCACCGCGACCGACAGGGCGTAACTCGGGACCCCGCGCTTGGCGTTCAGGGACCCGTCGATCGGATCGATGATCACCCGCACCTCGTGGTCGCCGTAGTCGATCACGCCGCGCTCCTCGGAGACGGCGCAGAACCGGTAGCCCTCCTCGCGCAGGGCGTCGAGCTCATCGAACACGAGCTGCTCGGCGTTGTGGTCGATCTCCAGCGTGCGGTCGCCGCCGCTGCCGCGTGTGCCGGTCTCCAGCGCGCGCTCCTTGGTCGTCGGGACGTCCGCGAGCATCCGCTCGAGGCCGCCGACGGCCCGCCGGCAAATAGCCAACCAATCTGCGTCAAGTGCCGAGCGGGTGGAGGTCATGCCACTCCTATGCTGTCAGACGTGTCGCTCACTCTTGACCCGTTGCTTCCCATTCAACGGGAGGCTGTCACCTGCGAGGTTGAGCGTTTGCTGATTTTGGGGGCGGCCGGAACCGGCAAGACCCGGACGATCGAGTCGCGCTTTGCCGGGCTGGTCGAGCGGGGATGCCGGCCCGAGAGGCTGCTCTTGCTGACTGCCTCGGCCGCGCGGGCCAATGCGTCCCGGGCGCGGCTCGAGCGCTCGCTCGAGGGCGGCTACGACGAGCTGTTCGTGATGACCGCGGTCGAGCTGGCCGCCGTGGTTCTGCATGCCGCCGGGCCTGGGGTGGACGCATTGGAGCCGGTGCTCGGGCCGGCCGAGCGGTTCGCGATGTTGCTCGACGGGATCGGGCGTCTGTCCCTCGAGCGCCACGATTTCGGGGGAAGCGCCCACGCGCTGCTGGCCGGGTTCATCCGCCGGATCGACCGGCTGAAGGTCCACCTGATCGGGGCTGAGGAGTACGCACGGTGGGCTTCGAGGCTGGCTGAATCGGGCTCGGAGGGCGGTGGCGGGGGTGGCGCGTCCGGTGGCGCGGGCGCGGGCGGTGGCGCGGAGGCCGCTGTCGAGCAGGAGTTCGCCGAGGTCTACCGAGTTCACGAGCGGATGCTGGCCGAGGTCGGGGCGCGTGACGCCGGCGATCTGATCCGCGATGCGCTTCGAGTCGTCCGTGAGCGCCCCGCGGTGGGTCGGCGGTTCGCGCATGTGCTCGTCGACGACGCGCACGACTTCGACCTGGCCTCGGCGACGCTGGCGCGCGCGGTCGCGGGCTCGCGGCTGACCGTGGCCGCCGACCCGGCGCGGCCTCACGGCGGGGCGCCGCTGCGCTCGTTCGGCGACGGCGAGGCGCGGGTGCTAGTGCTCGCGGACAGCCTGCGGGTGCCCCGGCGGCTGATGCGGGCGGCCGGCGCAGTGGCCGGCATCGACGCCGTCGAGCCGGTCGCAGCCGAGGGCGAGATCGCCTTCTGGCGATGCGCCAATGAGCGGGCGCAGGCGCAGGCGGTGGCCGCGGACATCGAGCGCCTGGTCGCGGGCTCGGGAGTCCGGCCCGGGCGCATCGCCGTGCTCGTGCCGAGCGTGGCGCGCGAGGGGCAGGCGGTGGGGGTGGCGCTCGAGGAGCGCGCGGTCGGGCATCGAGTCGTCGGCGAAACGGCGTTCTTTCGGCGCGCCGAGATCCGCGACGTGCTGGCGTGGCTGCGGTTGCTGGCCGATCCCACGGACGCGGCCGCGGTGGTTCGCGCCCTGGCTCGTCCGCCGATCGAGCTGCGCTCGGTGGACATCGCCCGCTGCACCCAGATCGCGCGCCGGCGCAAGCTCGACATGGTGGGGGCGCTGGAGGCCGCGATCGAGTCGCCGCAGGTGCCGCCCGAGGCGCGGGAGCGAATCCACGGCTTCCTGAAGCTCTACCGGGCCGGCATGGCCGAGATCGACAGCACCCGTCCCGACGTCTATCTGCACCGGCTGATCGACCGGCTGGGACTCCGCCGCCAGCAGCTCTTCACGGCCCAGTCGAACGTGGTCGAGCGGCTGCGGGCGCTGGCCCGGTTTGGGGAGCTGGCCGGCGCGTTCGCGCGCCGCGCGCCCCATGCGACTCCGCGCGAGTTCGCCCGGCATATCGCGGCGGTCGCCGACTTCGGCCTGCGCGAGCACGAGGAGGCCGATCTGCTCGATCCCCAGGTGGTCCAGGTGGTCGCGCTGGATGGCGCGGCCGCGCTCGAGGCAGAGCACGTTTACGTGCTGGGGGTCCACGCGGGGTTGGCCGAGCCGACGCCGGATCCGGCGCTGCTCGATGCGGGGTTGGGGCCGGGCTCGGGGCCGGCGTCGGAGTCGGGGCTGGGGTCGGGGGTGGATTCGCGGGGGCAGGCGCCGGTCATGCGATCCGCGCTGTACGTGGCGGTGACGCGGGCGCGCCGGCGGGTGGTGCTGAGCTATCCGGCCGTGGGCGAGCGCGGCTCGATGCTGTCCGCCGCGCCGGCCGTTGAGGCCATGCGCGCGGCCGTCGGCGGGGCGTGGGAGGGCCACGAGGAGGAGATGTTCGGACCGGCCGAGACACTCCACTCGACCTACCGGCTGCTCCGTGACGAGGTGCTGGAAGGCACGATGCGGGCCGGCGGGCGGCTGGCCGAGCTGCGGCTGGACACGGATCTGGACGTGTCGCACGCCGTGGTGCGCTACCTGGAGCTGTTGAAGCTGGCGGCGCTGATCGAGCGGCCCGAAGGGCAGTCCCTGGCCGAGGCGGTCCGCGACGTGAACTCGCGGATCCTCCAGGCGGTGACCGCCGAGCAGCGCGAGATCTTCACGTCATCCGTGTTGGATGACTATCTGCTCGACGCTGAGCGGGATGCCCGGAGGCGGGCTGCGGCGGTGGCGGCGCGCGACGACCCGTCGGTCGAGTCGTTCCTGCCGTTGCGCGGCGAGGGGATCGTGCTGTCCGCCTCGGACATCGACACCTGCCGGACCTGGCCGCTCAAGTACAAGTTCGCGCGCGTGTTCCGGATCCCGCAGGAGCCGACCGTCCACCAGCGCTTCGGGATCGTGGTCCATCAGGTGCTGGAGCGCTTCCATGCCGGGACCGGGGCGGCGGCTGGATCGGGTTCTGGTTCTGGTTCCGGTTCTGGTTCCGGTTCTGGTTCCGGTTGGGCGGCCGCCTCCGGATCGCTGCCCGAGTTGCTCGGATTGTTGGATGCCAGCTGGCGCCGGGGCGGGTTCGGCGACTCCGAGGAGGAGCGGCAGTTGCGGGGCAAGGCGGTCATGGCGCTCAGCCGCTATCACGATCGTTTCCAGTCCTCCGAATCCGAGCCGCTGTGGTTCGAGCGCGCGTTCTCGTTCAAGCTCGGCCCCCACCTCCTGCGCGGGAGGGTGGACCGGGTCGATCGCCTGCCCGGCGGCGAGTACGAGCTAATCGATTACAAGACCGGGCGCCCGAAGTCGCCGACCCAGCTGGTCGACGACGTGCAGCTCTCGCTGTACGCGGTGGGCGCGCGCGAAGCCTGGCGGTTGGACGCCTCGCAGCAGGCCTACTACTACGTGCTCGACGATCAGAAGGTCGCGATCCCCGACGACCGGGCCGACCGGGTCGAGTGGATCCAGGATGTGGCGATGGAGGTGGCCGACGGGATCCTCTCGCAGGGGTTCGAGCCGACGCCGTCGTTCGCGGCGTGCTCGCTGTGTGACTACCGGTTGGTGTGTCCGGCGGCCGAGGGGTAGGGCGAAAAGCCGCGCCCCGCGGACCCTGGCGCGCCCCCGCGGACCCCTCGCGCGCCCCCCCGGACCGTGGCGCCCCCCCCGGACCGCGATGCACCGTTTTCTGGTGGCGACAAAACCTGCCTCAGTGTCATCGTCTCGGCGTGGTCGGTGATGTCCGATCGGTTCGGTAGGTCCTCGGGCTGGCGGCGGGCTGACTCCTAATCTGCCTGCCGGCCTGATGGGCCTGGCTTGCGAGTGTTTTGTCGCCCGTCGCCGCTCGAGGATTCGCCGGCGTGACTTGATAGGAGCGTGGCATCGCCCCGACTGAGGTTTGTCGGCCGGCGATCCGCTTCAGCGGTTCGATCTACTGAAGGGATGGTGGACATGATCGTGATCGGGGTGGACGCGCACAAGCGCTCGCATACCTGCGTGGCGGTCCAGGAGCTGACCGGCCGCCGGGTCCAGCTCCGCACCGCATCCGCGAGCGATGATGGGCATGGCCAGCTTCTGGAGTGGGCGCGTGGCGTTGGCTCGGAGCGGGTGTGGGCGATCGAGGACTGCAGGCATGTGACCGGGCGTCTTGAGCGGTTCCTGCTCGGCCGCGGCGAGCGGATTCTCAGGGTCCCGCCCAGGCTGATGGCAGGGGTGCGCAAGACGGCGCGCGAGCCGGGGAAATCCGATCCGACCGATGCGCTGGCGATCGCCCGCGCTGCACTCCGGGAAGGTCTCGATGAGCTGCCCATCGCGCAGCTCGACGAGGGGGCGCTAGAGATCCGCCAGCTGGTCGACCACCGCGACCGCCTGGTTAGCCAGCGCACCGCGCTGATCAATGCCCTGCGATGGCAGTTGCACGATCTGGACCCTGCCTTCCAGGTGCCGCTGCGAGGGCTAATCACGCCTAGCTGGCAGCAACGGACCGCTCGCAAGCTCGGGCGTCTCGGCGCCAGTGTGCGCGTCCGGATCGCCAGCGACCTGCTCAAACGCATCCGCGAGCTCACCACCGCTATCCAGAAGCTCTATCGCGAGCTCGCGATCCTCGTCAGCGCCTACCGCCCAGCGCTGCTCTGGCTGCCCGGCTGCGGCGTGCTGTGCGCCGCCAAAGCAATCGGCGAGACCGGCGGCGCGCAACGCTTCCCGACCGCCTCCAAATACGCCCGGATTACCGGCTCGGCCCCCGTCCCGGCCAGCTCCGGCCAGCACACCCGCTACCGCCTAGACCGCGGCGGCAACCGCCAACTCAACCGCGTCCTGCACACCATCGCGATCACCCAAATCCGCACACACCCGCCCGCCCGCGACTACTACCAACGCAAACTCGCCCAAGGCAAAACCACCCGAGAAGCCCTGCGCTGCCTCAAACGCCACATCGCCACCACCCTCTGGCAACTCCTCCAACCCGACCCCGAAAACACCCGCTCACGCCACCGCCGCACCCCCCACACAATCATCTGCAACACCCCCACCCCTTGACATAGGAGAAACACTCGTCCACCACCCCTCAGGTGAATGCGGATTCACTCGGCCATAGCACGCAGTTCCTGCCATTGGGCGCCCGGGAGTAGGTCGAGTGGCAGGAAGCGCGGGGTGGCGCGTTCAGCCGCGGGCCGTGTTGGGGTCATCGTCGCCCCGCTGGCGCAGGAAGCGCTGAAGCTCGCGCGCGATCGTGTCGCCCGAGGGCAGCGGGCCAGGTTCGTCGCTGAGCTCGGTCGCGGCGGCCTGCTCGAGCCGCTCGACGAACGCCTGCACGTCCGGATCGCTCTGCACGGCGAGGTTGACCTGGCGGTCGTAGTCGGCGGTGGCCGACTCCAGGTCGGTGGCATCGACCGCGACCTGGACCAGGCCCTCGAGCTTTCGCACCAGGGCCAGCGCCGCCTTGGGGTTGGGCGCCGCCGCGATGTAGTGCGGCACGGCCGCCCACAGGCTGGCCGACGGCAGGCCGGATTCCTGGCAAGCGGCGTGCAGCACGCCGACGATCCCGGTCGGGCCCTCGTATGAGGATCGAGTCAGGCCGAGGCGGAGGACAAGGTCATTGTCCGTGGCCATCCCGGTGACCGAGATTGGGCGGGTGTGGGGGACGTCGGCGAGCAGCGCGCCAAGCGTCACCACCAGCTGAGTACCGAGCGCCTCGGCGAGCTCGGTGATCACCCGGCTGAAGGTCCGCCACCGGAACGACGGCTCATGCCCGACCATGAGGACGAGATCGCGCGGGGCGCGGGGCACTCGGGCCTCGTAGAGCTCCACGTCGGGCCACTCGATCCGGCGCGCGTGACCGTCGACGAGCTTGACCTGGGGCCGGGTGCTCTGGAAGTCGTAGAACTCCTCGGGATCGATCGTCGCGAACCGCTGGGCGCTGAGCGCGCCGGCGACGAACGTGATCGCGCTCGACGCCGCATCCGCCGCATCGTTCCACCCCTTGAAGGCGCAGATCAGCGCCGGAGCCCGCAGTCCATCGGGGCGGTATTCCCATTGCAACGGCTGCATCCGACTCAGCGTAGATCATGGACGCGTGAATTCCGGAGAACCCACGGCGATCACGATCAGCGCCTTGCGTCCCGGGCAGGAGGTCGATGGCGTGTTTGCCTGCTCGCGCAAGGACCGTCTGTTCACCCGAACCGGCTCGCCCTACCTGGCGCTCGAGCTGCGGGATCGCTCCGGCGCCATCCCCGCACGCGTGTTTCA
>JAFAWR010000184.1 GCA_019241635.1 Solirubrobacterales bacterium
CAGGAGTCGGGTTCGCGCGTGTCGGTGATCGACGAGCAGCCCCCGCGGCCGGGCCCGCCGCCGGGCGCCGACCAGGACGAGTACAAGTGGCACACCTACCGGGTCTATCCGTCCGGGCGCCCGGATGCCGTCGAGTTCATCGACTGCTACAAGTCGTTCGGCCGCGCGCACATCCTGCGCGGGCTGAACATGGGCCTCCCCGAGGGGATGGTGTCGATGATCCTCGGGCCGTCCGGAACCGGCAAGTCGGTCTGCATCAAGCACATGGTCGGGCTGCTCTATCCCGACGAGGGAGACATCCTCGTGCACGGCGAGTCGGTGCCGAACATGCCCGACGACCAGCTGTTCGACATGCGCAAGAAGTTCGGGCTCCTGTTCCAGGACGGGGCGCTGTTCGGTTCGATGAACCTGTACGACAACGTCGCGTTCCCGCTGCGCCAGCACACCGAGAAGGGCGAGGACGAGATCGAGGACATCGTCATGCGGCGCCTCAAGGAGGTCGGCCTGGCCGAGGCGCGCTTCAAGGCGCCGAACGAGCTCTCGGGCGGAATGCGCAAGCGCGCGGGATTCGCCCGGGCGCTGGTGCTCGAGCCCGACATCGTGCTGTTCGACGAGCCCGACTCGGGACTCGATCCCGTGCGCACCGCGCTGCTCGGCGAGCTCATCCTCGAGATCCACCGCGACATGATGGAAGAGGCCAAGGAGAAGGAGAAGGAGCACCTCCCGACCTTCTGCGTGATCACCCACGACATCATGAGCGCGCGGCGCGTGGCCGACTACATCAACGTGCTGTGGAAGGGACGGATCGTCGAGGCCGGGCCGGCGGAGGACATGCTGAACTCCGACAACCCGTTCATCCGCCAGTTCCTGTCCGGGGAGTCCCAGGGTCCGCTGGCCATGGACTGAGCGCCCCGGCGCCGCCGGAGGTGCGGGCTTGGGAAGAAACTCCAACATAGTCATAGTTTCTTCCCGAGCGACGCTGGTGGGTGATCGGCGCGGGGCCCCGTGCGCGGCGCTAGCCTGAGCGGGGCAATGAGGGTGCGCAGGACGTTGGAGCGGCTCGTGCGGGCAGTCGCGAGCAGGCCGGCGGTGACGCTCGGCATCGTGCTGGCGCTCGCGCTGGGCGGTGGCGCGCTGGCGCTGCGCCTGACGCCGAACACCAACACCGACACGTTCGTCAGCCGCTCCACGGCGACCTACCAGGCCAGCCTCGACGACGAGCGCCACTTCGGCGGCGATCCGGTGGTGATCCTGATCCGCGAGCCGCTCACCGACCTGGTCGAGACCAAGGACCTGGGCGTGGTCTCCGAGCTCGAGGCCTGCCTGGCCGGCCAGGTGCTGGTGGCCAATCAGCAGCTCGGGGCGTTCACCCCGGCACCGGCCGGGACGCAGGAGCCCTACGGCGGCGTGAGGAGCCCGTGCGGCAAGCTCGCTGCGGCCCAGCCGGCGCAGGTCGTCTACGGCCCCGGCACGTTCCTGAACCGGGCGGTGGCCGCGGTCAACCAGGAGGTGCTGGCGCTCGAGAACGGCGCCACACAGGCGGTGAACACCGCGCGGCGCAACGCGTACAACCTGGCGCTGGGCGAGCACATGTCGCGCACGCAGGCGCTGGCCGAGGAGAACGCCGCCGGTCAGCTCGCCTCCCAGCAGCAGTACGAACAGCTGATCCAGCTGTATTTGAACTCGGGGATCTCCGGTCAACCCAAGATCGACGACCCGCAGTTCATCCCCGAGATCGTGTTCGACCAGACGCGAGGGGTCAACCAGCCCAAGTCCCGCTTCGCGTACCTGTTCCCGACCAAGGACTCGGCACTCATCCAGGTTCGGTTGAAGGCGTCTTTAAGCGCCTCGCAGCAGGCCCAGGCGATCTCGTGGATCCGCCAGGCGGTGCAGATGCCGATGTTCCGCTCGGCCTACGGCGGCACGTACACGGTCTCGGGCGTCCCGGTGGTCACCGACGATCTGGCGGGCACGATCACCGGCTCGATCGCGGGATTGCTGATCGCCGCGCTGGTGGTCATGGCGGTGGTCCTGCTGCTCGTGTTCCGCAGCCGCCTGCGGCTGCTGCCGCTGGCCATCGCGCTGGCCGCGGTGGGGATCACGTTCGGCGTCGTGTTCGTGCTGGGCGGGACGCTGACCATGGCCTCGATCGCCGTGCTGCCGATCCTCATCGGGCTGGCCGTCGACTATGCGGTGCAGTTCCAGGCGCGCGCTGAAGAGTCCTCCGGCGATGTTGCCCGAGCCACGATCGCCGCGGCCCCGACCATCGCCACCGCCGCCCTGGCCACGGCGGCGGGGTTCCTTGCCCTGCTGCTCTCGCCGGTTCCGATGGTCCGCGGATTCGGCGAGCTCCTGATCGTGGGCATCGCGATCGCTCTGGCCTGCGCGATCAGCGCCGGCACGGCCGCGATGGTGATTCGCCGCCGGGTACCCGTCCCCCGGGGCGGGCGAGATCTCGGGGCCCTCGGTGCCTCGGCCCGGGGGGCCGGCGAGATCGTCGCCGAGGCCGGCGCGCGGATCGCCGGGCCGCTGAGCGCCGCGGCCCGGCGCGCGATTGCCGCGGCGACCCGGCGGCCCGGGCGCGTTCTCGCGGTCGGCCTGGTGCTCGCGGCCGCCGGCTGGGTCGCCGACACGCAGACGTCGGTCCAATCCGACGTGACCAAGCTCGTGCCGTCTAGCATGCCGGCGCTGCAGAACCTGCGCACGCTCGAGCACGTGACCGGCGTCTCGGGCGAGATCGACGTGGTCGTGCATTCGCGCAGCGTGGCCACGCCGGCCACGATCGGCTGGATGCTCCGCTACGAGGATGCCCTGCTCGCCCACTTCGGCTACGTCGAGGCCAAGGGGTGCGCGCGGGCCACGCTGTGCCCGGCGCTGTCGCTCCCCGATCTGTTCTGCTCGGGCGGCCAGGTGGCGGGGAGCGCGTGTAAGTCGCTGACCACGAGCGCGATCTCCAGCCTGCTGCGCGCGGTCCCCAGCTACTTCTCCCAGGCGGTGATCACCGGCGACCACCATGAGGC
This sequence comes from Solirubrobacterales bacterium, assembly GCA_019241635.1. Lineage (GTDB taxonomy): Bacteria > Actinomycetota > Thermoleophilia > Solirubrobacterales > Solirubrobacteraceae > Palsa-465. The sequence continues at coordinate 3,021 of JAFAWR010000184.1, forward strand.
CACGCTGGCCTTCGGGATCCGCTTGATGCCGCTCTCGCGCCAGCAGAAGGTGATCGACTACATGCGATCGCAGCTGCGCCCACCGCCCGGGGTGAGCGCGGAGCTGGCCGGGCTGCCCGTGCTGGCCGCCCAGGCCGACGCCTCGCTGTCATCCTCGCCCCGCCGGCTGATCATGCTGCTGGTGGGTCTGGCGGCGGTCGCGCTGGTGCTGCTCGCGGTGCTGCGCACAGCCAAGCGCGCGCTCGTGCCCCTGGTCCCGATCGTGCTCGCCACCGGGTGGTCGTCGCTGATCCTGTTCGCCACCCGAATCCCGCTCAACCCGATGTCCGCCACCCTCGGCGCGCTCGTCATCGCGATCTCCACCGAGTTCAGCGTGCTGCTCTCGGAGCGCTACCGCGCCGAGCGGCGCGCCGGTCTCGATCCGGCTCGAGCCCTGGCGCGGACCTACCGGCTCACCGGGTCGGCCGTGCTGACCTCGGGGATCACGGCGATCGCCGGGTTCGGTGTCCTCAGCCTGTCCAGCATCACGATGCTCCGCGACTTCGGCCTGGTCACGCTGATCGACCTGTCGGTCTCGCTGCTCGGCGTGCTGCTGGTGCTGCCCTCGGTGCTCGCGGTGTCCGAGGGCCACGACGCATGGCAGGGCGTCCGCGAGCTGCCGCGTCGCGTCGCCGGCTGGGTCCCGCGGCGCCGGCGGGCCACGGTGGCGTGAGCGCCGCCGGGCGCGACGCTTCTGCGCCGGGCAGCGACCGCGCGTCCACGCCACCCACCACACCCGGCCCGCTGGACGGCCGCCGCTACGGCTGGGGAGTCGGCCTGCTCGCTCTGGCGCTGGTCATCGGGTTCGTGCTCTACACGCTGAGCTCCCACAAATCCGGGACGGCCGGCATACCCGCGGGCCAGCCGCTGCACGCCTTCGCCGCGCCGCTCGCGGCCTCCACCCTGAACGGCGACGCCAACCTCAACCCGCCGTGCACGCTCGCCCGCCACGACCCCCGCGCGCTGAACCTGTGCCTGTTGGTGGGGCGTGGCCCGCTCGTTCTCGACTTCTTCGTGACCAACTCCTCAGCCTGCGAGCGTGCGGTCGACACGATGCAGGCGCTGGCCGGGCAGCCGGCGCTCCGCGGCGTGCAGTTCGCCGCAGTCGCCGTGAACGGGTCGCACGCGGCGACCGCAAGGGCAGTTCGCAGGCATGGATGGACGATCC
>JAFAWR010000121.1 GCA_019241635.1 Solirubrobacterales bacterium
CACCTCGAGTCGGTTCGTGCCGACGGCCGCCGTGAGCGCGTGCGCGCCGAGCTCGAGCCGGTGTTCTCGAGGTTCTTTATCACGGAGGATCGAACGCGCCTCGCCGAGGAACTTCACCCCGCTTTCATGCGGATGGATGCGGCGCATCGTCCGGTCGCCGCCGCGCTGGTCACCGACCTGATGGTGGCAGCGCCGTGGTCACAGAAGGACCTGCTCCGAAGCGCGCTCGAGCAGGCGGGGATCGTCGAGCTCGGTCACCGGGGCACGCGGCGGCGCTCCCCGTGGCGGCGGGCTCTGGCGTGCGAGATGCTCGGGAAGATCGGCTCCCGCGGCTCGGTGCCGGCTCTGCTCGATCGCCTGGGCGATCGCCGGCCGGAGGTGCGGGCGGCAGCCGTACATGCGCTCGGCGAAATCGGGTCTGACGAGGCGGTGCCGGCGCTCTCAGAGGCATTCCTCCAGCGCCGCGTCGCACCGACGAACGTGGTCAACGATGCCCTGCGCAGGATCGGCGGCGACGCCGCGCCGGCCTTCGAGCGTGGCAGCGCCTCGGCCGACCCGATCGTCCGGGTCTCGTCGTGCTTCGGTCTGTCAGGGATCGCCGAGAGTCACGGCGGAGCCGTGCACCGGCTCGCGGTCATGCTCGCGTCGGACCCCGATGCGCGCGTGCGAGCCGCCGCCGCGGCGGCCCTGGGGATCGTCGGCGGCGGCAACGCGCCCCCCGAGCTCGTCGGCGCGGTCACCGATCCGGACGTTCAGGTGCGCCGGTCCGCAGTGAAGGCGCTCGGCTCCTTCGATGACCCGGCGACCGGCGACGCGCTCGAGGAGTGCACCGAGGATGCCGACCGCGAGGTCGCGCTGCGGGCGGCCGAGGCGCTCGTCGCGCTGGCCCACCGACCGCGGGCGGGGGCGGCGGCCACCGCGCGTCTGGAGTCTTCACCGGCCTGGGCGGTCCAGTACGCGCGCACGGTGGCGGAGGTGAGCACATGATCGCCGTCCTTCAGACGATCTCGATCGGAATCCTCGGGTTCTTCCTGATCTACTGCGTCGCCACGGTCACCCTGCTCGCGATGTCGCTGCGCGAGATCTCGTGGTTTGCCCGCGGTCAGGAGCCGACCCGGACCCACCCCGGCCAGCTCGCGCACCGGCCGAGCGTCAGCCTGGTGACGCCCGCCTACAACGAGGAGACGCTGATCGTCCAGAGCGCCAATGCGTTCCTGGCCAGCGATTACGCCCCGCTCGAGGTCGTGGTCGTCGACGACGGGTCGCACGACGAGACATTCGCCCGGCTCGAGCAGGCGTTCGACCTCGTGCCGCTCCCGCTGCGAGGCTTCACGGCCCTGAAGACCGCGCCGATCCGGAGCGTCAGCATCTCGCGCACCGACCCGAGGCTGCGCGTCGTCCGGAAGGAGAACGGCGGGCGCTCCGATGCAATCAACGCAGGCATCTCGATCGGTCGGGGCGAGCTCGTGGTGATCGTCGACGCCGACAGCCTGCTCGAGCCGGATGCGATCACCCGCTCGGTCCGCCCGTTCGAGGTCCATCCCGACACCTGCATGGCGGCCGGCGGCGGCATCCGCGTGGCCAACGGGTCGCGGATCGTCGGCGGGCGCGTGGTCACGCCCGGAGTCTCGGGACGGGGCGGCATCGGGGCGACGCAGGTGCTCGAGTACCTGCGCGGGTTCTACGCCACGCGGATCGCCTGGTCGGAGATGAACGGGCTGTTGATCATCAGCGGCGCGTTCGGAGTGTTCCGGCGCGACCTGCTGGTCGGGCTCGGTGGCTTCTCGAGCGCCACGCTCGGCGAAGACATGGAGATGACCATGCGCATCCACCACCGGCTGAGGCCCCAGTGGAAGGACGCGCGGGTGGAGTTCGTCCCCGACGCGGTGTGCTGGACCGAGGCGCCGGCGACGCTGGGCGGCCTGCGCAACCAGCGGGTGCGCTGGCACGCCGGGCTGCTCGACAACCTCCGTATGCACTGGCGGATGCTCGGTCGCCCACGCTACGGCGCCGCCGGGACGTTCGCGATGCCCTACCTGGTTCTGTTCGAGGCCCTCGAGCCGATCGTCGAGGTCGTTGGCTTCGCGATCGTGATCACCTTGCTGATCCTGGGCGCGGCCAACTGGACCTACCTGGTGGCGTTCTTTCTGGTCGCGCTGCTCACCGGCGAGGTGCTGAGCGCGACCGCGCTGCTCATTGAGGAGATCGGGTTTCGCCGCTACCGCGCCAAGGACCTGGCGCGCCTGACCGCGTGGGGAATCGTCGAAGCAGTGTGGTTCCGGCCCGTTCTGGCCTGGTGGCGTCTGAAGGCCACCGCGCTCGCGCTGGTGGGCCGCCGTCCCGGCTGGGGCGTGATCCCCCGCGGCGACGCGATCCTCGAGGAACCGGCGGAGATGGTCGCCCCGCTGACTCGGTAGCCCAGGGCCCGTTCAACAGCTCGCGGCGATCCGGTGGCCTCCGGGCTCGATGCACCCGATCTGAACCGCTGGCGGCCGCCCGGCGCGCGCGGTGAACACGTACGCCTTCCCGGCCCATCCCGGCTTGGTGATCGCGACGGTCACCCGGGCACGCGGGCGCAGCCGGCTCTGGGCGATCTGACGGGTCAGGTTCAGCGTCCGCCCCCGTACGGTGAGTGCGCGGTGCGTGAACCGGCACCCGTCGCCGCGGCAGGTGATCGAGACATGCGAGCCAACCGGCGCGCGACTGAGGATCAGCTGCAGGAGCCGCGTGAAGCCGCGCGTGTAGTAGAACCGCCACTGCATCGACGCACCGATCGTGCCCACCGGCTGGAGCGACTCGGCCAAGGTGCCCGAGTCCGAGCTCTGGAAGCTCGCGTCGCCGCTGTAGGAGGCGCTGATCGCGTGGGTTCCGGATGCTCGATAAGTGACCGTGCACGTGGCGGTCGATGACGCCGCCAGCGGCTGGTGCGCGCATCCGGGAACCGCCGCTCCGCGGTCCGCGAAGCGCACGAATCCGGTGGGCGCCACGGCCCCGGCGTGGTCGGGCGTCACCCTCGCCACGTACCTCACCGGCGCGCCGAGCCCGGGAGGCGATGCAGTGCTCACCGCCGTCGACGTCGAATCGGGCGCCACGGGAAAGTCATCGGCGGCGCTCGTCGAGGCGCCGACCAGCGATCCGTCGGCGGGGGTGAACTCCGCCGTCACCGCCGCCGGCGAGGATCCCCCGGCGAACGAGGCATCACAGGTCACGCTCACCGACCCGCTCAGCTCGGGCGAGACCGGCAGCGATTGGCACCCGGCGATCGGACCGCGGTCGTTCTGGAACGAGATCGTCCCGCTCGGGGAAACCACGTTCTCGGCCAGCGATGTGACGGTCGCGAGCAGCACCACCCCCTGGTTGGTGACCGGCGGGTTGGCGCTGGTCACCGGCTGGTTGGTCACCGCCACCACGGAGGTGGCGCTCGCGCCCACTTGGGTCAGCGTCGCCGGAATGACCTCGCCTGTGCCGGCTCCGTCGGCGGCGAAGATCTGCGTGACCTCCGCGCGGCGCGAGCTGGTCAAGATCGCCGTGTACGTTCCGTCGCCGTTGTCGTGGACCGCGCCGAACGAGAGCTGCGAGTCGAACGGTGCGTAGAGCTCGATCTGCTGACCGGCCAACGGAGGCGACAGGGTCACGGTGGCCGTGGTCTGCGCCACTCCGTCGGCCGGGATCGACGCGGGCGACAGCGTCACGGTCAGGCCGACTCCCGCCGCTCGCGCCGCGCCGCCACCGAGCACCAGGAGGGCGAGCGCCACCGCCGTCGCTGTGGCAAATCTCAGAAGGGCGCGCCGCCGCATGAGAGTGAGAGGACGCGGCGCAGCGCTCTGATACGCCAGCGCGGCGGCCCCGGCGGCCGGGGATCACGGTGCCGTGTAGGCCACGACCTGCGGACTTCCGCCGCGCCCTCGCGCGCTCGTCAGGGGCCCGCCGGCCGGAACGATGACCGTATTGCCGGCGATGGCGATCGGCGAGTTCGTCGACGTGGGCAGCTGACGGCGGTAGACCACTGCGCCGGTGCGACGGTTCATCGCGATGAGCACACCGTCGTAGAGCGTCGTGAACACGAGATCGCCCGACACGGTGACCGCGCCGAGGGGCATCTGCGGCACTTTCCTGTCCCACTCGACCTTGCCGGTGGCGAGGCTGAGCGCCTCCACCTCGCCGGTCGCGGTGCTGGCGGCCTGGGTCCCGGTCTTGAGGTCCAGGGTCGCGTACGTCAGTGGTACGTCCAGGGTGGCCACGTACACGCTGTCGCCGCCTACGGCCAAGTCGGTCAGGACGCCGCCGAGCGGGCCGGGCGCGATCGTGAATGGGGCTTTGAGCGTGCTGCGGTGCTCGAGCGCGTTCAGGGAGTCGTTGTCATGGCCGTTGTGCTCGCCCACCGGGGTCTTCCAGACCAGCCTTCCGGTACCGGCGTTCATCTCATACACGTAGCCCATCTTGCCGCCGCCGATCACCACGGGCACGCCGCCGGTGCGCGCGGAGATCGGCGAGGCCTGCATGTCGTAGTCCTTGAAGTCGTCGGGTACGCCCTGGTAGTACCAGCGGAGCTTCCCGGTCGCGGCGTCGAGGTTGACATCGCTGTCGGTGTAGAGATCCACGGCCGGATGCGCGATGGCCGCCGCGGCGGTCTGATACGGGTTGCCGATCCCGTAGGTAACCGACCCATCGCTACCAACCAGCGGCGTCTCCCACGCCCCGCCGGCGCCCACGCCGAGCGCCTGCACGCCCGGCTCGGTGCCGACGACCGTATTGAATCTCCAGAGGACCGCTCCGCTTGAGGCGTTGAGCGCCAGCAAAACGCCGCCGCCCGGAGCCGAGCCCAGCTGGCTCGCCAGATAGACGCGCCCGTCGGCCACCTGTGGCTGGATGCCGAATGTGCCCTGACCGCTTCGCAGGAGATCGCGGTTGGCCCAGATCATCCGGCCGCTCGTCGCGCTCAGCGCAAACGCAGCCGTCGGAGTGAGCCCGAACACGGTTCCGCCGGCGACGGCCACACCGTTGGGCCCGGGTCCGCTCTTCTCGGGCTGATCACATTGGTACTCCCACCGCAGGGCGCCGGTCGCGAGCGACAGCGCATATACGTTGGAGTCGAGATCCTGCATATAGACGACGCCGCTGCGCACGATCGGGTTTGCGGTCAACGCCCCGAACGGTCGAACGCCGGCCGCCGCCTTCCCCGTGAGCTTGAAGGTCCAGGCCTGGGTCAGCTCGGCCACGTTGGCCGAGGAGATCGTCGACCCGGTGGCATCCCGGGTGTTCGCGAGGTCGGCGTTGGAGTAGGGCCATGACCCCGTGACCGCTGCCGCGCTCGTATACCCCGGTCCTTTCTTGAGCTGGCAGCCAGCGGTTGGCTGGCTGGCTCCACAGGCGGCCACCAGCCACCCGGCTGCCGACCAGGCGAGCACACCAGTCACAGCCCGAGGGGTCAGTCTCATCATCCCTCCAGAGCAGGGGTGGGCAGGTCGCGCGGTAACGACCTGCCCACCCTGGGGGCCATCGTTTCGTAATCAGAATGATATCACAGCCAACCAAGATCGCCGGCGAGCTCTACCTGAGCGAGGCCACGGTCAAGACGCACATCACCGGCAGACGCGCCCGGCCCCGGCGAATCAGTCGTCGAGGTTCTCGACCACCTCGTTGGCCCGTGACCACTGGTCGGGTGGCACGACCAGATAGATGTCGCCACGGCCGAACTGATCCAGCGACCGCTCGGCGACGCAGGAGGCGTCGATGCCGAGCTCGCGCAGCCGGTCGCGCCACGCCACCGCGGTCTTCCGCTCTTCGAACGTGCTCACGGTCTCCCACCCCTCGAGGCGAGGATCGTCGACGGCCACGGCGGGCTCTTTCGCCCCAAGGGACTTGAGGAAGCGGGGAAGGCGCACGTCAGGAAGCGTACGCCGCGCACAAGCCCCCGGATGCCACGAGCCCGGTGCTCATGAGCGGCCGAGCTCGGTGTGCTCGATCACGTCGGCAGCGGCGCGCGCGAACGCATCGATCCTCGGTCGGCGGTTGGCGGTGAGCCAGACCAGCGCGGTCTCCGAGGGCGGGAGGTCCCGGATCGGAACGCTGACGACGCCGGGGTGGCTGTGGTGAATGAGGAACGAGCGCACGGTCGGGTGGACCTGCTCGCCGAGCGCGACGCGCATCATCGTGTCTTCCGCGCTGTGGTTCGCGATCCGCCTGAGCGTCCGGCCGCGCGGCGTGACCGGCGGGACGAACGCGTCCATGACGTCGCGCGGGAACGCGGGCACGTCAGAGACGACCCGGTCGGCGAGATCTTCGTAGCTGATCGAGTCACGGCCGGCCAGCGGGTCCTCCGTGGCGAGCAGGACCACCCGTTCCTCGCGCGAGAGAACCGGTCCGATCGTGACCTCCGACGCGGCCAGAGGCAGGCGAGTGGCCAGCATCTCGACGTCTCCGGCTCGGAGCGCCTCGCGGTAGCTGCGCTCATAGCCGATGTTGATCAACTCGACCGCGCAGCTCGGATGGCGCGCCTTGAACGTCCGCACGATCTCGGTCATATGGGGGCCGCCGCTGAGCAGGCTGTAGAGCCCGATTCGCAGCGTCCCCGCCACCTCGCTGGCCGCTTGGCGAGCGTGGGCCAGGACGTCCTGAAGCTCGCGATAGGGCCGCTCGATCTCGCTTCGCAGCTGTTCGCCGGCCGGAGTCAGTCGCACGCGCCGGCTGCTGCGGTCAAACAGCCGGCCTCCCACCTTCGCCTCGAGCGAGCGGAGCATCTGGCTGACCCGGGCCGGCGTGAGACCCAGCCGCTCGGCGGTGCGAGCGAAGTGGAGCTCCTCGCTCAGCAGGAGGAACGCGCGGATCTCACGGAAGTCAGCCTCCGGCCACATCCTTAAGGAAAATTACACGGTGGCGTAAGCGATCGGCCCTTGTTCCGCGTGTGGGGCGACGTCATCGTGATTTCGGCTACCGGCGCCGGCGGGCCGCGGGTCAGGTCAGCCCGCCTTTGGCTGCCCGAACCATGCTGCGGTACATCTTCAGACGAATCCTGTGGGCCGTCGCGATGCTGTTCATCGTCAGCGCGGCGATCTTCCTGATCTTCTACGTGCTGCCGTCGGCCGATCCCGCGGTGCTGCGGGCAGGGCGGAACGCCGGGACGGCTCAGATCGCGAGCATCCGCCGCTCGCTGGGGCTCGACAAGCCGATCTACGTGCAATACGTGGTCTACACCCGACAGGTGTTCCTGCACTTCGACTTCGGCTACAGCTACCAGTACGAGGTCCCGGTCCGGCAGCTGATCCTCTCACGTCTTCCGGCCACGGCATGGCTGGTCGTTGGCGGAGCGATCGTCTGGCTGGCCATCGGAATCAGCGTGGGCATCGTCTCGGCGGTCAAGCGGCGGTCGCTGACCGACCGGGTGAGCATGACCGTCTCGCTGGCCTTCATCTCAGCGCCCACGTTCTGGCTCGGCCTGGTCACCCTGTATCTGTTCGCCAACGACATTGGACGGTTCAAGGTGTTCGACGGACAGGGCTCGTTCGCCACCGCATCGACGGTGTTCCAGAAGGCCTGGGCGATGGTGCTGCCTTGGCTGGTCCTGGCCGCCAGCTCGTCAGCCGTCTACGCCCGGTACATGCGCGCGAGCATGATCGACACGCTGTCGGAGGACTACATCCGCACCGCCCGCGCCAAGGGCCTGCGCGAACGCACGGTGGTTCTGCGCCACGGCTTGCGCAGCGCGATCACCCCGATCGTCACGCTCGTCGGACTCGACGTCGGCACCCTGCTCGCCGGCCAGGCGATCGTCACCGAGACGGTGTTCAACATTCCCGGCCTGGGGCGGCTGCTCTACCAGGCCATCAGCGTGTCCGACCTGACCACGATCGAGGGCGTGACGCTGTTCGGGTCGTTCTTCATCGTGTTCTTCAACCTGGTCGTCGACATTGGCTACGCCTTTCTCGATCCACGGGTGCGTTACGGATGAGCGAGCGAGAACGTCGCCGATTCGATTGGCGTAGCCACCCGGCGGGGGTACGCTCAGGACGCTCCTAACCAGCATGGCCCGGCGCGCGTCACCACGCGGGCCTCCGAACACGAGAGGGGGATCTCGTGATCACCAGCGACCGTATCGTCAGGCGCGGACTGGCGGGGTTCGGCGCGATCGTCCTGGCCATGATCATTCTGCTGGCCGGCATCTGGCTGGGGGGACATCCCGGCGATTTGCCCTCGCCGCTGCGCGGGGGCTTTTTCGAGAACCGCAGCCTCGCGCTGGTCAACCAGGCCCTGAACATCCTCACCACGCGTTACTACCGCCCGCTCAACCGCTCGTCTCTGGTCGGCCTGGCGCTGTCGGGCATGGTGGCCGGGCTCGATGATCCCTATTCGCGCTACCTCGACCCGGAGGCGTACCGCGAGCGAGATCAACCGGCCCGGCCAGCCCAGGGCGGCATCGGGATCACGACCGAGGCAGAGCCCGGCGGTCTGCGCGTGGTGCGCGTGTTCGAGGGCTCGCCGGCCGCCCATGCCGGCCTGAGGCCCGGCGATCTCGTCCTCAAGGTCGGATCGACGTCGCTGGCCGATCAAGCCGAGAACCTCGGTGCCGAGCTGATCAGAGGCCCGGTCGGCACGATGGTTCAGCTCACGTTCCGCCGGGGCGACGTCGAGCACGGCGTCGCGATCGAGCGGGCCAACATCGCTGCGCCGGTGGCCGGCTTGCAGATGCTCACCTACCACGAGGTGCGCATCGGGCACCTGATGCTGACCGGCTTCAGCGAAGGCTCGGGCGACGAGCTGCGCACCCAGGTCCGGGCCGCGCTGGACGCCGGCGCCCAGGCACTGGTCCTCGACCTGCGGGGAAACGGAGGCGGCCTGATCAGCGAGGCGATCAATGTGGCCAGCGCGTTCATCGCGCACGGCGAGATCATGTCCACCGAGGAGCGCGGCCGGGCCCGCCGGGTCTACACGGCCCGGGGCGATGCGATCGCGGCGGATATCCCGATGGTCGTGCTGGTCGATCACGGCACGGCGTCGTCGGCCGAGATCGTCACCGCGGCGCTGCAGGACAGCGGCCGAGCCGAGGTGGTCGGAACCGAGACCTACGGCAAGGGGGTCTTCCAGATAACCGAGCCGCTGATCAACGACGGCGCTCTGGACATCACGGTGGGCAAGTACTTCACCCCCAACGGCCACAACCTCGGCGGCGGCGGGGCGAGCCCGGGGCCGGGCATCACCCCGAACGTGGAGGCGGTGGATGACCCGCAGACGCCGTCCGACGAGGCGCTCACCGTCGCCGAGCGAACCGTGGCCGCCAAGGTGCAATGACCGTTGATTATTGGCGCGTGAGCGGGAGCGCCAGGCTCGGAACCAAGATCGAAGCGACATACCGCGGCCAGAACACCGCCCCGTGACAGCGGAAGGTGACGGTGTCGCCGTCGGCGATGACGAACCCCTCCGCCTTGCTGGTGTACCGGCCGGTCCGGACCTGGACGGTGTGCCCACCCGGCTCGATCGGCACCTCGACCGTCTGGTGGCGGACGATCGAGCCGACGCTCGTGCCGTCGAGCACGATTTCGAACGGGCCTCGCCGCAGCTCCACGCCGCCGTGCTCGCGCTCCACTCTCAGCGTTGCCGACACCTTCGATCTCCTCTCTGCGCGGTGGTCCGGGTCACCTTCGCGCTCCGGCGATCAGCCGTTCGCGGTCAAACATCGCCGCCACGGCACGCCAGCCGAGTGCATCGATGAGGAGCAGGGCCGCGCCGAGCCCGAGGGCGAGGCCGAGCGACGGGGTGATCACGTTGAAGCCGATCAGCGCCACGATCGCGACCGGGGGCAGGTTGGCGAACACGCTTAGCTGCTGAGCGACGCGGACGTCGGAGGAGCGGGCGGAGATCGCGATTCCGACCCAGATCGACCAGCCGGCGAGCAACGGGGTGAAAACGACCTGAATCGGAATGTGCGAGCCCGAGAAGATCGCCGTGCGCATGCCCGAATGGGCAAACAGGGCCGCGACGGCGAGGAAGATCCCGAAGATCGTGTAGGCGACTACCAGGGTTGGCATGATCACCGCAAGCGCCTTGCCGATCAGGAACTCGTCGCTTCGGATCGGGGTGATCAGGATCGGCTCCAGGGTTCCCTGCTCGCGCTCGCCGATGACCGAGTAGGCAGACACCATCGAGGGCACGATCGCCGGGATGAGGAGCAGATAGAGCAGCGAGAGACCGACGCGGGAATCGAGCCTGGAGCTCGCCTCCACGGCGGGCGCGACCAGCAGCTGGACGGTCGGCGCCGCAATGAAGATCAGCGGCAGAAGGGTCATCGTGAACACCATCACGAATCGATTGCGGCGGTAGTCGTTGAGCTCCTTGACCACGATCGCCTTCACGCGCATCCAGCTGAAGCTCACCGCCGCCTCGCTTCCACGTCCTCGTCGATCAACTCCAGATACACATCCTCGAGCGAGTGGCGCGACTCGGCGAGCGCGAGGATGTCGGCGCCGGCGCCGACCAGCGCCCGCGCGACCGCGGGGGCAGCGAGCTCCGGGTCAGACACGGCCAACTCATAGTCACCGGGCCCGGACCCCGGCGCCTCCCAACCATCGACTCCCGGGAGTCCACCGAACACCTGACCCGGATCCTCCAGCGGGCCACGAAGGCGGACCTCCAGGGCCGGGTTGAACAGGCGCTCGCGCAATTCGTCGGGCCGGCCCACGAGCCGAAGACTCGTGTTCAGGATGGCCACCCGGTGACAGAGACGCTCGGCCTCGGCCAGCCGGTGCGTGGTTAGGAAAATCGTCACTCCGCGCTCGCGAAGCGACACGATCAGCTCGTGGACATCGTGCGCGGCCACCGGGTCAAGGCCAGAGGTCGGCTCGTCCAGGAACAGCACCGCCGGGTCGTTCAGCAGCGCTCGGGCGAGCGCGACGCGCTGGCGCAGGCCCTTTGATAGCGACCCGCACGGATCGCTCTCCCGGTCGAGCAGATTGACCGCGCGCAGCGCGCGCTCGATCCGGCCAGAGACATCGTCCAACTCGTACAGGCCGGCGAAGCAGCGCAGGTTCTCGGCCACGGTCAGCCGCAGGTACAACCCCGGAGACTCCGGCATGATCGAGATGCGCGCGCGA
>JAFAWR010000243.1 GCA_019241635.1 Solirubrobacterales bacterium
GGTCAGCTCGGCCTCGGACAGCCAGGCGTACAGGCCGCGGCCGTCCTTGACGAACGTACCGACGAGCGCGCCGGCAATACCCGTCCGCTCGACCAGCGCCGGAAGCCACGCGGGCGCCAGGGCCGGGGGATCGAGCGCCTCGGCGTCCGCGTACGCGGCGGCGATCACTCCGGTGCCCGGAGCCACCGCGGCAGCGACCGCGCTCATCACCGCCACCGCGCGGTCGAGCTCGCGAACCCCGCGCAGACCGACCTTGACATACGCCGCCCCGCTCAGCTCGGCCCCACGCGCGGCAAGCGCGGCGGTGTGCGGGAGGTCCGGCAGGTCGCCGAGGGCGACGCTGATCGGCGCGGCACCACCGACGACCCGTACCACGTCCGACAAGACCTGCGGCGCGGGTGCGCCCAGCGCTCCCTCGGCCGGGTCCTTGACGTCGATGATGTCCGCGCCACCGGCCACGGCGCGGCTCGCCTCGACCGCCGACACCACGCTGACGAGCAGTTTCATGCCGCGGCCCATCCGGAGCGAGCGCGGGCCACCCGCGCCCCGGTTCGATCGAAATCCACCATGCGCACATCGGTATCGGGACCCACCGCGGCGCGCAGGCGCTCGGCCACCTCCGCGGCGCGCTCGGGACCGTCGACGATCCCGTAGACCGCCGGGCCCCATGAGCTCTGCCCGACCGCACCGACCCCGAGCCGCCCCAGCGCCTCGACGACCGGCGCGGCGCGCGGATGGAACACACCGCCCTGCTGGGCCGCGAACATCGACCCGATCTCGCGCTGGAGCGCCGACAGCGCAGCGCCGAACTCCTCGATATCCCCGGTGACCAGGCCGGGCAGCAGGGCGCTCAGTAGCAGCCGCGAGACGCTCGGCTCGCCGGCCGGCCGCTCGCGCAACCGGTCGAAGAAGCGCTCCTCGGCCTCGCCGGAGAGCCCCTCCGCGTCGAGGGGAAGCACGAGCACGCACCGCCAGCGCTCCGGCATGAGGTGCCGGGCAACCAGCGGGCTGATCGAGCCGTCCGCGTGCACGCCGGCCTCGACCACCAGGCCCGGGGCAGCGAACGTCCAGCATCCGACGCTCGACCGCGCACCCCGCCCGGTTGCGTCGGCCAGTTGCTGCGGATCGGCCGGGACGCCGGCCAGCTCGGCCACTCCCAACGCGATCGCCAGCCCGAGCTTCGTGCCAGACCCGAGGCCGACGTGCGGCGGGATCGCCTCGCGCACCTCGACCTCGACGCCGTCCGGGTAGCCGAAGGCCGCCCGGGCGCGGCGCGCGAACTCGGCGGCCCGCTCGGTCTGCCACCCCGCCGCGTGGACGTCCTGGCGGGCCGCTGACCTCACCGCGACAACCACCCGTGGCGCCTCCACGGCCACCCCGCATCCGCCGAACCGGCGCGCGCCGAGCCCGGCCGGATCGAGCATCCCGAAATGCAGCCGGGCCGGCGCGGTGACGACGATCTCGGTCACGTCCGGGCGGCCACGTGGCGTCGCACGTAGTCCATCGCGGCGCGCTCCCGAGGCCCGGCCGTCTTGTCGACCAGCTCCTGCAGGCGGGCCAGCTCGGCCGATACGTGCTCGGCGCCCAGCCAGCTCAACCGAGAGGCCACGATCGACGCTTCGACCGCGGCGTGCCGGGCGCGGCACAACCCGAGCGGTTGCTGTGTCCCGGTGCCGGATGCCACCACCCGGGCCCGCACACGGGACCGCGGAAGCTCGCTCTCGCATGGAGAGATCTCGGTCACGACGATCTCGCGCCAGGCGTTGGCCTCCGTGATCACCGACCCGGCGACCGCGCCCGCCGGGACCATCGGTGGTTGAGGGTGACCCAGCGCCGCCTGCACGAACAGGAGCACGTCGTCGGTCAGGTGGACGACCGCCTCGCCGTGGGCGCGGAGGTTGCGCAGCGTCCGCGTGGCGTCGAAGGGCCAGAACACCAGCTCGTGCTCGCCCCAGCGGACCCCCATGGCCGCGCAGTTGACCACACCGTCTGACCCGGTCGTGGTCACCACGGTCTCGATCAGCGCCGACTGCTCACCGGGATCGTTCGACAAGGCTGAAGAACTCCTCGCGCGTCCGCGCGTCTCGCCGCAACATCCCGCGCACCGCCGAGGTCACGGTGCGGGCTCCGGGCTTGCGGACCCCGCGGATCGTCATGCACATGTGCTCGGCGCTCAGGACCACCCCCACGCCGCGGGGTGCCAGCTCGCGCTCCAGCCAGTCGGCGATCTGCACGGTCAGGCGCTCCTGCACCTGGAGGTCGCGGGAGAAGGCCTCCACCACGCGCGCGAGCTTCGAGATCCCGACGATCGACTCGCCGGGCAGATAGCCGACGTGGGCGTGACCGTGGAACGGGAGCAGGTGGTGCATGCACAGCGTGTGGAACGGGATATCGCGAACCACGACCAGCTCGTCGTAGGAGCCGTCGTTCGGGAACACGGTCGCTCCGAGCTCGGCGGGGGTGACCAGCTCGGCGAACGACGCGGCGACGCGACGCGGCGTGTCGAGCAGGCCGGGCGAATCGATATCGGCGCCAATCGCCCGCAGGAGCTCGCGCGCCGCGCGTTCCGCGGCCTCGAAGTCGAACTTGGACGCATCGACGATGCGCCCGGGCATCGTCGCGGCGCCGTCGCCTCCATCACGCCCTCGAACGTCCATGGCGCCAGCCTAACGCCTGAGGCCTTCCTCACCGCCCCGCGCCGCTCATGCGTGTTGCCAGCTCGACGAGCAGGCGCACGCCGTATCCGGATGCTCCCCGGCCGAACGCGTCGCCGCGATCCTCGTCGAGCAAGGCCGGGCCGAGCATGTCGACGTGCGCCCACGGTCCCGCGCCGGCAAACTGCTGAAGGAACGTCGCGGCGACGATCGGAAAGCCGAAGCCCTTGCCGGCAACGTTGCGCAGGTCGGCCACGGTCGACTCGATCAGCGGCCGGTAGCGAGGATGAAGCGGCCACGGCCAGGCCAGGTCGCCGCTCGCGTTGCCGGCCTGCACGACCGCGTCGCGCCACGACTCATCGGGGGAGAACACGCCGGCGTACACATCGCCCATCCCGGCACGCATCGCGCCGGTGAGCGTGGCCAGGTCGACGATGTGCGTGGCCCCCTCGCGCCGGGCATACCAGAGCCCGTCGGCCAGGATCAGGCGGCCTTCGGCGTCGGGATTGATGACCTCGACGGTGAGGCCTGCCGCGGTCCTGATCACGTCGGTGGGCCGGATCGCACTGCCGCTCAGCATGTTCTCGCAGGCCGGCACCAATCCGATCACCGGAAGCGGCAGCTCGAGCTCGGCGATCGCACCCAGGGCGGCGAGGACGGCGGCGCCTCCCGCCATGTCGGCCTTCTGGCGGACGATGTCGCTCTGCGGCTTCAGGAAGTAACCACCGGTATCGAAGGTGACCGCCTTGCCGACCAGCGCCAGGCGTGGTGACTCGGGGCCACCCTCGGAGCCACCCCCGGAGCGACCCTCGGACCCACCCGGCCCGGGCGGTGGTGAGTGGCGCAGAACGATCAGTCGCGGTGAGATCGGGCTGCTGGCGCCGACCGCGGCGAGTGCACTCAGTCCGGCCCTGTCCGGGTCGACAATCTCACTATCCAGGTGGGCAAACTTCACTGCCCGATCGGATAGGTCACTGGGTGAGATCACGTTCGCCGGCGCGTCGACCAGTTCGCGGGCGACATTGGTCCAACGGGCGATGACGGCCGCGCGGTCGGCCACGCGCGCGAGTGCCCCGTCACACCCGCAGATCACGAAACGTTCGACCCCCCGTGGCCGCGCACCGCTCCGCCAGCGACGCCCGTCGTAGCCGCCGATCACGGCGCCCTCGGCCAGCGCCCGGACCTGCTCGTCGATCGCCACAGGAAGCGTGGAATCCAGCGTCCACGCGACATTTCCGCCGCCTCGGCAGGCGCGAACCGCTCGAGCGGCGGCGGTGCGCAAACCCTCGGCATCGGGCTCGTGCGCGACCACCGCAACCGGAGGATCGTGTTCGCGGTAGACGATTGCGACCGGGTCGGCATCGGCCACCGCGCGCTCCGAGACCCCCAGTTCTGAGCCACCGGGCGCCGCCGGCGCGATTGCAATGAGATCGGCGCCGACCGCGCTTGGGCCAGCGTTGGTTACCTCGATGACCATCGTCGGGAGGCCCTTTCAGCGACTTGCACTCTGTGTGTAAGATGCGAACTCGACGTTGAACTCTAAGAGGAGAGGCATCCTATGACCTGGATTAAGCCGAAGTTTGAGTTCATCGAGATGTGCTCGGAGGTCACTTCCTACCTCTACCACCGGTAGGACCGTGAAGCCGGCGTGGCCTTGGGCGCGCGCCTGAGGCTGCGCAGCGCTTCGGCCGAACGTGCGCATCCGGATTCTCGGCTCGGCCGCTGGGGGTGGGTTTCCGCAATGGAACTGCCGCTGCCCGACGTGTGAGGCGGCGCGTGCCGGCGTCCGGGCGCGACCTCGCACGCAGTCGTCTCTGGCCATCCGCGGCGACGAGGGTCCATGGTTTCTCGTGAACGCCTCGCCGGACGCGCGCCAGCAACTCGAGGCGATGAGCGCACCGGCGCTCGACGGCGTCCGCTCGCCGCCGATTGCCGGCGTGCTGCTCACCGACGCCGAGATCGACCACACGGCAGGCCTCCTGCTGCTTCGTGAATCGGCGTCCTCGGTGCGCGTCTACGGGCAGGCCGGCGTCGAGCGCGCCCTCCGCGACTCCTATCCCGTGTTGTCGATGCTCGAGCACTACTGCGGTGCGCAGTGGCACACGCTCAAGCCCGATCTCGAGCAACCGTTGGACGGCTCGAGCCTGACGGTCGAGCCGTTTGACACGGGCGGCGACGCGCCGCGCTACCTCGACGGCTCGGGCGTGGAGCTCGAGGCGAGCGGGTTGGTGTTCCGCGACCGCGCCGGCGGCGGCGTGCTCACCTACGTGCCCGGGCTGGCCCGGCTCGACGAGGCCGTGCTCGCGCGGCTCGCCGTCAGCGATCTGGTGCTCATCGACGGCACCTTCTGGCGAGACGATGAGCTCGCCAAGCTCGGCATCTCGGGACGCAGCGCTCGCGACATGGGCCATCTGCCGCTGTCCGGACCGGGCGGGACGCTCGAGGCGCTGACCGCCTTGAAGCGACCGCGCAAGGCGCTGGTCCACATCAACAACACCAACCCGATCCTGCTCGAGGACTCGCCGGAACGCGCGGAGGTCATGCGCGCGGGGGTGGAGGTGGCTTACGATGGGCTCGAGGTCGAGCTGTGATCGACGGCGTGATCAGAGCGATGGAACATGAGGACTCTCCGCTCCCGTTGGCGCCCGAGGAGTTCATCGCCGAGTTGCGCGCGCAGGGGACGCGCTACCACAACCTGCATCCGTTCCATCGGCGCATGGACGCCGGAGAGCTGACCCGCGAGGAGCTGCAGCGCTGGGTCACCAACCGCTTCTACTACCAGAAGTGCATCCCGCTCAAGGACGCGGCGATTCTGTCCAACTGCCCTGAGGTCGCGGTCCGCCGCGAATGGATCCAGCGGATCGTCGACCACGACGGGACCACCGAGCGGAGCGGCGGCATCGAGTCGTGGCTGCGCCTCGGCGAGGCGCTGGGCGTGACCCGTGAGGAGCTCGAGTCAGAGCGCGGCGTGCTCCCCGGGGTGCGCTACGCGGTCGACGCCTATGTGAACTTCGCGCGGCAGAGGCCGTGGATCGAGGCCGTGGCGTCGTCGCTCACCGAGCTGTTTGGCCCGGCCGCGATCCGGGTGCGGCTCGACGCGCTCGAGCGTCACTACCCATGGATCGACCCCGCCGGGCTCGAGTACTTCCGCGTGCGGCTGGTCCAGGCCCCGCGCGACGCGCGCTACGCACTCGAGCTGACCGTCGAGCGGTGCCGGACGCGCGAGCGCCAGCAGGCCGCGGTCGCGGCGCTGCGGTTCAAGACCGAGGTGCTGTGGGCACAGCTCGATGCGATCGATCTCGGCGACTCGCAGAATTGGTCCCCACCCATCCCCACGGCATGACCCATCCCCGCCTGGTCACCGGCGCGCGGCTGCGCTACGACGAGGTGCGCGAGGAGCATCTGCTGCTGGTTCCCGAGGGGGCAGTGCGGCTCAACCCGAGCGCCGCGGAAGTGCTCGGGCTGTGTGACGGGGAGCGGACGGTGGAGGACATCGTCGGCGTGCTGAGCTCGCGCTACGACGGCGCGGACCTGGGCGACGACGTTCGCGAGCTGGTCGACGGGATGGCGGAGAGAGGGCTCCTGGTCGATGCCGGTTCCTGAGCGGCCATTCACGCTGATCGCCGAGCTCTCCTACCAGTGCCCGCTGCACTGCCCGTACTGCTCGAACCCGGTGGACATCGGGCAGGCAAAGTACGCGCGCGAGCACGAGCTGACGACCGCCGACTGGATTCGCGCGTTCGTGGAGGCCCGCGCGCTCGGGGTTGTCCAACTGGCGCTGACCGGTGGCGAGCCGATGCTGCGCCGCGACCTGAGCGAGCTGTGCGCGGGGGCGCGGGAGGCCGGTCTTTATTCGTCGCTGATCACCGCCGGCACTCTGTTCACCCGCGAGCGCGCTGCGGAGCTGAAGGCGGCCGGCCTCGATCACGTCCAAATTTCGATCCAGAGCCCGAACCCCGCCGAGAACGACCGGCTCGCCGGCAACCGCTCGTTCGAGAAGAAGATCGCCGCCGCCCGCGCTGCGCGGGAGCTCGACTTCCCGCTGAGCATCAACTGCGTCCTGCATCGCCAGAACCTCGACCGGATCGAGGAGCTTCTGAACCTGACCCTGGAGCTCGGGGCGCAACGACTCGAGCTGGCCAACACGCAGTACTACGGCTGGGCGGTCGTCAACCAGGAGGCGCTCATGCCGACCTGGGAGCAGCTCCGCCGCGGCGAGGAGGCGGTCAAGCGCTTCCGCGAACGCGTCGGGCCGAGGGTCGACGTCCTGTGGGTCCTCCCCGACTTCTACGAGGAGCTCCCGAAGCCGTGCATGGGCGGCTGGGGGCGGACGGCCATGGTCCTCGCGCCCAACGGCGATGTGCTGCCGTGCCAGGCGGCGTCGACGATCCCGGGCCTCCAGTTCGCCAACCTCCGCGACGAGTCGCTCGAGCGGATCTGGAACGAGTCGGACGCGTTCACGCGCTTCCGGGGGACGGATTGGATGCAGGAGCCGTGCCGCTCCTGCCCGCTCGGACGCCAGGAGGTGGACTTCGGCGGCTGCCGTTGCCAGGCGCTCCGGTTGACCGGCGACGCCGCGGCCACCGATCCGGTCTGCCGGCTCTCACCACACCACGAGGACGTCGTGTCGGCGCGGGGGTCCCAGCGGTCAGGCGAGTTCGTCTATCGCACGATGAAGCCGCGTGGGACCGGTGCGAGCGCGCCGGGGCGGCTCCGGCAAACTGTCTCCTGATGGCGCAGGACCCGTACATCCCCGCCGGGGCGGGCGGTCTCAGCGTCCCCATCGCCGATCGCTCCGAGCTGTCGATCTTCCCGCGGCTCTCGAGCTACTCCCAGATCGTGGCCAAGCTCCAATGGGAGCCGATGGCCATCGACCTCGCCCCGGATGCCGAGGCCTGGTCCGGGTTGGCCGACGAGCACCGCCGGCGCCTGACCACGCTGCTCGCTGGTTTCCGGGTGGCCGAGGACTCGGTCGCCGAGCACCTCACGCCGTTCGCGGATCGCGCCGAGCACGTCGACACGATGATGATGTGGATCTTCTTCCTGCAGCGTCGCGACGAGGATCGCCACGCCCGGTTCTTCGACCGCGTGGCCGCCGAGGTACTCCGGCTGCCGGGAGACACGCCGGCCGAGCGGCGCGAGGCGGCCCGGGAGCACGTCCCGGCGGGGTTTCTGGAGTTGTTCGAGGAGCGTTTGCCCGCCGTGGCCGCCGAGCTGGCGGCGGGGTCCACCGGCATCCTCGACGGCGTCCGCCTCTACCACATGGTGCTCGAGGGGGCGGTGTTCACCGCCGGCCAGCGCGCGCTGCTCGGCGAGCTGGCCGACGGCGCGCTGCCCGGCGTGCGAAAGGGCGTCGAGAACGTGGAGCGCGACGAGCGCTGGCACGTCGGCTTCGGCGTGCGCTGCCTGACCGAGGCCGGGGATCCCGACGCGCTGCTCGACGACGTGCTCGCCCGCGCCACCGACGCGGCGGGCGCCTGGGGGGACGTCGTGCCCGCTGACACGCGCGAGTACGCGGTCAACCTATGCCGGCGGCGACTGACCATCGCCGGTCTGGGCGACGCTCTGCCCGCGGCCTAGTCCAGATCATTGATTCCAGGGGGCTCGCCGGCCCGGACAGCCGGGGCGCCTCGGGGCGTTTTCCCGGGCTCGGTTGGGATCCAACCGAGCGCGTGTAAACCGCGATTTTCCGGGGTAAAACGCGGCTACCTCATGAAGCTACGGCCATGTAGCTCCGTGGTGGTCGACTCCATGAGATATCTGACCGACGGGATCCACCTGTACGAGGTAGTGGCACGGCGAACCGTGCAGAACTTCGGGCTGCTGCGAGGCACTATCCGCTACACGATCATCCGCGACTGCGTCAGCGAAGCCACGGCCACGTTCGACGAGCTGAATCTCGCCGCGCTCTCCGAAGTGAGCTGATCCGCAAATTGCGGGAATCTGTACAGGTTGCGGGTCGGCAGCCGATCACACGAGGAATGGCCGCGCGTTACCTCACGGATGGGGTTCACCTGTACGAGATCGCCGATCAGCGAACCGTGCAGAACTTCGGGCTGCGACGCGGCACGATCAGCTACGTGATCCTCAGGGACTGCGTTACCGAGGCTGTGGCCAAGGTTGACGACCTGCACCTGGCGGCGCTGTCAGAGGTCGAGCTCGACGGGCTTGACATCGCCTGAGGGTTTGACCGGCGCGCCTCAGGTCGAGACGGCGATCGCCACCGCGACGTAGACGACATAGAGCCCGGTGAGAACCGCGCCCTCGATCCGGCCCAGCCGCTTACGGATCACGATCACCGCGGCGAGGATCGCCGGGCTGGCGACCGCGACGGGCAGGTAGAAGCGCGTCGTCTGCGACCCCAGCGTGAGCGGCTTGATCAGCGCGATGATGCCCGCGTTGAGCGCAGCGAAGTGGACCACGGTTCCGGCGATGTTTCCGAGTCCGATCTCCGGCCGACCGCGGCGTGCCGGCACGGCAAAGCGGGCCAGCTCTTCGGCCTCGACCGTCGCGGCGAGCGCGGTGTTTCCGAGCAGGGTCTGCGGCACGCCCAACTGCCGGACCGTCGTGCGAAGCCCTTCGCCGATCATCCATCCCCCGCCGGTCAGGAGCGCGAGTCCGACGAGCAGCTTCAGGCCGGGGCGCTGCACACGTTCCTCCTCGTCCTCGGCGACGAGGAGGTCGCGTCCGGACTGCGCCAGGCCGGCCAACGCCACCACCGACCAAACCACGAGCAGCCCCCCGTCCAGGCGCGACAGATGGCCGCTGACCGCAAAGGCGAACAGCGGTAGGGGCGCGATCGCGGTCCACACCGCGAACCGGATGGGGAGCTCGACGGGAATCGGCGCGATCAGCCCACCGAGCCCCGGCACGCCCAGGGCGAGAAATGTCACGCCGCCGAGGAACGTCCCCGCCGCCGCTCCCGGCAAACCCCGGGCGTTGGCGGCGATCCCCGCGGCGAGGTTCTCGGTCTCGAACCCGGACAGCGCGACCGACAGCACAAACGGGGCGATCCCCAGGGCCAAGGCCACCGCGAGCAGCCCATCGACGAACGCGTCGGCGGCGAGCACGACCACGCCGACTCCGACCACCAGCACGATGATGCCGACAGATCCCGACACTCGGGACCTAGCTTCCTACATCTGGTGCTCGGCCACGCGGGCGCGAAGATCCCGGCAGCGGATCGTGAGCTCCTCGGTGCGCTCGCGGGTCTTTCGATGCAACGGGTGGTTGGTGGCCCCGTCCCGGCTCGAGCCCATCGCGAAGGCGTAATCCCAGCTCGCCATGTGCTCGCGCAGCTCGGCCTCCGCGGACGCCAACTCGGCCTTCAGGCGATCGAGCACGTCGGGAATCCTAGGTGCGAGCGCGGATGGAGCGGCTCAGCGGATCAGCCCCTCGGCACGCGCCCAGGCCACCGTCTTGGCGATCGTCTCGCGTGGGTCGGTGTAGTGCAGCCCGAGCTCGCGCTCGGCCCGCGATCCGTCGTAGCGATGGCCGTGGAGTAGCGTGCGAACCATCTCCCGGCATACCGGCGGGTGCCGGCGAGCCAGCTTGAACGCGCGCTCGACGGCGGCGGCGGCCACGGTGGCCAGCCCGCGCGGCACCAGCCGCGGCCGCGCTTGGACGCCGGCGACGTCGGCGGCCAGCGCGAGCGCGCGCTCGATCGGCAGGGTCATCCCGCTCAGCAGATAGCGCTCCCCGGGGGCGCCACGTTCCCAGGCCAGCAGGTGACCCGCGACGCAGTCGTCGATGTCGACCAGGCTGATCGTGGTCGGCACGAACACCTTCAACCGCCCATCCAGGAAGGCGAGCAAGAACCGTCCTGTCCCGCCGGCGCGTCCCGGTCCCTGCACCGAGGAAGGGTTGACCAGGACGAGGTCCTGCCCGAGCTCGCGGGCCGTGGCCAGCGCGGCACGCTCGCCCTCGGTCTTGGTCCGCTCGTAGGTCGAGAGGTACCAGCCTCGGTGCACGGTCTGCTCGGTCCCGACCGCGCCGGGCGGCTCGCCGATCGTCGCCGCGGAGGACGTGTGCACGAGCCGCGCGATGCCGGCACGGGCCGCGGCGCGCACCGCGGCGGCCGCCCCGTCGACGTTCATGCGCTCCATCGGGCGCGGGTCCTCCACGCACAGCGTGTTGACCCCGGCCACGTTGAACGCCACCTGGCAGCCCTGCATCCCGCGCGCCAGCGCGTCGACGTCGTAACCCTCGCCACGCACGACCTGCACGCCGCGGGCCTGGAGCGCCGTCGCGGCGGCGTCGGAGCGGGCCAGCCCCACGACCTCGTCGCCGCGCGCGAGCAGCCCGGCGATCAGCGCGCTGCCGATCACGCCCGTCCCCCCGGTGACGAACACCCGCGCCAAGAGCGATCAGTTACGCAATGCCGCGGAGAACTGGACGATGTAGTCGATGCCCGACCAGGCGGTGACCAGGGCGGCGACGACCATCGCCCACTGGTCGAGGTAGGCGCCGGCGATGACCGCGTCGGGGCGCAGGATGGCCAGCGCGATGGCCACGAACTGCACGGTGGCCTTCCACTTGCCGAGCACCGAGGTCTCGAAGCGCCGGCCGCCCGACTCGACCGCGGCGCGCAGGCCGAGGATCGTGAACTCACGGGCGACGATCACGAGCGCCACCCACGGGGAGCCGCGGTGCACCGCGACCAGCGCGATCAGCGCCGTGGCGACGAGCAGCTTGTCGGCGGTGGTGTCGAGGAAGGCGCCGAGACGCGTGGTGACGCCCCAGCGTCTGGCCAGCCGGCCGTCCAGCCAGTCGGTGGCGGCGGCGAGCACGAACACGATCGCCCCGGCGGTGTAGGACGCGTTCAGCACGAGCGCCATCACCGCCGGACTGGCGGCCACCCTCAGGCCGGTGCCGGCCGCGAGCACCCTGGATGAGCGCAGCGACGAGCTGGACGGCGCGGCTTCCACTTGCGCCTGAGCGTATCTCACAGCAGAGCGGCCCCGAGGCCGCGGGCCGCGGTTGCGTCCTGCGCCTCGAGGGCCTTGAGGGCCGCCGCCTGGGCATCGGCGAGCTGAACCTCACGAAGCGCCTGCTTGACCTCGGGCACGAGTGCCGGGGCCATGCT
>JAFAWR010000392.1 GCA_019241635.1 Solirubrobacterales bacterium
ACGTCACCGTAGCTCGGCGATGGCCGCGGCGAGAACCGCGTGGGTTGCATCGAGCGCCTGCGGGATGACGTTGGTGTCGGCGAGGATCGGCATGAAGTTCGTATCGCCGTCCCAGCGCGGGACCACGTGCAGGTGCAGGTGATCGACGATTCCCGCGCCCGCCACCTTGCCCAGGTTGTATCCGACGTTGAACCCGTCCGGGTTCATGGCCTTTCTGATCGCGACGATCGCCCGCTGGGCCAGCTGCATGGTCTCGAGCATCTCGTCCGAGCCGAGATCGTCGAGCGAGCCGACATGGCGAACCGGCGCCACCATCACGTGCCCGGGGGCGTAAGGGAACGCGTTGAGGATGGTCAGGCAGTGCTCGGTGCCATCGATCGGCTGATGCGCGGGGCCCTCGTTGCGGGCCGCCGCGGCGGCGCAGAAGATGCACTCCCCGTCCTTGGGTCCGGTGATGTACTCGATGCGCCAGGGCGCCCACAGTGGCCGGTCGGTCATGGCCGTGGGAATCTACCCGCGTGTTCCACGTCGAGCTGCGCCAGTTCCCGAACCAGGCCCGCGCGTTCAACCTGACCCGCGAGGAGCTCGACGCCCGGATCGTCGGCCCCTGGACCTCCGGCGGGGCGATCGAGCTCGACGAGCGGAGCTGGTCCCCCGAGCGGGCCAAGCTGACGATCTACGAGGCCCCGGAGCTGGCCGCAGACCAGGTCGGGCTGGGCCGCGGGTGGGCCAACGTGACCCGGACCGGGGAGGACGTGACCGCGCGCGTGCTGGCCGAGCGTGCGCAGCCGGTCCCGGTGGCGGAGCTCAAGCGCGAGGTGACCGATCTCTGCGCCCACGGCCCGGTGGCGCTCCGGCGGCTGGTCGAGCTGACCGGCGAGCGCTATCCGCAGTCGCGGGCGAGCGAGCGGCTCGCGCTGTGCGAGCAGGTGGCCTGGGAGCTGCTCCACGAGGGATCGGTCGGGCTGGTGCGGGCGGGCGCGCCGGTCGATCGCGCCGGATGGCAGGGAGTCCTGCTGCGCTGGGAGGCCTGGAGCGACGGCGCCGTGACGCTCGAGCTTGCCGACTAGGCGACGAGGTCGTCGATCAACCGCTCGCGCTCGGCCTGCGAGCCGAACAGATAGCGGTGGATCCGCACCAGCCCCTCGATGTCGTGCACGTCGTCGTCGAGCTGGGGCACCAGCAGCAGCCGATCTGCGCCGAGCGCGTCGGCCAGGCGGCCGAGGTTGTCCTCGTCGCGGCGCGCGAGCACGTGGTAGTCCCGGAAGTTCTCGGTCACCCGGGTGGCCAGGCCCGGCGGGAGCACCCGGGCCAGAGACCGCTTGACCTCGCGCGGGGGCCGGTCACCCAGGAGGTCGTGATGGACCCGGTTGACCACCACCCCGGCGAACGGCAGCCCGTCGGACTCGAGCCGCTGGCCGAACCAGATCGCCTCGTCGACCGGCTCGCGCGCGGCCGAGGTGATGAGCAGGAACGCGGTGCCGGGCGAGCGCAGGAGCTGCTCGACCTGGGCGGCGCGTTGGCTGAAGTCGCTGGTCATGTCGCCGAGCAGCGAGAAGAACGTGGTCAGGTCGCTGATCAGGTCGATCCCGGTGATCCGCCTGAGACCGCCGAGCAGCGGCAGGGCGCCACGGCCCAGGGCGCGGATACCCAGCCCGGTCGGTCGCATGAACGCCTTCAGCGCCCGCCCCTCCAGGAACGCGTTGAGGCGTCCGGGCGCGTCGAGGAACTCGAGTGCGTTGCGCGAGGGCGGCGTATCGAGCACGAGCAGATCGAAGTCCGCGTCCTGGTCGAGCTCGAAGAGCTTGGCGATCGCGGTCAGCTCCTGCGAGCCCGAAACCGCGGTGGAAAGCTCGCGGTAGACGCGGTTGTCCTTGATCTCCTGGGCGCGCTCGGGGTCGGCGGCGATCCGGTCGATCAGCTCGTCGAAGGTCCGCTTGGGGTCGAGCATCATCGCCCACAGCTCGCCCTGGATGTCCAGCCCACTGCCGGCCAGCCGTTCCGGCTCGACCCGCCTGGGCTCGTTGCCGAGCTGCTCGAGGCCGAGCGCGTTGGCCAGGCGGTTGGCCGGGTCGATGGTCACCACGGCGACCTTGGCGCCGGTGGCGGCCATGCCGAGCGCGATCGCCGCCGACGTCGTGGTCTTGCCCACGCCGCCCGAGCCGGCGCACACGCACACTCGCTTGCCGTCGAGCATCTCGGCGACGTTCACAGCGCCGCCTCGAGGACGTCGGCCAGCGACTGCAGCTGGGGCAATGCGATCTCGTCGGCGAACACGTAGGGGAGCTCGACCAGCCGGCCGTCCACCCGCGCGTGCAGCCGGTCGCGCTGCTCGCGCTGCGTGGCCGCCCGGGCGTGCTCGGACAGCGCGGCGCGGAGCGCCGAGCGGGCCAGCGCCGAGCGGGTCCGGCCCAGCGCGTCGCCCAGCTCGCCGATCTCGCCGGGTTCGAACCGGGCGGGGTACAGGGCGTTGACGATCACCAGGTCGAGCGGAAGATCGTCGCGGGCCAGCTCGTCGGCGAGCGTCATCGTCTCGTTGACCGGCATCTCCTCGGGCGTGGCCACCGCGATCACGCCGGTGAAGTCCGAGTCGGCGATCGTATCGGCGATGGTCTGGCCCTGGTGGGCGATCGGGCCGACCCGGGCGATCTCCGCGAACGTCCGTGGCGTGCGCAGCAGCCCCACGCCGTGCCCGGTGGCCGGCGCGTCGACGATCACCAGGTCATAGGGCGCGCCGCCGCGGGTGCGGCGGTGAAGCTGGGCGAGCTCCCACACCTTGCCGATGCTGAGCAGCTCGCGCATCCCGGGTGTGGCCATGGCGAAGGCCTGGAACAGGCGGCTCGATCCGAGCGCCTGGCCGATCGTGCCGGCCTTGACGCGGAGGTACTCCTCCATGGCCTGCTGGGGATCGATCGAGATCGTGAACAGACCGGGGGCCAGCTCCAGCTCGCGGAACTGCTCGCCGCCGTCGTCCCGGAAGACCCCCTGCATCCGCTCCTGGCTGGCCAGCTCGGCCACGATCGTGCGCAGCCCCCGCCGCGCGGCCAAGAGGCCGATGGCGATGGCGACCGTCGACTTGCCGACGCCGCCCTTACCGGTGACGAACAGCAGACGCTTGTCCAGGGGCGACGGCACGGCTCCGAAAATAGCGAGGGCCGATCTCGGAGGATTCCGCTGCGCTTCTGCGAATAAGGCCGACGATATGAGCCACGTGATCGCGTTCGCCAATCAGAAGGGCGGCGTCGCCAAGACCACCACGACGCTCAACCTCGCGGTGGCGTTCGCCGAGGAAGGCCATCGTGTGCTGTGCGTCGACATGGACCCGCAGGGCAACCTGACCATGTCCCAGGGCATCGACCCGGACACGCTCGAGAAGTCGATGTACGACGTGCTCGTCCATCACATCTCGATCCGCGAGGTGATCCGCAAGCGCGAGATCGACGTCGCCTGCTCCTCGATCGACCTGGCCGGGGCCGAGATCGCGATGTCGACGATGATCGGCCGCGAGCGCTCGCTGTTCAAGGCGCTGAAGCCGGTCGAGGAGGACTACGACTTCGTCTTCGTCGACACTCCGCCGAGCCTGGGACTGCTCACGATCAACGCGCTCACCGCGGCGCAGAAGGTGATCGTCCCCGTGCAATGCGAATATCTGTCGATGCGCGGCCTGATCCAGCTGCAGAACACGCTCGCCATGATCCGCGAGAACCTCAACCCGAACGTCGACATCGTGGGCATCCTGCCGACGATGGTCGACACCCGGACCCTGCACGCCAAGGAGGCGATCGAGTTGCTGGAGGAGAACTTCGGCGACCGGGTGTTCGCCTCCCGGATCCGCAAGACGATCCGCTTCGCCGAGGCGCCCGTGAAAGGCATGTCGGTCCTGAAGTACGATCCGGACGGCGTGGCCGCGCACGCATATCGGCAGCTCGCGAAGGAGGTCCTCTCGAATGCCCACCGGTAAGCGCGCAAGCATGCGCGAGGGACCACTCGCCGCTCTATTCCGAAAGACTGCCGAGGACGTCGAGCCCACCCGGCGCGACGCGGAGCCGCCGGCGTCGCCGCCGCCGCCCGCCGAAGAGGCCTCAGCCGCGCCGGCCGAGCCACCTGCCCCAGCCGAGTTTCTCGAGCCGGAGATCGAGGAGCCGCGGATACCGCTGCCCCACGAGCGCCTGCGCCACGCGTTCTCCGCCGACATCCCCGAGAACATGCTCGAGCGGCCGAGCGGCCCGCCGCCGGCGGAGCCCGAGCCGGATGTCTACGCGCGCCCCGGCCGGGCCGCCGAGGCACCGGCACCGGCCCCGAAGCTCGGACCCGTGCTCCGCGTGGTGGGCGTCGGTGGCGCCGGCGTCAACGCGATCAACCGCATGGTCGAGGCCGAGATCGAGGGGATCGAGTTCCTGGCCATCAACACCGACCTCCAGTCGCTCCAGCAGTCCGCCGCGCACGAGACGCTGCACATCGGCGACTCGATCACGCACGGGCTCGGCTCGGGATCCAACCCGGAGCTGGGACGGGCGGCGGCACGTGAGGAGTACGACCGCATCAAGGCCATGCTGCGCGGCTCGGACATGGTGTTCATCGCCGCAGGTGCGGGCGGTGGCACGGGGACCGGGGCGGCGCCGATCGTCGCCCAGATCGCTCGCGAGCTCGGCGCCCTGACCGTCGGCATCATCACCCGGCCCTTCCAGTTCGAGGGCACCCGGCGGCGCGACCAGGCCGAGGCCGGCATCGCTGCGCTGGCCGACGAGGTCGACACGCTGATCGTGGTCCCGAACAACCGGCTGCTCTCGGTGCTCGACCGCAACGTGTCGATGGTCGAGGCGTTCCGGGTGGCGGACGACGTCCTGCGCCAGGGCGTACAGGGCATCTCCGACCTGGTCACGCTGCCCGGGCTGATCAACCTGGACTTCGCCGATGTGCGCACGATCATGTCGGGCGCCGGCAACGCGCTGCTCGGGATCGGCATGGGCGCCGGGGAGCGGCGTGCCGTCGAAGCGGCTGAGCACGCCGTCGCCTCGCCCCTGCTCGAGACGAGCATGGACGGCGCGCGTTCGATCCTGCTCTCGATCACCGGCGGTCCCGACCTGTCGCTATGGGAGGTCAACGAGGCCGCCCGGGCCGTGGCCGAGGCTGCCCACCCCGACGCCAACATCATCTTCGGGGCGATGGTCGACGAGAAGCTCACCGACAACGTCTGGGTGACGGTGATCGCCACCGGCTACGGTGACGGGCGCACGCCGCGGCGGCAGCCGGCCCGTTCGGAGATCGCCGAGTCCCGTCGCGAGGGACGCTCGACGCTCCGCGAGCCAATGGGTGAGCCGCGCGTGAGTCGGGCCCGGCCGCCCCGCCAGCGCCCGAGTGCGCTCGATCTCGACGTGCCCGAGTTCATCCCGCGTCGATAAGGCGATTTCAGCCGTGGTGGCCGAGCCGCTCGGCGTAGTCGCCGCGGGCCATCCGCGCTCCGCGCAGGCCGGCGCAGACGTCCTGCGGGAGGGCGGCAACGCGGTCGACGCCGCGCTCGCCTCGATGCTGGCCGCCTTCGCCTGCGAGCCCCTCCTGACCAGTCTCGGCGCCGGCGGGTACATGCTCGTGGTCGAGCCCGGCGGCGCGCCCGTGCTACTCGACTTCTTCGTCGAGGCGGCGGGGCGCGGCGTGGACCCCGGGGCTCGCGCCGAGCTGGTCCCGGTGAGCGTGTCGTTCGGTGACGCGATCCAGGTGTTCAACATCGGGCCGGCCTCGGTGGGGACGTACGGCATGGCGGCCGGGGTGCACGAGGCCTCGAGCCGGTTCGGGCGCGTGCCGCTGGCCGAGCTGGTCGTGCCGGCCGCCCGGCTGGCCAGACAGGGCGTCGAGCTCAACGGCCCTCAGGCATACGTGATCGAGATCCTGGCCGGGATCGTCACTTCCACCCCGGAGTGCGCCGCGCTGTTCGCGCCGGACGGCCGCGTGGTGCGCGCGGGGGACGTGGTCCGCCAGCCCGAGCTCGCCGACGCACTCGAGCGGCTGGGATCCGAGGGCCCGGCGCCGTTCTACACCGGGGACATCGCCGCGGCCATCGTCGAGTGGCTGGCCGATCGGGGTGGGATCGTCAGCGCCGCGGACCTGGCGAGCTATGCCGTGGTCGAGCGCGAGCCGATTCGAGTCTCCTACCGGGGCCGTGAGGTGCTGACCAATCCGCCGCCCTCGGCCGGGGGCATCCTGATCGCCCACGCGCTCTCGCTGCTCGACGCCTCGCCGGAGCTGCCGGATGTCGCCGGTGTGGTCGAGACGATGGAGCGCACCCAAGCCGAGCGCACCCCGGAATTCCTCGAGGGGCTCGACGACCCAACGTTCGTAGCGCGATTTCTGGCGCGGCGGACCTCTCTCGGCTCGACCACCCACGTGGCCGTGCTCGACCGCGAAGGCTGGGCCTGCTCGGTCACCTGCTCGAACGGCTCGTGCTCGGGCGTGATGGTGCCCGGGACCGGCGTGCACCTGAACAACATGCTCGGAGAGCAGGACCTCAACCCGCTCGGGTTTCACCGCCATCCTCCCGGGCGGCGGATGCCGAGCATGATGTCGCCCACCGCGGTCCTGCGCGACGGGGCTCCAGAGCTCGTGCTGGGCAGCGCCGGGTCGAACCGGATCCGCTCGGCCATCCTCCAGACGATCATCCGGGTGATCGACGACGGTCTTGAGGCGGGCGACGCGGTACGGGCGCCGCGCGTTCACTTCGAGGACGGCGTCGTGTACGCCGAGCCCGGAATCGACACGGAGCCGCTCGAGCGGGCCGGGCGCGCGATCGGGCGCTTTCGGGAGCTCAACCTGTTCTTCGGCGGGGTGCAGGCGGCCGCGCGTGACGCCCGCGGCCGGCTCTCCGGGGGCGGGGATCCGCGCCGGGGCGGGGCGGCGGTCGTGGTCGAGGCGGGATGAGATTCGCCGCCGCGGTGATCGCCACGGCGGCCGGGCTGGCCGGCTGCGGACTCAACGTCCAGTCCCCCGACCTGTTCCAGGTCACCCGGATCGGTCAGGGCAAGAAGCTGACCCTGCTGGTCAACGACAGCGGCACGATCGCCTGCAACGGGGGCAAGCCCAAGTCCCTTCCCGACCCGCAACTGCTTCAGGCCCGCGACCTGGCGACCAGCCTCAACAACGACGCGAAGGCCAAGGTCCGCTTGCACCCGGGGCCCGGCAGCGTGTTCTCCTACACCGTGCAAGTGCAGAACGGCACTTTCACATTCCCCGACACGGCGGCCGTCGCGCACAAGGAACTCTCGCAATTGGAGTTATTCGTAGTACAGGCGGCGGCCGATCCCTGCGGGATCAGCGCTTGAGGAACTTCTTAGGCCGAGCCGCCCCGCTACCCTGCCCAACTTGTGATCGTCCTCGCCTCCAGTCTCATCACGACCTTCCAGGCCGTCGTCCTCGGCGCGCTGCAGGGGGTCTCCGAGCTTTTCCCGGTCTCGAGCCTCGGGCACACGGTGATCTTCCCGAACCTGTTCGGGTGGACGAACATCGTCAAGTGGCAGTCCGAGACCGAGTCGCCATGGCTGGCCTTCATCGTGATGCTGCACGTCGGCAGCGCGATCGGGCTGCTGATCTATTTCTGGCGCGACTGGGTGGAGATCATCACCGCGTTCTTCCGGACGCTCGCCAAGCGGCGCATCGAGACCCGCGCCGAGAAGCTGGCCTGGCTGATCATCGCCGCGAGCATCCCCACGGGAATCCTCGGGATCGTGCTCGAGCGGGTCGCCCGGCAAGCCACGGCCAAGCCGTTGATCGCGTCGATCTTCCTGGTCGTCAACGGCTTCATGCTGCTCGGCGCCGAGCGCCTGCGCCGGACCTCCGAGGTGCGGGCCCTCGCCCGCACCAAGGGACGCGCCAGCAGCGAACCGGACCGCGAGATCGAGGCGCTCACCTACGGCGAGGGGGTGGGGATCGGCTTCATCCAGTCGACCGCGCTCCTCGCCGGCATCAGCCGCGACGGCGTGGTGATGGCGGGAGGGCTCCAGCGCGGGCTCGACAACGCCGGCGCGGCCAAGCTCTCGTTCCTACTCGCCACCCCGATCATCCTGGCGGCCGGAGTCTTCAAGGTCGGTGACCTGCTCGGCACCAACGGCAACGGCATCCGGGGCGAAGCCGTGCTCGCGGCGGTGGTCGCGGCGATCTTCGCCGTGCTCACCGTCCATTTCCTGACCCGCTGGTTCAAGACGCGCAACCTGATCCCGTTCGGGATCTACTGCGTCGTGTTCGGGGCGGCGATGATCATCTACAACCTTTAGGACTTCGCCTGGTGCCTCTCTGAGCTCGCTCAACGACAAGGCGAGCTCAGAGAGGCACCCAGGCTCGCCTAAGAAGCTGAACTACGCGGCTCCGAAGCGGACCTTGCCGTTCGACTGGGCTCGCTCCTGGACGCGGTCGACGAGCTCGAGGCGCTTGATCGCCGCGCGGAACAGACGTGTGACCAGGCGCAGGCGGGCGTTCTCGGAGCGCATGTCGAGCAGGCCCTGCTTGGCGTCGAGCCCGAAATCGACCGTGGCGGCCATCGCGTAGGCGCTCATGCCGGCCAGCTCTTCGGGGTCGGGATCGCGGTCGGTGGCCCGCTTGACCAGCTCGGCATAGGCCTCGTGGGCGGCGGTGGCCAGGTCGGGATCGAGCGTGTCCGCGCGGTCCTCGACGAACTCGATCAGGCCGGCGGGGTAGGGGAGATGTCCCTGGCGCTCGAGCACCCGGAAGGGCCGCGTGCCGCGGACCAGCAGGTTCAGCCGGCCGTCCTCCATCCGCTCGAGCACCTGGTCGATCGAGCACGCGCAGCCGATCTCGCGCAGCCCGTCGTCGGAGAGCCAGACGATCCCGAACTCGTGCTCGCGCTCGAGGCACGCGTTGATCATGGTCTTGTAGCGCTCCTCGAAGATGTGCAGCGGGATCAGCTCGCCGGGCAGCGCCACGATGCCCAGCGGGAACAGCGGAAAATCGCCTTCGGGCATGCGTCGAGCGAGTCTACGCCCGGGCCGCCAGCAGCAGGTTGTAGAAGATCGCCGGCGGCAGCCGGGGCTCGAGGAGTCGCTGGTCCACGCGCTGGAGCAACAGGTAACCGTGAAACGCGTACTGGCGCCAGAGCATCGGCACGTCGGCCGGGTCGGCGCTGGCCTCGAGCGCGCGGTTGAACCACCCGAACCAGTTGGCCAGGAGCTCCTCTCCGCGGACCTTCACGTCGGTGAATCCGGCCGCCCGGGCGAGCCTCGTGAGATCGTCAGGCGCGAACGCGTGAATGTCGACCACGCGCTCGAGGCCGTGGTCATCGGCGCCGTTCGAGGAGCCGCCAGCCTCCGGGGGAGGTGGCGTCCCCGCCCGCAGCGCCCGGCGCCACAAAGGGGCGAGGGCGACCGCGCCCCGCTTGGGGACGGCGGCCAGCCGGTCGCCGAAGCGGGAGGGCTCCCCCGCGAACACCACATGGCCGCCGGGCGCCAGCACCCGGTGGAATTCCTGAAACGCGCGCTCCAGGTCGGGCAGGTGGTGCAGGACGGCGTGGCCGAGGACGAGGTCGAAGCTGCGGTCGGGGAACGGCAGCGACTCCGCGTCGGCCCGGGCGGTCCTGACCGTCAGCCCGAGCCGCTGGGCGTTGGCGCCCAGGGTCCGGACCATGCCCGGGGAGATGTCGGTGCAGGTCGCCTCGCGGACGATCCCGGCGCGGAGCAGGTTCAGGCTGAAGTACCCCGTGCCGGCCCCGACCTCGAGCGAGCGGTCGAAGCCGTGATCGAGCGCGGGGTGGGCGGGACCCAACGCCTTGCGCAGCTTCCCCACCACCTGCGCCTGGCCGGTATCGCCGAAGTCGATCCCCCACTTGGAGTCGTAGCTCGACGCGGCCACATCGTGATAGCGGGTGTTCACATCGCGGATCTCGTCCGCCGTCCGCACTGCCTCCATGGCGCGGGCAGATTACCCTGTCGACCCGCTCGTGAACTCCTACGTCCAGCAGAACCAGCCCGCGGGTGTGCCCCCGCTCGAGCTCACCGGGGAGCGGACGCTGCCCGATGTGCCGGCCGAGAACTACTGGTACCGGCGTCATCTGGCGGTGTACGAGTGGATCGCCGCGCGGGTGGCCGGTGGCGTGGTCTTGGACATGGCCTGCGGGGAGGGCTACGGGTCCGCGGTGCTGTCCTCGACCGCTGCGTCGGTGGTGGGGGTGGACGGCAACCCCGAGGCCCACGAGCACGCGCGCCTTCGCTACACGCGCCCCGGGCTGTCGTTCGACTGGGGGGCGGTCGAGACATACGGCTCGCCCGGCTCGTTCGACGCGGTGGTCTTCCTCCAGACGATCGAGCACGTGGCCGACCCGGACGCCGTGCTCGCGCATTTCTCACGGATCCTGCGGCCCGGTGGGGTGGCCTACGTGTCCACTCCGAACCTGCTCACGCTCGCGCCGCCGGGAGCGGCCAAATCCGACAACCCCTGGCACCT
>JAFAWR010000090.1 GCA_019241635.1 Solirubrobacterales bacterium
ACCACCGCGGCCACCGTGCCCGAGGCCGCGAGGGCCCGGGCGCTGATCCGCCAGAAGGCTCCGGGCGTGATCTACGGGGTCGACGTGGCCGTCGAGGTGTTCCGCTCGCTGGATCCGTCGATGAGCGTGGAGCGGCTGGTTTCCGAGGGCGAGTGGCGTGAGGGCGGCGGGCCGGTCCTGGCGCTCGAGGGCTCGGCCCGGGCAATCCTGACCGGCGAGCGGACCGCGCTCAACTTCCTGCAGCGGCTCTCGGGCGTGGCCACCATGGCCGCACGGTGCGTGCAGGCAGTTGCCGGGACGGGCGCGAGGATCCTCGACACGCGCAAGACGACGCCTGGCCTGCGCGCGCTCGAGAAGGCGGCGGTGGCCGCGGGTGGCGCAACCAACCACCGCTTTGGGCTGTTCGACGCGATCCTGATCAAGGAGAACCACGCCGCGCTGGCCGGCGGGGTGGGGGAGGCGGTGCGGCGGGCGCGCGTCCACGCCCCGGACCTGACGCTCGAGGTCGAATGTCGCACGCTCGCCGAGGTCGACGACGCGCTCGCGGCCGGAGCGCCGTGGATCCTCCTCGACAACATGACCGTGGCGCAGCTCAGCGAGGCGGTGCGCCATGTGGCGGGGCGGGCCAAGCTCGAGGCCAGCGGCGGGGTGACCCTCCAGACGCTTCGGGAGATCGCGGGCACCGGCGTAGACTTCGTCTCCGTGGGGGCGCTGACGCACAGCGCTCCGGCGCTCGACCTGTCACTCCTCCTCGAACCGATCTCATGAACCTGCCGATGCTCGGTGCGTCAGACGCACCCCTGCTCCTCGAGAACATTCCCGCCCTCCAAGACGAGGTCCGCGCGCTGGCCGCCGAGCGCGGCGCGGTGATCCTCGCCCACAACTACCAGCTACCCGAGATCCAGGACGTCGCCGACTACGTGGGCGACTCGCTGGGGCTCTCGCAACAGGCGGCCGCGGCCGACGCGGACACGGTCGTGTTCTGCGGCGTGCACTTCATGGCCGAGACCGCCTCGATCCTGTGTCCCGACAAGCTCGTTCTGATCCCAGATCTCGACGCCGGCTGCTCGCTGGCCGACTCGATCACCGCCGAGCAGTTGCGAGATTGGAAGGCCCGACATCCCGATGCGATCGTGGTGATGTACGTGAACACCACGGCCGAGGTCAAGGCCGAGACCGACTACTGCTGCACGTCCGCGAATGCGGTCGGAGTCGTCGAGCACATCTATGCGACGCACGGTGATGACACCGAGATCCTGTTCGGGCCGGACATGTTCCTCGGGGCATACGTCGAGAAATCGACCGGGCGGGCGATGCACGTGTGGGACGGCGAATGTCACGTGCACGCCGGGATCCGGCCCGGCGACATCGCTTCCGTGCGCGCGGCCCATCCTGGTGCGGACTTCCTGATCCACCCGGAGTGCGGATGCTCGACCAGCGTGATGGAGTACATGGCCGCGGGCGACATCTCCGGCGAAGGCGTCCACATGCTCTCGACCGGCGGGATGCTCGGGTATGCCCGCTCGCGGGCGGGCGGGCCGCCGTCGACCGCGATCGTGGCCACCGAGACCGGCATGCTCCATCCCCTGCGCCGGGCCGCGCCCGACACCGAGTTCATCGCCGCCAACGAAGCGGCGCACTGCCGCTTCATGAAGATGATCACGCTGCCGAAGCTGCGCGACGCCCTGCGCGACGGGGTGCACGAGGTGAAGGTGGCGCCCGAGGTGGCCGATCGGGCGCGCCTGCCGATCGAGCGGATGGTGGCGATCAGGTGAGGCCCTCGGCCCGCCCGGCATGGACGCCGGGCGGAACGGCCCCATGGACGCCGAGCGTCAGCGAGGCCCCTAGGAATGCGGATCGGCCATCAGGTCGATCCCGGTCCGCACGGTCTGGATGACCCGGGGCAGCGTCAGTCGCTTGCGGGCGAACTCGTCCGGGGTGTAACAGTGGACGTCGGCGGGGGCGCCCATCTCCAGGCCGTCCCACAGCGAGCCCGCGTGGTAGACGCGCTCGAGCCAGGGCATGCCCTCGAAGGCGTGCGAGACCAGGATCATGACGAACTCGGGACCGCGCTCGCGCTGCGGCGGCGCGCCCTGC
>JAFAWR010000137.1 GCA_019241635.1 Solirubrobacterales bacterium
AGGCCGCTCGTTTCGATGACGGCGCTCATCACGCGACCCGCTCGGCGAAGCAGGAACGCAACGCGGTCCGATAGATCGCCTCGATGTCGTCGGACCCCAGTCCAGCCGCGCGCGCGGAGCGCAGCCAGCTAGTCAGCTCCGCCAGGAACCGGCTCCGGGCGGCCGGGTCGACGCCGGACGGCACACGGATGACGAACGTGCCGAGCCCGGGCCGCGCACGCACAAGTCCGTCGCGCTCAAGCTCGCGGTAGGCCTTGTGCACCGTGTTCGGGTTGATGGCCAGCTCGGCGACCACCTGCTGGGCGGTCGGCAGCCGCTCGCCCACCTCCAACATCCCCATGCGCAAAGCCTGGTAGACCTGCTGAACCAGCTGCAAGTAGGTGGCCACGCCCGACGTTGCGTCGAGCTGGAACTCGATCATCGGACCTCATTCTGCTGCGGGGTTAGTTCTACTAAGTACCTAATGGAATGAGAGCATAGCAGTAATCAACCAGGCGTCAAGTCGCGTTTGTGGTGTAGCTGGCGATCGTCGTTGGGACGTTCGGGTCTCGGCCGGCGCCGTCCGCGCGGTCGCGGTGCGGCTGCTGACGGTGTCGGCTCTACGGTCAAGGTGATCCGGATCCATGAGTTCTTCGCGTCGCTGCTGGTTGCAGACGTGTGGGAGCGAGAGCGGCGCTCAACCGGCTCTGCTCATCACACCTACCATTCGCCCAGAACGACGCCTACGGGGCGCCTGCCGTCCGCCTCTGCGATGAACGGGCGTCGCGCAGTCGATTGCAATCGTCGCGCCGGCCAAGGCGGCGTGATCGCGTGCGTGGCGTTGCGATCACGCGGGTGCCGGCGCGCGGGACATCGCTTTCGTCGAACGCACCGACCGGCGCTAGCCAGAATCGAGTAAGCACCGGCTCCCTCACTCGCGGGACAGCAGGGCTGCTACGCGACCCACCATGGTGCTCACGGTCGAGGCCGTGGAGGTGACCACCTTTGGCGAATGCATGGCCAGTCCACTGAGGCGTGGGAACCCCGTGCTTTCGTTTGCCGACGAGCATTCGCCGCTCTGCAGCGTGGCAGTCCGTGGAGGCATGGGCGAGGCCGTGGGAGCCTCCCTCAGCTAAACGGGTAGCAATACGGCCGTGAACTCCAAGCGGCGATCGGATGGGCCTTCTGTTACGAGGCACACCGCCCTATCCGTGGTGGCAGTGGATCCTGGTCGGTCTTATTTGGGGTGGCGCGATGTTCGTCATCTTCGGTGCCCTAACCGGGTTCAAGGACGTTACGTTGACCGCGGCGGCCTTCGCCGTGGCAGCAGCTCTGGCAACCTTGTGGACGCGCCATCGGATCGTGGCGCGCGAGCGCCGGAGCCAAAGACCGCCTCTCAACTAGGCCAACGACGAGTTGTGAAGCAGAAGTCTCGCCGCACCTGCTCCACTTCCAGCGCGACCATCTCAAACGCGTCGCCGCGAGCCCTGAGTTGCGCGGGTTACAGGGCCATCCGGCCTCTGACGTCGGTTCGGACATTGGGGCAGATCCGCCGCCGCGCTTGCCGCGCATTCCGAGACTGTCGGCGGCATGTCCAGAATCCCCGTGCGACCACGGAAGCAGGGCTCGGCTGTCGGACGGGTCCGTCTCCCCAACAGCGACAAGCGCACCACACGCTTCCCAACGGTCATCCGAGGCAGCGCCGAAGTTCGAGGAAGCAACGGTCGACACGCGATGCGCCAAGCCTGAAGCGTGGGCAGCCAATCCGACCGCCCTTGCCGAAGGTAAGACTATCCGTCCCAAGTCTCGACAATCGTGCCGGAGCCAGACGCACCGACGGCAATACACGAGTTGCTCGTCGAACACGCGACCGCATCGAGAGCCTGGGGATTGGACGAAGGGTCCGCCGTTTCCTGCGGCTGCCACGAACTTCCGTTCCAGATTTCCGCAAGCGTCCGGTTGCGGCGATTTTGCCCGACAGCGATGCACTGACTCGCTGACACGCAACTGTCCGCAGTGAGGACGCCGCCACCGGCCGGGTTCGCTGCCTTCTGCATATTCCATGAACGCCCGTTCCATATCTCCGCGAGTGTCCGGCGCGATTTCGCGCTGCCGCCGACGCCGATGCACCGGCTCGCTGACCAGCACGACACCCCGTCGAGAGTACCCCCACCAACCGGATCCGCGGTCTTCTGCAGTGTCCATGACCGTCCGTTCCAGAGTTCCGCAAGCGGCCGGTCCGTTGTTGGAGTATCGCCGCTGAAGCCGACAGCGACGCAACGCGTTACGGATCGGCACCAAACCGCTTTGAGAGAGTCGCCGCCGGCGACGTTCGGGTTCTTCTGCAGCGTCCACCAATGACCGTTCCAACGTTCCGCGAGAATGGTGACCTTGTCAGAGTCGCTGACGGTGTAGCCGACCCCGATGCATCCGCTCGCCGACCAACACGACACACCGTCGAGTTCCCCGCTGGCGGTACCGGCCGGGCTCGGGAGCCTTTGCGAACGCCATGCTTGCCCGTCCCAACGCTCCGCAAGGGCCATAGGGTTGCCAACAGCGTCGGAGGCGGTCCCGACCGCCACGCAGCCGGTCGCCGACCAACACGAGACCGAATCGAGTGCCGCGTCGCCGTGCGGGCTCACGACCTTCTGTAGGACCCAGGATTGTCCGTTCCAGGCCGCCGCTTGTGCCCTGGCACCTGGTGGCCCCATGCCAACCGCTAAGCATTCCTGTGCGGACCAGCACGACACCCCACTGAGAAAGTTACCGGTGGGGTTGGGGGTCGGCGCGCTCGTCCAGCCGCTCGTTGCCGCCGTTGCTGTCCCAGTAGCGGACAGCGCCATGCAAATCGCCGTCAGACGTAGCGTCAGTCGTCCCATCGTTCCCCCTCCATTGGTGCCCTGAACCTGAACCGACAATAGACAATGTACCGGTCCGTCGCCACGCGCGCCCGCTTTGCCGCCAACAAACCCGTAGATGGCCGGATGGTGACGTCACGGTTTCGCCGCCGCCAGGACCGCCGCGCGCTACTGCAACCGGACGCAACCAGCCACGCCACCACGCTCGTTGGTACCCGTGCGGCATGAAAGCGAGTCTCGGTCCGTGCGTCGCCGAGCACCTCCCATTCGCCAAAGGTGCGCATCTCCACCGCGTCGACCGTGAAGCGTCGTGCCGCGTCACCTCGACACCCCCGCTTTCCCGCGAGTGGAGGAGCCGGTGCTTACTCGATCCTGGCTAGCGCCGGCCGGTGCGTTCGACGAAAGCGATGACCCACGCGCCGGCACCGGCGTGATCGCAATGCCATGCCAAGGCCAATGGTGGCTGACTGCTGCTTACGCGCGGAGCGAACGTCGGCCCGGGCCGTCGTCGCGGGAGCGCGTCGTGCGCTCCCGCGTGGCGCAACTAGAGGACCAGGCCGGCGCTGGCATGCATCATCGTCCTGCGTGATGTGTGGCGGCGCCATCGCTCAGAGACAGGAGTGGATGCCAGGTCGCGAGGCGTAAGTGCTTCTCAGGGCTGTCAGGCCCGTGGCGATCAACCACGGGCCCGACGTTGGGAGATTCTGGTGGTGTGGGCTCGGCTTTGACGTGAACCGGTGACTGAGCGGCGGGGGCCCTACCGAAAATTCACGCTCTGCTCCGGCACCCCTGCGATCCGGAACAGCCGGATTGCCAGGGCGAAGTGCAACGCCGCCACAGGCAGGAGGGGCCAGTACCACAGAGCGCTGACGCCGGCGGCGTAGAGGATCGCCGACACGAGCAGCAGCCCCACACCGATCCCGATGCGCAGACGGGCGAACTGGCGGTTGTCCCACGACTGGAGCCTGAGCCCGTGCTTGCCTGCTCGATTGCGATTCATGATCCCTCCTCGGGGGCTCGCGTTCGGAGGCGGAGTTTCACTTCGCCTCATGACTTTGCGGGACAAACTTAGCAGAGTTTGTGTCGCAAAGTCAAGGGGCCATTCGTATCACCGGAGGCACTCCGCGGGCGCCTGAACGGGCTATCGGCCCGCGCTAGCACAGGCCGGCCCCGCTGCGCGAAGCCCTGCGCCTGCTCTCGAGCGAGCATCTAGTTCGCGGCTCGAAGGGCCCCGGAGGCGGAATCTTCGTCGCCGCGACACCGGAGCAAGGCATCGGTCTCAGCGTAAGTGCCACGGTCGCGACGATGCTCGATGCACAAAGCATCGGGCTCGACGAGCTACTCGAAACCCGCATGCTGCTCGAGATCCCCCTCGCCGGGCTCGCGGCGGCGTGCGCGAGCGAAGAGGACGTCCTTCTCCTCCGAGAACTCGTCGACGAGGTTAACGCGGCGGCAAACGATCACCCGCGGACGATCGACGCTGACGCCCGCCTGCACCACCTGATCGCCGATATCGCCGACAATCGGCTGGCCGGCGCGTTCAGCGCCTGGATCGTCGACGTCCTTCAGCCACGACTCGCGGCCGTGATCGAGCCCGCCGTCGTCGTAAGCGTGATCGCCGAACAGCACCGCGACCTGCTCGAAGCGATTGCACGGGGCGACCCCATGGCCGCAGAACGCGCCATGCGCGAGCACCTCGTGTACCTACAAGACGTGGTCAACGCCGTCAAGCAATCCCCAGCACCAAACCTCGGACGGCCGTAGCACCTCAAGAACCCGGTTGGCGGTCGTGGGGCGCATTCACCGACGCGCGAATGTCTCTTGATGTGGCCGCGCAGGGACCGATCCGGCGACGCTTGTCCGAACCCGAACGGCGTTTCGGCGAGCAGAAGCGTGTGCCATTGCCGCCAACGCAACCTCCACACTTTCCGCGTCCGGCCCGACCAGGCGGACTCCCGGGTGACAGAGCGGGTTGCTCTACTCGGGATGAACGAGCCGGAAGGGGCGCCCAGCTCCTCGGTTACGCTCGGTGACAGACGCCACGGGGTGAAGTCGCGGCCGGTACCCGTCGTGCGACTTGTGATGGTCGCACCGCGGGCGGGATCAGAGGTGACGCCA
This sequence comes from Solirubrobacterales bacterium, assembly GCA_019241635.1. Taxonomy (GTDB): domain Bacteria; phylum Actinomycetota; class Thermoleophilia; order Solirubrobacterales; family Solirubrobacteraceae; genus Palsa-465. The sequence goes on from JAFAWR010000137.1 coordinate 4,956, forward strand.
AACAGCGCCGTCGGACCGCGCAGAAGAGTGCTGCAGGTCACAGATGCGTGACCTGACGCGCCGATGCGTTTCAGCCGGCGGTTTTGCGAGCGGAGCGGTCCGGCCATCGTAGTGTCCGGTCGCGCAGTTGTTGAGTGAACTCGACGAGCCAGTCCCGTTCGGCGCGCCGGAGAGCTTGGGCGTAGCGCTCTTCGCTGAGGAAGATCTCTGAGACGCGCGCGTCGAGTGCTTGACCGAGCCCTTCCTCGGTGGAGCGGATCAGCTCGGAGACGGCGTTCGTGCGCTCCTCGAGTAGCGCGACCACCTCCTGTTGTGCGAGCACGAACATGAACGACAGCGCAGCGACGAACCGCTGTGGGTTGCTGAGGTCGGTCAGCCCTTCGCGCACCCAGACCTGTAGCTCCGTTTGGCCAGCCTTGGTGATGCGATACGTCGTGCGCTCGGGTCGGCCCCCGTCGCGCGAGGAGGAGTGCACCTCGATCAGGCCTGAGCGCTCGAGGCGCGCGACCGCGTCATACAGCGACGCGCCGGAGGCGCGAACCGTCCGCTCGTGGCCGCGCTCGCGCATCAGCGTGCGCATCGCGTAGGGATGCAGCGGCTGTTCGGCGAGTAGGCCCAGCACGACGAGCGATAGCGGGTTTCGTAGTGCGCGGGGGGCCACGCTCACCATGATAGCCGAAGTCGGCTAGTCGAGAATGAATAATCGATCTCTTGACAAGGGATCATCGACGCGGTACGGTCTCGTATAGTCGAATCCGACTATACGAGTCCAACTATCTAGGAGGATCGAGGTGACCAGCAGATCAGCAGCTGGAAAGGCGGCATGGAAGCAGCGCGCGCCACGCTACGGCAGCGAGCTGCGCGAACGAATCGAGCATCAGGCGGCGTCGAGGTACGCCGGATGGCAGAAGCAGCGTCGCCCGCCAGCGTGGTTCCGTGCCAAGTCCCGCATCCGGGCCGTTTGGCAGAAGATCACGGAGAGGGCGCGATGAGCGCCCTCTCCCAGCAGCCGCTGCTGTCGGTCACCGGTCTCGTCAAGCGCTACGCCCGATCGGACGGCGCTGGCAGGCGTCGATCTGGTCGCGCAACCGAGCGAGGTCGTCGGCTTGCTCGGCCGTAACGGGGCGGGCGAGACAACTCTGGTCGGCGTGTGCACGGCCTGGGCGCGGCCCACGGCCGGCATTGTGCGACTCGCGGGGCTTGACGTCTGCCGGCAGCCATCGGAGGTCAAGCGACGGATCGGCGTCGTCGCGCAGCACAACACGCTTGAACGCTCGCTCCGAGTCGGGGACGTGCTCTACTGGCACTGTCGTTACTTCAACCTCTCGCGTCGTGTGGCGCGGACGCGAGCGGGCGAGCTGCTCGAGCTCTTCGAGCTCTCGGACCGCGCCCGCGAGCGGATCTTCGCGCTCTCGGGCGGGCTCGCGCGACGGCTACAGCTCGCCGCCGCGGTCGCGCACGACCCCCAAGTCGTATTCCTCGACGAGCCCACCACCGGCCTTGACATTGCCGCGCGCCAGATCCTGTGGCAGCGGATCCGCGACCTCGCGGGCGCTGGCGCCTGTGTGCTGCTCACGACCCACTACCTCGAGGAGGCCGACCAGCTCTCCACCCGGCTCGTCGTGCTCGACCGCGGCCGGGTGATCGCCCACGGCACCCCGGATCAGCTGCGCGACCGGATCGGCGCCGACACTCTCATTCGGGCCACCGTCGCGCGCCCCGACCACGGGCTCGAGCGGCGCCTCTCCCTGGTGCGCTCGAACAGCCAGCCGTCGAGTTTCGCCTCGAGGGTCTGGATGGTCTGGCTGACGCGGGCGGGTGTGATCAGCAGTCGCTCGGCGGCGCGGCCGAAGTGCAGCTCCTCGGCGAGCGTGAGGAACACGCGGATCTCGCGCAGCTCGACGGCGGGATCTGTGGTTCTCGAGGCTGGGTGGCTCATGCCGGCTGGAGCGAGCCAGGAGTATCGGCGGTGGTGGCGTGTGGTGCCGTGGCGAGGCTGTCCATCGCGGTCGTGAGTTCGCCGGCGAGTTCGGCGAGGGCACGGATGCGTGCGTCCTCACGCGCTCCGCACCAGATCAGCCCGATCGCGAGCCCGGGCGCGTCACGCATCGGCACGGTCACGATGTCCTCGCGACCCGGTCCCAGATACGCACGACGCGCCACTGGCCAGACGATGCGACCCTGCGCGATCAGCGTCACGACCTCCTTGATCGTGCGGACGGGGTAGGTGCGGCGGATCGGACGACCGGACGGGGTGAACGGCGGGAGCGCTGTCTCGTAGAGCGCAGCGGGGAACGTGGAGGGCACGCGTGCCGTGTCCTCTTCAGCCAGGTCCTCGATCGACACCGAGCTCAGGCTGGCCAGGCGGTGCCCGCGCGCCACGGCCAGGCGCATGGCATAGCGCTCGAGCGCCGGACCCGCGACCAGATCGGGCTCGCCGATCGGCAGGTAGTTGTAAAGGACATCGACCTCGCCTTGCCGGAGGGCGCGGTAGGGGTCGAAGACATCGGTCTCGTGAAGCGTGACCTCACAGCCCGGGTAGCGGGCCTCGAACTGCCTGATCAGATCGCCGAGGATCGGCCCCTCGGTGGTGCTGCTGAAGCCAACGCGGATCCGGCCGGCCGGTGCGCCCACTTCGCGCTGGGTTTCCTGGACGGCGAGTTGAACTGTCGCGTAGGCAGGTTCGATCCGTTTGCGGAACCGCTCGCCCAGCGTGGTGACCCTCACCTTGCGGCTGGTGCGCGTGAACAGCTGTCCACCGAGTTTGACCTCGAGGGCCTGGATGGTCTGGCTGACACGGGCGGGCGTGATCAGCAGTCGCTCGGCGGTGCGGCCGTAGTGGAGCTCCTCGGCCAGCGTGAGGAACACGCGGATCTCGCGCAGTTCCACGGAACTGAACATCGTTAAGGAAGCCTATACGGTGCGCAAAGCGATTGGGGCTTGTTCGCCTGGCCGGGCGCGCGCAGACTGAACGCCAGTTGACCATTCGCGGCGATCAGAGGTTTTCGATGCGCTACAGACTGTTTGGAGGATCCGGGCTGCGGGTTTCTGAGTTGTGCCTGGGCACGATGGCGTTCGGGGAGGACTGGGGATGGGGAGCGTCGCTGCAGGAGTGCGCGCGGATCCTGACGGCGTTCGCCGAGGCGGGCGGAAACTTCATCGACACCGCCGACGTGTACACGAACGGCAGCTCCGAACGGGTGCTGGGCGAGCTGCTGGGTGCCGACCGCGACCGGTTCGTGCTCGCGACGAAGTACACGTGCGCGCGCGACGCGCGGGATCCCAACGCTGCCGGCAATCACCGAAAGAACCTCGTCGCGGCGCTGGACGCGAGCCTGAAGCGGCTGCGGACCGACTACGTCGATGTGCTCTACGTGCACATCTGGGACTTTCTGACGCCGGTCGCGGAGGTGATGCGGGCGCTCGACGATCAGGTGCGCGCCGGCAAGGTCTTGTATGTGGGGGTCAGCGACACGCCGGCGTGGATCGTGGCGCACGCGAACACGCTCGCCGAGGAGCGCGGCTGGACGCCGTTCTCGGCGGTTCAGGTGCAGTACAGCCTGGCGGAGCGCACGATTGAGCGCGAGTACCTGCCGATGGCCAGGATGCTCGACCTCGCGGTCACGGCGTGGGCGCCGCTGGGCATGGGCGTACTCACCGGCAAATACTCCGATGGCGCGTCCGCGAGGGGTGATGGCAGGCTGACCAAGCCCGAGATGGCCGGCGCCGCGATGCTGAGCGAGCGCAACCACCGAATCGCCGAGGCGGTCCGTGAGGTCGGGGCCGCCCTCGGTGCCTCGCCGGCGCAGGTGGCGTTGGCGTGGCTGCTCGGGCGCCCAGGAGTCGTGCTGCCGATCGTCGGTACGCGCAAGGCGGCGCAGCTGCGCGAGAACCTCGCCGCGATCCACCTGACGCTCGGAGCCGAGCAACTCGCGCGGCTCGAGGAGGCGACCGCAATCGACCGTGGGTTCCCGCATGAATTCATCGAGCACGCGCTCGGGAGCGGCTTCGTGCTCGGCGAGACGGCCGGTCTTGTCGACAACCACCGCGCGGGTCGCTCCGGACTTTCGATCCCGCGGCAGCGCGTCGCCGCCGATCCCGGGCAGCTCGAGCTCGCCCACACACGATGAGCTCGGTCGCCACTCCAGCCGGCGCCGCGTCGGCCGCGTCGGCCGCGTCGCAGCCTGGGCGGACCCGTTGGTTCGCTTTGCTCGTCGTGTGCTCGGGGATGCTGATGATCGTGCTCGACGCGACGATCGTGACCGTCGCGCTGCCGCTCATCCAGCGCGAGCTCCACTTCTCCCAGGCGAATCTTGCCTGGGTCACGAACGCCTACCTGATCACGTTTGGCGGGCTGCTGATGCTCGCCGGGCGGCTGGGCGATCTGCTCGGGCCCAAGCGTGTCTTCGTGAGCGGCCTTTGCCTATTCACCGCCGCCTCGGCGCTCTGCGGGATCGCGAGCGATCAGTACATGCTGATCGCGGCGCGGTTCGTTCAGGGCGCCGGTGGGGCGCTCACCTCGGGCGTGATCCTGGAAATGATCGTGACGATGTTCCCTGACCCGGCCGAGCAGCCGCGGGCGCTTGGCGTGTACGGGTTTGTCGCGACCGCCGGCGGGTCGATCGGCCTGCTTGCCGGAGGCGTGCTGACCCAGGCGATCAACTGGCACTGGATCTTCTACGTCAACCTGCCGATCGGGCTGGCCACCCTGTACGGGGCATTCCGGCTGCTGCCGGCTGACCGCGGAAGGGGGTGGCGCCGCGATACCGATGTGCTCGGCGCCGGGCTGTTGGTGCTCGCGCTGATGATCGGCGTGTACACGATCGTCGAGACGAGCCGCTACGGGTGGGGCTCGGCCCACACGGGTGGCTTTGCCGCCGCCGCGGTTGCGCTGATGATCGCGTTCCTGGCGCGTGAGCTGTTCGCGACCAACCCGATTGTCCCGCTCCGATTCTTTCGCTCCCGTAACACCGCCGGCGCGAACCTCGGGCAAACACTGGCGATGGCGGCGATGTTCGGCCAGTTCTTCATCGGCGTCCTATACCTGCAACACGTGCTCGGGTACGACCCGCTGCAGACCGGGCTGGCCTTCTTGCCCATCACACTGCTCGGCGGGGCGCTGCCACTGTGGCTGACTCCGCGATTGCAGCTGCGGTTCGGCGCCAAGCCAACCTTGATCCTGGGCCTCGCTCTACTCGCCGGGGGGCTCACCCTGCTCACGCGAGTCCCAGCCGGCGCACGGTACCTGTCGGATTTCCTTCCCGCGATGGTGCTCCTCGGTGCCGGTAACGGGCTGGCGATCCTCTCGATCATGACTCTCGCGATGGGCGATGCGGGACCCGAAGACACCGGTCTCGCGTCAGGAACCGTCAATACGACTCTCCAGCTCGGAGGAGCGATCGGCGTCGCCATTCTGGCCAGCCTGTCCACCGCCCACACCCATAGCATGCTCGTCCACGGCATAAGCAACCAGGTCGCGCTGCTCGCGGGATACCACCTCGCGTTCTCGGTCGCATCCGGCGCGATGATCGCAGCGCTGCTCATTGCGCTCAGCGTGCTCAAGGAGCCGCAGCGTGTGGCCGCCACCGAGGACCTGGTCGGCTCGCCCAACCCTCCGCTACCGGCTGACACCGCCCGGGCATGACAACCGATGGGTATTCCAGGGGATCGTCTATCACGACCGGGGCGGCGGCATGATCACACCGAGGCTGAGATCTCCGCGGCTGTTCGTGCCGGATTGCCGCTCGCGCGACCGCTGGCCACCCGAGACTGGTCGGCGAGGACGGGCGTGCTGTCACACCGAGGAAGGTTGTCTTGTCCTGTAGTTGGTCCTTCGATCAAGGCGGTTGATGATGAGAGTGTTTGTGGCGGGTGCCAGCGGCGCGATTGGCAGGCAGCTGGTGCCGCGTCTCGTGGCCGCGGGTCACGAGGTCACCGGCATGACGCGGAGCGAGTCAAAGCAGGAGATGCTGGCCGAGCTGGGTGCCGTGCCGGTGGTGGCCGACGCGCTCGATCCGGATCAAGTCGCGGCCGCGGTGGCACACGCGAGGGCGGAGGTGATCGTGCATCAGTTGACCGCGATCGGGGCGCTCGACCTGCGGCACTTCGATCGGGACTTCGCACTGACCAACCGGCTGCGGACTGATGGCACGGATTATCTGCTCTCGGCCGGCCATGCGGTGGGGGTGCGGCGGTTCGTGGCGCAGAGCAACGCGGCGTTCCCGTACCCACGCACGGGCGGGCCGGTGAAGGACGAAGAGGAGCCGCTTGACCCCTCGCCGGTGCGCGAGTGGCGCGGGATGGTGGCCGCGCTCCGGCATCTCGAATACGTGGTCCTGGGCGCCGAGTGGACGGAGGGGATCGTGCTGCGCTACGGCGCGCTCTACGGTCCGGGCACGTCGCTGGCGCCGGGCGAGGAACAGTTCGAGATGATCCGCAAGCGCAAGTTCCCGATCGTTGGTAGTGGCGCAGGGGTGTGGTCGTTCGTTCACATCGCCGACGCCGCCGAGGCAACGGTGGCCGCGGTCGAGCGTGGCAGTCGCGGTATCTACAACGTGGTCGACGATGACCCGGCGCCGGTCGCGGAATGGTTGCCCGCGCTCGCGCAACAGCTGGGGGCGAAGAAGCCGATCCGCGTGCCGCGGTTCGTCGGGCGGCTGTTCGCGGGAGAGGTTGGCGCGGTGATGATGACCGAGCTCCGCGGCGCCTCCAATGCCAAAGCCAAGCGCGAGCTCGGATGGCAGCCGAAGCATCCGAGCTGGAGGCAAGGGCTTGCGGGCGCAGCAGCACGAGCCGCGCGGCCTACGTCAAGCGAGCCCGGCTGGCGAGTGGAGCTCACAGGCTGAGCGACCCGGAGCCCGACTCGAGTTCTCATCGCAGCCGGAAATGTTCACCCCGACCAAAGGGACGAAATGTCAACCGCCGAGGAAGCAAGTAACAAGGCGCTGCTCGTGCGCTTCGAGGAGGCGCTGAGCAGCGGCGATTGGAGGCTCATATCAGAGACGATCGACGAGCTGGTCGCGCCTGATGCAGTGATCAGCACGCCGCTGCCGATCGCAGAGACCGGGGCGGCGCTGCTGAAGGAGGTGTTCGCGAGACTCCATCGCGCGTTTCCGGACCTTCAAATCACGATCGAGGATCTGATCGCCGAGGGGAATAAAGTCGTCGCCCGCGACACGGTCACCGGCACCCACCTGGGCGAGTACATGGGGATCCCCCCGACCGGAAAATCGGTCACCTACAACGAGATCTTCATCTGCCGCTTCGAGGACAGCCGCATCGCCGAGACCTGGGGCGTCGTCGATGTCCTCTCGCAGTTGCGGCAACTCGGAGCGGTTTCGGTGGGCGCGCCAGTATCACCGCAAGCGGGCGATCAACTGCCACGTGAAGCCGCCGTACCGTCCTCCTGACACCGACAACTCAAGACGAAGGAGCTGAGCGGGCCATGCCCCCAAATGAACTCCGGGTAGTCCTCACCGTCGAGAACCATGAGCAGGCCGTGTCGTTCTACCGCGACGCGGTCGGCCTCACGCAGCTCGCCGACTGGAGCAGCGAGAGCGGGAAGGTCGTGTTGCTGGGCGGCGTCTCGGCGACGCTGGAGCTCGTGGAGGAACGGCAGGCGGCCCTGATCGACCGCACCGAGGTGGGGCGACGGGTAGCCGGCCCGGTGCGGCTCGCGCTCTCGACCGATGACTCGGACGGCCTCGCCGAGCGGCTCGGGGCAGCTGGTGCCGAGCTCCTCGGCGACCCGGTCGACACGCCCTGGGGCGACCGTAACGCCCGGCTGCGCACCCCAGACGGAATGCAGCTCACCCTATTCACCAGCCTCGAGGCACGGGCACGATGAGTCTCCGGTCACCAGAGTCCTGGGTCGGCGGCAACGCAATCCCGCGGAGGTAGCGATCCGGTGCGCGTGAAGGTGCTCACGATCAACGTACAGAACAACGAGGGCGGTGATGCCCGCCGGATCGCGCTGCTCAACCGAGGCCTGCGGGACATCTCACCCGACCTGGTCGCGTTCCAGGAAGTGATTCGCACCGACCAGGGCGATCAGCTGGCCGAGCTGCTCGATGGAACCGGCTTGCACGGCACCCACCAAAGCGAGGTGATGGCCTACCAACCACCGTGGACCGACCGGTACGGTGGCAGCGCGCTCGCGACCCGATGGCCACACCGGATCGTCGAAGTGCTCGACCTCCGCTCCGCCGACGCTCGGGACGTGCCCTGGTGCACCCTCGCGGCAATCGTGGCTCTGCCCGAGCTGGGCGAGTTGCTGTTCATCGCCACGACCACCTCCTGGCGGCCGGAGGCCGAAGCGGCTCGTGAGCGTCAGGTGGTAGCGATCGCCGACCTCGACGCCCGCCACCGCCGCACGCTCCCGACGATCATCGCGGGCGATCTGAACGCCTCACCACACGCCGCGAGCATCCGATATCTCACCGGACTGCAATCACTCGAAGGCCGCAGCGCCCACTCCACGACGCCTGGGCGATCGCCGGCGACGGCCCGGGATACACCTGGACCGTGGATAACCCGGCCGCCGGGGAAGAGATCGATCAAATCATCCGACAGCCCGAGCACCGCCGCCGCCTCGACTACATCCTCATCGGCTCCTGGCACGCACACCCCCACGCGAGCGCCCGGGTACATCGCGCGTCGCTCGTCTTCAACCAGCCAGCCGATGGAATCTGGCCGAGCGACCATTTCGGCGTGCTCGCCGAGATCGAGGTCCTCGCCAACCAGCGGCCGACTCAAGACGAGAGCTGACCCAGAATGGACATCCGGCCTTCAGCGAGCGAGTGGCCCTGGCCACGAGAACTCGACGCTCTGATCGCCGCGCCTAACTCGCACCGGCTCCTATTCGAGAACGACCGCGTTCGCGTGCTCGAGATCGTGATCGAGCCCGGAGCGCGCGAACCAGAGCACACCCATCCCTGGCCGAGCGTCATGATCGTCGACCAACCGGCCCGCATCCGCTATTACGAACATGGGGTCCCGACATTCGAATCGCCCGCCGAGGTCACGCCGAAGCCGACTCGGACCGCGAGCTGGATGGACCCCGAAGGACCCCACTCGGTCGAGAACATCGATTTCACTCCGTACCACGCGCTGCGCGTCGAGCTGCGAGATGGCTAGCGAGACACCCAGGCCGTGGGCGGCATGAGATCGCTCATCAATCACGCCCTGCGCACCTCCGCGGTCCCGGCGCCCAAGGATGACGCCATCGCGTTTCACCAGACCCTGAGCGAGTACGCGTCGACGCCCGTCCACCAGCTCGACGCGATCGCATCCGAACTCGGTGTTGCCGGCCTGGGCGTCAAGGACGAGTCCATCCGGCTTGGGCTGCCGGCGTTCAAGATCCTGGGCGCCTCGTGGGCTGTCGAACGCGCGCTTCGCGAACAGCCCGACGTACGCACCCTGGTCGCCGGCAGCGCGGGCAACCACGGCCGAGCGGTCGCCCATGCCGCCGCACGGCGGGAATTGGCGTGCCGCATATTCCTGCCACAGCGCTCGCTCGCGGTGCGACGCCGAGCGATCACCGACGAAGGTGCCGAGGTCATCGTCGTGGACGGCACCTACCAGGACGCTGTCGACGCGGCCGCACGTGCCGCGATGGACGATGGAACCGCGCTGATCGCCGACGTTGGGGAAACGGGCCCGCCCGAGTGGGTCATCGATGGCTACGCCACGCTGTTCGCCGAGGCCGCGCGACAAGCCGTCTACGACCTCATCCTCGTCCCCGTCGGAGTGGGCTCGCTGGCCGCTGCCGCCGCGCGCCACGGCGCGCAGGTGGGCGCGACGGTCATCGGTGTCGAACCGGCCACGGCCGCCTGCCTCACCGCCTCACTCACCCAGGGTCGGCCGACGCCGGTGCCTACCCCCGGGACGACAATGGCCGGCCTCGACTGCGCGGAGGTCTCGCCGGCGGCCTGGCCGAGCCTCCAGCGCGGGATAGCGGGCACGATCACGATCAGCGACGCCGAGGCCGACGCCGCCGTGCGCGAGCTCACCACCTACGGCCTGGCCATTGGCGAGTCGGGCGCCGCACCGCTCGCCGGGCTACGTGCCCTGCAAAACGATGATGACTGTCGTGCGCTTCGCGAGCACTTGGCGATCAACCCTCGGACACGCGTCCTGCTCATCGCCACGGAAGGCCTCACCGGAACCCGAGCCCGGTGACCGCGAGATCGGGGCCGCGGCTGATTCGCTCTGCGCGGAGCGGTCGGTTTCGAGCTCGGCGGGAGGCACAAGTCGGCGAGTGAGCAAGAGGGTCCACGGGCGATCTCCTGCAGTTGCCTGGGGATCCAGACGCCGCGTGTCCGCGGGCGGAACGGGTGACCCGGCGATCGTCGCTAAGGACCTGTCCGGATCGGGAGCCCTCACAGGGGGTGAGCAGCGGGTGCGAGGGCGCTGAGCGCTCGATCGATGTCGTCCTCGCTGTTGTGGAGGTGGGGCGAGATCCGGATCTTGCCGGCCCGCTGAGCGACATCTACACCGGCCGCGTCCAGCCGGCCGAGCGCGTCGGCAACGGTGTCTGTCCGACCGGGTTCGATGAAGACGAGCGTGGAACGCTCGTCGCGGGCGCGCGGGCTGGTGAGCTTCCATCCGTTGGGGAGGCCGTCGATGATCTGTTGCACGAGTGCCTGGTCGTGGCGCTCGATGGTGTCCAGCCCGACGTCGAGGAGCAGCGAGACCGCGGTGTCCCATGCCGGAAAGGTGTGTAGGTTGGCGGTGCAGAAGACGTCAAAGGCGGCCGCGCCGAGGTCGTCTCGCAATTCGTAGTGGGTCGGGGGGGCGGCGATCTCGTCGACCTGCGCGAGCCAGTAGCCCTGCCGGTAGTCCAAGCGGTCGATCAGGTCGCGTCTCAGCCAGGCAAACCCCGTCGCGTACGGGCCGCACAGCCATTTGAAGCCGCAGCTGACGATCGCATCAACTCCGAGTTGGCGAACGTCGGCCGGGCGCGCCCCCACCGCCTGGGAGCCGTTGAGCACGAACGTGATCTCCCCGTGGTCGCGACAGACCTCCACCAAAGCCCGAACGTCGATGCTGCGCCCGGTGAAGGAGAACACCCAGCTGCTGCAGACCACCCGCGTGCGGTCGCTCAGCGCTGCCTGTAGCTGCTCGGGCTCAAGTGCGCCTGACGGCGCGGGCACCATCCGCAGCCGAACCCCCCGGCGCCGCAATGGCAGCCACGGATAGATCGACGCCGGAAAGTCGCCCTCGACAAGCAGCACCTCGTCGCCGTCGGTGAGCGGCAGCCCGTGCGCAAGGAGATCAAGTCCGTAGCTGGTGCTGTTGCCCAGGATCACCTCAGCCGGATCGGCGGCGATGAGCCGCGCGAGCGTCCCTCGCAAGCGGCGTGGGATCTCAAAGAACGCCTCCTCGGGGATCTTGCGCGGATCGAGCTTCTGCTCGATCGACGCGCCCGCCGCCTCGGCTGCGCGCCGCGGCAGCGGACCCTGATGGGCCGTGTTCAACCAAGCTCGGCCGCCGAGTTCGAACCCTTCCCGCAACAACGACGCCATCGGGCATTCCTATCACGCTCGGCCGCCCGGACTTGGAACCCAGCCCGCGATTTCCGCCGGTGGGTCGCCTCGCATGCCACGGCGACGACGGCGTCGCCGATGCCCGGACGACGGCAACCCCTCCCGCGCGCAAGCCACGTGCGTCATCGCTGTCGGCACCCCCAGTCCACTCCTTCCAAGAAAGCCCCCATTTCCAGGCACTTCGTTAAGCCGACGCGGGGACTCGAACCCCGGACCCCTTCATTACGAGTGCCTCATTTGCGGGACATTTGCGGTAGATAGGGCGTGTGAGTGCGTCTGAGTGCAGTTGGCGCAGCTCAGAATTGCTGAGTTGGGGACACGGTTCGGGACACGGTCGCGGACGACCGCCGTGCGGCCATCACGAAGTCGAGCGGTCAGCGGCCGGAGTGAGATAGGGTGGATGAGCGCGGGCGTCTGATAAGGCGCTGACGTCGCGCATGATCTGAGGGATCGCGCCAAGCGGATTCAACAAGCCACGACCGGGCTGCCCTCTAATCCCCTCGCTTCGCGCCGACCGAGTCGCCTGGCCATTGGTCCCTCCGTCGCCGCTCGTAGTCTCCGCCTATGGTTGAGGCGATTCTCGGTGTGGTGATAGGCGCCGCGGCCTACGAGGCTGTCCGGCGCGGTTGGTCGGCCGCACCGACTCTACGTGGGTGGGTGAAGGTATCCGAGCTGCGGGCAGTTTTCGCCGGCTGCTTCTTCTTCTTCGCGACGCTCGCTGTCGGGCTGAGCTACACCGGCCATCACCACGAGGACACGTATGCACTCTGGTACGGCCTGGCAGGAGCCGCGTTAGTCGGCGTTCTGGCCACGACCATCGTCGTCGGACGCGGCCGGTCCGCGACATCCGGCCGCAACACTGCGCACCCCGCGCCTCCGCCTCAACTCGACCTCGTATCGGCTGAGCATCGGAATGAGATCCGCGACATTTTCATGAGATGTCACGCTGTCGTCGGACTGGGCCTCGCCTACACGTGGGGCGACGAATTACGACGGAGTATTGCTCTCGCGCACTACCCAGACCTTGTCCGCGAGGTGGAGAAATGGAGCGACGTCGCCAGCGGACCGCGCGCCGCGAGGGACGCGCTTCGAGCCCGGTTCCGGCGCGATCTCGATGCGTTATTGCTGGAGGCGCCGTTCAACGTCCCGGCGATCGAGGAGGGATTCGTGGCGTACACAGAGGCCCGTGCCCTGCAGGGCCAACTGCTGACTGCACTCGAGCGAGAGCGGCTGTGGGCGATCTACCGTCCGGCTCAGGGACCACCGGATGGTGCACACATCCGCGGCTTTCATGACATCGCAATTCAACTCGACAACCATTTTCAGGAACCGGCTTACACGACCATTGCGGTCGGGCTCATCAACCGCGTCATGCCCGTGTTCAACGCCGCCCAAAACTGGCCCGAGGCTCGGGCGATACCTGAAGCCCGCGATACGAAAGAGACGTACGACACCAAGCCCGTGCTTCGGGAACTCGAGCGCGTAGTCGCTCGCGACCGGATCGCTGTCACACCAGAATGCCCCGTCTGTGGCGAAATCGGCTGATGTCATGTCCCCGTCGATCGGACGAGCTAGCGCCGGCGCCGACCCGCGCCGAGAGCCACCCGGAGGGAAGGAGGAGGGCGCGATCACGGCGCGGGGTGCTCATCTGGCTGCCGACGCCGACGGTTGATCCGCGGTCGCCTCCAGATCAATTACAGGCTGGCCCCGAGAGGCAAATCGCGAGACCTTCAACCGGCCGCGAATCCTGGCTGTCGGCCCGGCGTACTGGGGACAATCAACGGTATGAGCTGCCAACCGCCAACGGATAGCCGCCGCGCCTCGAACTGCACCTCCACGCGCTGGAGTCGGGAGCCGACCCAGCCGCCGACCAGGATTCCGAACAAAGAGGCAACTGCGGTCAGCTCTGGGTCTCTAGTGGCGGTGACTCCGACGCCACCACCGCCCAAGGCACCAAACAGGGCCCCCTCGGCCGCCCGATCAGCCCACTCGCTTACCGTGGCATTGACGTAGCTGAAGCCCAGCTGGGCGGCGGCCCCGACGAGCTCGTCGAGCGCCTGCTCGTGCGACGCCCGCGCGAGCGCTACGTCGAGCATCCAGTGCCCCCACTCGAGCGCAGTCAGCTCGCGGATTGCCACCCCCCCGACAAGCTCGGCGAGTGCGTCGGCCTCGATGGCCGGTATTCCATAGGGGGTGCGGTATCGCGGGTCTGCGGCGAGGCGCAGCCGATATGTGTTCATGGCACGGGTCGCTTTCTGAAGAGTTCCTGCACGGTGGCGCCGAGGACGGCGGCTAGCGCGAGCGCGAGCAGCACCCGGGGCTCGCTGACGCCCCGTTCGATATTGACCACCGTCTGCCGGCTGACGCCGAGCTCGCGGGCCAGAGTCTCCTGAGACAGGCCGGCGCGCAGACGGTGCTGCTTTACGGTGGACTCGATGTTCGACATGGATGCTTCCGAAATGTCAAGAAAACTATACAGCGACTACTTTACACAGCGCCTCGGCGTTGGTGCAGAGCAGGCGGTATACTCGGAGCGTAAAAGAACCCATCTACAGGATATATCTGCGCTTTGACTAGCTCATCTGGCATTAGTCAGGCCAACCGGGCCCGAATCGAGCGGCTCCATCGGGCCGATGGCCAAGGGTTCGGCGTTCCCGAGGCAAGTGAGATTCTGGGCCTTGACCGGGCTCGGACCGCGCGGCTCCTGGGCTATCTGGCCCGGCGCGGCTGGCTCGCTCGCGTCCGGCGCGGCTTCTATGTGCCTGTCCCGCTGGACGCCCGCCGGTCCGGTGAGTGGGTGGCCGACTCCTGGGTGGTAGCCGATCGACTTTTCAGTCCCTGCTATATCGGCGGCTGGAGCGCATGCCAGCACTGGGATCTGACCGAGCAGGTGTTCCGGGCGCTGCTGGTGGTGACAGCCAGGCGGGTGCGCGAGCGCGACTTGGAGCTCCAGGGGATCCCGTTTCATCTCACCGTCCGGAGTTCTGAGGCTCTGTTCGGGACCGTCTCAGTCTGGCGCGACCAGACCAGGGTGGCCGTTTCAGACCCCTCCAGGACGATCGTCGATGTGCTGGACGATCCCAGCTTGGGAGGCGGGATCCGCACCGTGGCCGACGTGTTGGGCGAGTACATGGCCAGTCAAAGCCGCGATGACCTGGTCCTCATCGACTACGGCGACCGGCTAGCCAACCGGGCGCTGTTCAAGCGACTGGGGTACCTGCTCGAGCTGTTAGGGGTGGACGCCCCCGAGCTCGTGGCGGCCTGCCGGGAGCGACGCAGTGCCGGGGTGATCGCGCTCGACCCGACGGTGAAAGCGCGCGGGCGGATCGTGCGCCGGTGGGGGCTGCGAGACAACGCCGGCCTGGGCTCCAAAGTGTGATTGCCCGAGCGGACATCGTCCAACGGGTCGCCGAATGGCAGCTCACCGAGGAGGTGGTGGAGAAGGACTACGTGCTTGGCTGGCTGCTGTGGGGGATCGCCACCGACCCGACCCTCAGCCAGCAATGGGTGTTCAAGGGTGGGACCTGCCTCAAGAAGTGCTACATCGAGACGTACCGGTTTTCCGAAGATCTCGACTTCACCGTGCTACCTGGCGGACCACTGCGCCCGGAGGATGTCGCACCAGTCCTCGATCGCGTGCTGGAGCGGGTGGCCCAGGAGTCCGGGATCGACTTCTCCGTCCAACCGCCGGCGCTGCGCCTGCGACCAGGAGAGCTGACTGCGGAGGGGCGGGTCTACTACTCGGGGCCACGCGGAATGCGTCAGCCCACCCGCGTGAAGCTCGACCTGGCGGCCGACGAGGTGGTGATCCGTCCGCCGGTGCTGCGCGAGATTGCCCATCCCTACCCCGATGCGCTGATCGCCGGCCGCGTCCGCTGCTACTCGTTCGAGGAGTTGTTCGCGGAAAAGCTGCGCGCGCTCGGCCAGCGCGCCCGCCCTCGGGACCTGTACGACGTCGTCAACCTGTTTCGCCGCGATGACATGCGCCTGTACCCGGACGTCATACGGGAGGCGCTTGAGGAGAAGTGTCGGGTCAAGGGCGTGCCCGTGCCCACGGCGGCCCAATTCGCCGACGAGCAGCTGCGCGCAACGCTCGAGGCCGACTGGGCCAACATGCTTTCCCACCAGCTGCCCGCGCTGCCCCCCGTACAAGGGTTCCTGGACGAGCTTCCGCAGCTATTCGGTTGGTTGGAAGGCACGGTTACGTTTGAGGAGCTGCCAGCGCTGCCCATGGGGGCCGACGAGGATGCCGGCTGGTCGCCACCGCCGACGGTCGCCACCTGGGGGGTGGGAGTCCCATTGGAGGCCCTGCGGTTCGCGGCCACGAATCACCTGCTTGTCGAACTTGCCTACGACGGCCGCTCGCGTCTGATCGAGCCGTACTCACTGCGCAGGTCGCAGGCTGGGCGGCTGCTGCTGCACGCTGAGCGCGCCGACGGTGGGCACCGCACATATGGCGTAGACAAAATCGAGGGTCTGCGCGTCACGACCCGACCCTTCCGGCCCCAACACCCGATCGAATTCTCCGCGCGGGGTCCACTGAGCGCACCGCCGCAAAGCCGAGCCTCGCTGGGTCCTCGCCCGCCCAGCGGCCAGACCGGCCGACGCCCCTACGGCCAGCCCGAATACGTGTACGCATGCAACGTGTGCGGCCGGGAGTTCGCCCACAGCCGCCGCGGCAGCACGCTGCGCCCCCATAAAGATCGCTACGGCTATCCGTGTCGCGGCCGGTCCGGCCGATACGTCGGCACCCGCTATTAATCGAGTCCGCCTGCTCCCTCCAAGGCGAGGGCTGAGGTTTCCGAGCCAGAAAGGCGACGACACGATCGGCCGAGTGGATGAACTACGCTCCGCCAGATGCCACTCTTCGGGGTCACAATTGCGAAGCCGAGCCCCGAGGACGAGAGGGCCATCCGCCTTCTCGACATGTTCGAGGCAGAGTACGGGCTGGTCTCGTACGAGAGCACCGAAACGTCGCGGGGCTACGACATCGAAGCACCAACCGCGAAGCTCGCACGCCGCGAGGTCGCCAACCGCCTTCGCGAGATAGGCGGCAGTGACTGGCCGGATTACCTCGCGATCGCTCGCGGCGACGATCCGTAGCCAGCCGCGGCGCCTATCCCGATGGATCTGGCTCGGGGCACCGCCCTTCGAGGCACACAGAGCCACCTCGGCAGGCAACCGTCCGCGCTCCAAGCTCGGCCGCGTCGGGCAGGATCCCGACCACGCACCGAGCCACGGGGTCCCCGCCGACGAGCGCTGCACCCGGACTCTCAGAGCGCGTCGCGGGCGCCTTCGGCGTCCACCATCGGGATGGATGCCAACGTCTTAGTAGCGCGGCCGATCGCCGGTGTAAAGCAGCGCCTCGATCGTCGACGCAAGCGCAAGTCGCTTCGACGTGCCACCGTTGCCGGCGCTGCTTGACACCGACGCCCGTCCGCGCTGATTTGCATCTGTGTTGGGGCGCTTGCGCGCCCCAACGTCGTTGAGGACCACCCCACGTCCAGCCACCCAACTGCAGCGACACACACTGTACGCACTGGCGTGCTGACCCCGAGACGTCTCAAGATGTCCCGGCTTTCGTGACCCCCGCAGACGGCCCGCGCACAGAGTCGTCAGCTTGCTGTAGCCACCAGCCGCGCCCAGCTTGAGGCGCGCGACCGGGCGGCGGCGGCGCGCAAGCGTCCGGAGCGGCGAGTAAGCGGCACATATGGCCATCCCCACACAATGCACAACGCGCCGGGACGTCTCAAGGACGTCTTAGGACGTCTTTGAAGACGTCCCAAGACGTCCCAACTCGTCCCCAGATGTCCCGCGCTCGAGACCCCCGACGCTGAAGGCCTCGGCCACCAGCTGGGCGTCCTCGCTCCGCGGGGCGTAGTGCAGGTAGCGCATCGTCGTCTGGATGTCGGCATGGCCCATCCACTCCTGCACCCGGCGGATGTCAGCCTTGGCGATCATGCGGGTCCCGAATGTGTGCCGCAGATCGTGGAAGCGCAGCGCGCGGAGACCGGCCCGACCCAATGCCTCCTTGTAGCGCCGACGCAACGCCGACCCGTCCAGGTGACCTCCCGCTTCGCCGGCGAACACCAGGTCGTCGTCCCCGACCCAATGCAGCCGCCGGCCAAGCAGGGCGAGAGCCGAGGCGACATCCGGCGCCAGCGGCACCGCTCGGACCTTCCCCGACTTGGGCGTGGTCAAGACGCCGGCCGCATAACTCGCGCGAACGCGCACGACTGACCCGGCGAAGTCGACGTCACGCCAGGTCAACGCGAGCAGTTCGCCCAACCGGAGGCCGGTGAACGCCGCAGTCAGGTAGATCGCGCCGTCCTGCTCCGACGCCGCAGCGCGTACCAGCGCCCAGACCTCCTCCGGGGAAAAGACCCGAACGTCGCCACTGCGCGACAAGGCGGGCTTCTCCACCTCCGCGGCTGCGTTGACCTGAAGCCCCCACACCTTCCTTGCCCGCTTCAGGATCCCGTTCAGGAGCACCAACGCCTTTGTCCGGCTACTGGCTGCCCCGGTCAGCGATGACAGCCATCTCTCGATCGCGTCGGTCGTGATCGACTCGAGCGGCATCTGCCCAAACGCCGGGAGCAGCTGTGCGCGGACGATCGCGTTGTAGCCATCCACCGTCGACGGCTTGCGCTGCCGGTCGACCTCCACATACCGAAGCCACTCGGTCGCCGCATCCGCGAACGTCGCGCCGGTTCGCACCTGGCCGGCCAACGTGCCGCGCCGTGCGTCGTGGAGAAGGTCCCGTAGCCAATCCTCGGCCAGGCGCTTCGTGAAGTACCCCGTCGCCGGCCGGCCCCGCCCCGTCCAGGCCGGCCCGAGCTTCTTCTGAACCTGTCGCCCGTCCGGCAGCCGGTACTTCGCGTACCACACCGGCCCGCGCGCACGCTCGACCCGGAACACGTGTCCCGACGGCGAACCGGACCCGACCGCGGCCATGCCGAAAAGCTACCACTAGCTCGGGACATATTCGGGACACGTAGTCCCATCACCCAAAGCAGAGTCATAGAAAAAGCCCCGATTTACGGAGCTTTCGTAGAGCCGACGCGGGGACTCGAACCCCGGACCCCTTCATTACGAGTGAAGTGCTCTACCAGCTGAGCTACGTCGGCGTCCGACGGCCAGTCTACCCGCGCACACGACCGCGCCTCGCCCCGCAGAGCCACCTAAACGCTGCGCCGGGGGGCCGGATGTGCTCCGCGACCAATGCGAAGATGGACTCATGGCGTACGTCAGAGTCAGCGCGGCCGACATCGACCCAACCCCGGGGCCGCATCCCGCGGCGAGCCAGTTCGACAAGGGCGTGGGAGAGGCTCTCGGTATCCGGGGGTTCGGGCTCTATCAGGTTGAGCTCCCGCCCCATGGAGAGACAGTCCGTCACGACCACATCGACGACGGGGCTGAGGACGTGTACGCAGTGATCAGGGGAACGGGAACAGTCATCGTCGACGACCAGCCGGTCCCGATTCTGCCCGGCGAGTTCATTGCCGTGACGCCCGCCTCGTCGCGGCACGTTCGCGCCGGTGATGATGGCCTTGTCTTCATCGCCGTCTGCGCCTCGCCGAGTTGATCCGGCAGCGCCTCCGCCTGACCGGCGCACGCCGCCCGAAACGCGAACGCGTCAGCGAACCGTAGGCAAACCCAGTTGCTCGGCGCGAACCCGCCAGTCCTCGGCGAGGATGGCCCACCGCTCGTGGTCGCGCCAGCGGCCGCTGATCTTCAGGTAGCGCGGTGAGAAACCTTCGCGGGAGAAGCCGGCGCCGCGGGCCAGGGCGATCGAGGCGTGGTTTCCCGGCTGGATGTTGGCCTCGATGCGGTGCAGCCGCAACCCCAGGAAGGCCTCGCGCAGGACGAGCTCGAGGCCTTCGCGCATGTACCCCTGGCGGGCGTAGGCGCTCGCGACGGCGTAGCCGAGGTAGGCGCTCTGGAGCGAGCCGCGCGTGATGTGCGACAGATTGAAGAAGCCGAGGATCGCTCGGTCCTCGCGCCGGCAGGCCAGCATGGCTTGGAAGTCGGGCCGACGGGAGTCGACCAGGTAGGCCTCGAACGCCTCCTCGTCGGTGGGGGCCGTGGCCCAGGGGCGGTGGAAGCCGCGGCTGGCGCGCATTAGCGCGACAAACTCCCCTCGATCCGAGCGCTCTGGGGCACGCAGGTACACGCGGCCGGCGGCTGGGGCCTCGCCTTGCGGCCCGGCGCCATCCGCCGGTTTCGAGGATGCGAGGCCGTCCTGCGAGGTCATGCCGCGAGCAGCCGCTCCAAGCGATACCCGAGCGATTCGCATGCCAGGTCCTCCGATACGTTGAGCTGAAAGCGCAGGCGGGTGTCCTCCACCGCCTCGACCGCCGCCCGCAGGCGCTGCGGGTCCGGTCCGGCGTCGGACTCGAGCGCGGCGCGCCGGTCCGCGTTCCGAACCATGTCGCCGGCGCCCCAGGCGAGACACGCGAGATCGGCGTACCACAGGGCGACCACCTGGAGCGCGAGGTCGAGCGCCGCCGTCTCGACCCGCCGGCGCGCCCGCCGGATGCGCTCGGTCCACTCGGTCTCGATCCGCTTGCGCTCCTTGCGCGGATAGAGCTCGATGTCCTCGAGCGCGCGGGTTTCTAGCTG
This sequence comes from Solirubrobacterales bacterium, assembly GCA_019241635.1. Lineage (GTDB taxonomy): Bacteria > Actinomycetota > Thermoleophilia > Solirubrobacterales > Solirubrobacteraceae > Palsa-465. The sequence continues at coordinate 25,124 of JAFAWR010000137.1, forward strand.
CGCCCGCACCGTCTCCCCGCGCGCCCGCACCGCCGCGAGCACGCCGGTCCAGGGTCGGCTCCGCGCCATCTCGCCGAGCGACAGCGCGGAGCGCGCGTATTGCTCCGCGGCCGCCCGGAGCGCGCGCCCCTCGGACCCGGCGAGCTCACGCGCGAGCTCGCCGTCGCCCAGGGCCAGCCGGGCGCAGGCCAGCGCGGCGCCCCGGTCCTCACCCAGTGACTCGAGCGCCGCCGCGGTCTCCTCGACCGAGGGCGCGTCGAAGCGAACCAGCTGGCATCGCGAGGTGATCGTCGGGAGCACCTCGGCCATCCGGTCCGACAGGAGGATCAGATGCACGAACGAGGCCGGCTCCTCGAGCGTCTTGAGCATCCGGTTGGCCGCCTCGTCCCCGAGCTCGTCGACCCGCTCGATCACGAACACCCGGCAGGTGGCCTCGAACGGGGTCTTCGACGCCGCCGAGACCACCGGCCCGTCGATGTCGCTGACCAGGATCTCGTGCGCGCCGCTCGGCGCGACCCAGGTCAGGTCGGGATGAGCGCCCGAGGCGACTCGAGCCCGCGCGCTCTCCGGGTCCGGCGAGTCCACCGCGAGCAGCTCGGCGGCCAGCGCGCGCGCCGCCGCACGTTTGCCGGCGCCGCCCGGCCCGTAGAAGAGATAGGCGTGCGACGCCTGGCCACCCGCCGCCAGCGCCGGCTCGAGCACGGCCCGGGCATGAGGGTGGCGCTCCAGCTCTACCAGCATTCCCCGATCGTAGTGGGCGGTAGGGTCGTGAGCGAACCACGATGAACCGCGGGCGGCTGATCACGATCGAAGGCATCGACGGGGCGGGCAAGACGACGCTGGCCGCCGGGCTGCTCGACGCCCTGATCAGCCGCGGCCTGGACATCAAGCTGCTGCGCGAGCCCGGAGGGGTGGCCGCCGCGGAGCGGATCCGCGAGCTGGTCATCGACCCTGACCTTCACGTCACCGCGCGGACCGAGGCGCTGCTCTATGCCGCGGCGCGGGCACAGCTCGTCGAGGAGGCGATCGAGCCTTCCCTGAACGCCGGCACCTGGCTGCTCCTCGACCGGTTCATCGATTCCTCGCTGGCCTACCAGGGCGGGGGTCGCGAGCTCGGGATCGACGCGGTGCGCGCGATCAACGACTTCGCGATCCGGACCGCCCAGCCTGACCGCACGCTCCTGCTCCTGATCGATCCTCAACGAGGCCGCAGCCGCTCGCAATCGCGCGGCCGAGCTCCCGACCGCCTCGAGCGCGAGCACGACGACTTCTTCGAGCGCACACTCGCCGCCTACCTCGAGCTGTCATCACAGGACCCGGAGCGGATCCGAAAGATCGACGCCGGCCAGCCGCCCGATCAGGTCCTCGCCGCTGCGCTCGTCGAACTCGCCGACCTGCTCCCGGACGTCGCTGCGGCCTAGTCTCCGTACCCGTCTGGATGCGCCTGAGCAAAGGCCCAGGCGTCCTCGATCATCGCCTCGAGTGTCTTGCTCGGCTCCCAGCCGAGCTCGGCCTTGATCCGGTCACTGGCTGCGACGAGCACCGGGGGATCACCCGGCCGGCGCTCCGCCTCGCGCGCGTGTATCTGCCTCCCGGTCACGGACTGCGCGGTCTCGATCACCTGGCGGACCGAGTATCCACTCCCGGTGCCGAGGTTGAATACCTTGTGCTCGTCCTCGCTGGTCGCCTCGAGCGCCAGCAGATGCGCGACTGCCAGGTCGTCGATGTGGATGTAGTCGCGCACCGCGGTGCCGTCGTCGGTCGGATAGTCCGTGCCGTAGATGTTGACCTCAGGCGAGGCACCGAGCGCGGCCCGAAGAATGTTGGGAATCAGGTGAGTCTCCGGGTCGTGGTCCTCGCCCAGGCCGCCGCTTGCCCCCGCGACGTTGAAATAGCGAAGGCTGACCGCCCCGAGGCCGTGGGCGCGGCAGAAGTCGCCGATCATCAGGTCCACGCTCAGCTTCGATGCGCCGTAGGCGTTGACCGGCCTCGGCTCGGCCGTCTCGCGGATCGGCGTCTCGTCCGGCTCGCCGTACACCGCACAGGTCGAGGAGAAGACCAGGCGGCGGACGCCCGCGCTATCCATGGCCTCGAGCAGGTTCAGCGTGCCGCCTACGTTGGTCCGGTAGTACCGCTCGGGATGGCTGACCGACTCGGACACGAGCGCGAGGGCGGCGAAATGGAGAACGCCGTCGAGCTCGGGCGTCACGACGTCCCCGAGCGCGTCGCGATCGAGCAGATCCCCCACGACCAGCCGCGCGCCCGGCGGGACCGCGGCCCGGTGGCCGTTTTCGAGGTTGTCGAACACGACCACCTCGTGCCCCGCGTCAAGCAGATGCTTGGCGACGATCGACCCGATGTACCCGGCGCCACCGGTGACCAGCAGCTTCATTCCTGGGTCGCCCACGGGTCGAGATCTGGCATCGGCATGGGAATAGCACAGACGGTCGCAGAGAGCGGGTTTGGGGCGGTGGGCGAAGTAAAATTGAGACAGAATCTTCACGGTCCGCCAGCTCCCCGGCGGCCAGCTTTTCCGTCCGGGGCCCCTGCCACCATTCGCTGCCCGCTCGGCTGACAAAAAGCCGGGCAAGAGCAGGGGAAATTGCGGAAAACGAGAGGAGCAGTACGGCATGGACCAAATCCCCCAGACCCAACTCGAATCCGAGGTACGGACGGGCGAGGGCCTCTCGGTCAGGCGCTTTTTCACCATGCCTGGAGAGCATCCGTTCGACCAGGTCGAGTGGGAGCTGCGGGACGCCCGGATCGGTCACGGCGACAAGGTTTCCTTCGAGCAGCGCGGGGTCGAGTTTCCGCGGACGTGGTCGCAGAACGCCACCAACATCGTCGCTCAGAAGTACTTCCGGGGCCAGCTCGGATCGCCGGCGCGCGAGCACTCGGTCAGGCAGATGATCGACCGGGTCGCCACCACGATCGCCGGCTGGGGTCACGAGCGGGGCTACTTCGCCAGCTCTGAGGACCGCGATACGTTCGAGGCCGAGCTGACCCACATCCTGCTTCACCAGATGGCGGCCTTCAACTCGCCGGTGTGGTTCAACGTCGGGTTCGAGGAGAGCCCGCAGTGCAGCGCGTGCTTCATCTTGAGCGTCGAGGACACGATGGAGTCGATCCTCGAGTGGAACACCAAGGAGGGCATGATCTTCCGCGGCGGGTCGGGCTCGGGGATCAACCTGTCCCGGATCCGGGGCTCGATGGAGTCGCTGGCCAAGGGCGGCACCGCCTCCGGACCCGTGAGCTTCATGCGCGGAGCCGACGCCTGGGCGGGGACGATCAAGTCAGGCGGCAAGACGCGGCGCGCCGCCAAGATGGTCGTGCTCGACGTCGACCATCCGGACATCCGCGAGTTCATCTGGTGCAAGGCCAAGGAGGAGGACAAGGCCGCCGCCCTGCGCGACGCCGGCTTCGACATGTCGATCGATGGCGAAGGCTTCTTCTCGATCCAGTACCAGAACGCCAACAACTCGGTCCGGGTCACCGACCGCTTCATGCACGCGGTCGAGAACGACGAGGAGTGGCAGCTGATCGGCCGGGTGAGCGGCACCGCGATCGGCGATCCGATCCCCGCACGCGAGTTGATGCGCGAGATCGCCGAGGCCGCGTGGCGGTGCGCGGACCCCGGAGTCCAGTACGACACGACGATCAACCAGTGGCATACCTGCCCGAACTCGGGGCGGATCAACGCGTCGAACCCGTGCTTCCCGGCCGATGCGCGCGTGCACACGACGAAGGGACTGATGTCGATTGCCGAGCTGGTTGACCGTGGTGAGGCCGGAGACGACGTCAAGGTCTACACCCATCGTGTAACCGCCGAGCAGCCCGGAGCGGGCGTCGTCGCGACCGAGCCGATCGCCTTCATGCGCAACGGCGTCAGCCCGATCGTGCGCCTTCGCTTTGCCAACGGCGCCGAGCTGCGCTGCACGCCAAACCACCGTATCTGGACGACCAACCGGGGCTACGTCCGAGCCGAGGATCTCACCGATCAGGACGAGGTTCTGCTGAACGACAGCGCGACGCCGGCGACTGATGCTTCGTGGGAGCTGCCGATCAAGGTCGAGGCGGCCGCGAAGTCGTTCACCCGCGGTGGGACCGCGACCTATCAGCAATTGCCTGATCGGTGGAGCGAGGGTCTGGCGGAGCTCACGGGTCATCTCGTGGGTGACGGTTGCCTGACCGATGCTCAGACACAGTGGGTGTATGGCGGCGACGATGTCGCAGACGACCTTCTCGAGTCGCACGAGGGTCTCCTCCGCGAGTTGATCGGCGGCATCTCACGCGCGGATATGCCCAACGGCACGGTTCAGCTACGAGCCGGCAGCGAAGCGGTGCGCGAATTCTTCCGGGGTCTCGGCGTCACGACCGCTCGTGCCCATGAGAAGCGCGTCCCGGCAGCCATCTTCACCGCGCCCAAAGAGGCTCAGGCCGCGTTCCTGCGGGGCCTTTACGGCGCCGACGGGTGCGTATCGAGGGTTGAGGCCGGGAAGGCGAGTCGCTACGTCGGTCTTGGCAGCCGCAGTGAGGCCCTGGTGCGCGATGTGCAGCGTGTCCTCTCCGGCTTCGGGATCCGCGGACGCATCTACCAGGTGTCCCAGAGCGACACTCCCGCATTCTCGTACACGCGAGTCGACGGCACCGCCGTCGAGTATCTCTCCCGCGAAGGCTTCGACCTCCGCATCACGGGTAGCGACCTCGAGCGATTCGCGACCGAAATCGGATTCTCGACCCCGCGGAAGGATGTGGCTCTCGCGGCTGTGCTCGATGGGACCAGCCGTTATGCAACCAAGGGCTCCACCCGGCTGGTGCGGCGCGAGGATGACGGGCAAGAGCACGTCTACAACCTGACCGAGCCGCTCCACCATTCCTACATCGTGGATGGCTTTGTCGTGGCGAACTGCTCCGAATACATGCACGTCGACGACTCGGCCTGCAACCTGGCGTCGCTGAACCTCATGAAGTTCCGCCATCCGGACGGCACGTTCGACGTCGAGTCCTTCGAGCACGCGGTCGACATCATGTTCCTCGCGCAGGAGATCGTCGTCTCGCCTTCGAGCTATCCGACCGAGCAGATCGGCGAGAACGCACGGGCGTTCCGGCAGCTGGGGCTCGGCTACGCCAACCTCGGTGCCTACCTGATGGCCAACGGCGTGCCGTACGACTCCGACCCCGGTCGCGGAACCGCCGCCGCCATCACGGCGCTCATGACCGGCCGGGCCTACCTCGGCTCGGCCCGGATCGCGGCGGCGATCGGCCCGTACGATCGCTATCTCGACAATCGCGAGCCGCACAACGCGGTCATGCGCATGCACCGCGACGCGTCCTACTCGATCCCGGATTCGACGTGCGCGGACAGCCCGCTGCTCGAGCGGGCCCGGATGGCCTGGAACGATGCGGTGGCGCTCGGCGAAGAGCATGGCTACCGCAACGCCCAGGCCACGGTGCTCGCGCCCACCGGCACGATCAGCTTCCTCATGGACTGCGACACCACCGGCATCGAGCCGGACTTCTCGCTGGTCAAGTTCAAGGAGCTCGTGGGCGGCGGCCAGATGACCATCGTCAACAAGACGGTCCCGCAGGCGCTGCAGACGCTTGGCTATGACGACGAGCAGATCGAGCAGATCCTCGCCTACATCAACCAGCACGGGACGATCGTGGGAGCGCCCGACCTCGCTGAGGAGCATCTGCCGGTGTTCGATGTGGCGGTCGGGGAGCGGGCCATCTCGCACATGGGCCACCTGAAGATGATGGGCGCGGTGCAGCCGTTCATCAGCGGCGCGATCTCGAAGACCGTGAACATGCCGCAGACGGCGACGGTCGATGACATCGCGGATGCGTACGCCGAGGCATGGCGGCTGGGCATCAAGGCCCTGGCGATCTACCGCGACGGCTCGAAGACCGCGCAGGCGTTGCGCACGGACGCCCAGAAGCAGGAGCCGGCATCCAAGGAGGCCGAGATCAGCAAGGCGGTGGCCGAGGCGCTCGCCAAGGCACCCCCGAAGCGCCGGCGGATGCCGCGCGAGCGCGAATCGATCACGCACAAGTTCTCGATCGGCGGCCACGAGGGGTACATCACCGCCGGCAAGTACGAGGACGGCACCGTGGGCGAAATCTTCTTGACCGACATCGGCAAGGAGGGCTCGACCCTGCGCGGGATGATGAACTCGTTCGCGACCGCGATCTCGATCGCGCTGCAATACGGAGTGCCGCTCGAGACGCTCGTGGAGAAGTTCAGCTACATGCGCTTCGAGCCCGAGGGCATGACGTCCAACCCGGAGATCCCGTTCGCGAAGTCGATGCCGGACTACATCATGCGGTGGCTGGCCTCGCGCTTCCTCGACGTCGATCTCCAGGAGGAGCTCGGGATCCTGACCCCGGCGGTTCGGGCGCGGCAGGCCGCGCAGGCGGCGGCAAGCTCGCACCTGGGCGACGTGGCCAGGCCGGTCACCGATCAGCCGGCGGAGCGCAAGCCCGAGGGGAACGGCAAGGGCAGCGGCAACGGCGGGCACGCGACGAGCCAGGCCTTGCCGGCGACCTCGGCCCTGACCGACGAGCCGCCGGTCGTGCCGGCCAAGCGCAAGGGACTCGATCTCGGTCCGGCCTGCCAGCAGTGCGGTGGCATGATGCAGCGCACGGGCAGCTGCTACACGTGCTCGAGCTGCGGGTTCAACACCGGCTGCGGCTAGTAGCCGCGAGCGCCGCCGAGAGCCGCTACCGCCGCGGTTAGCCGACGCGCTGCGCCACCGCGCGCCCGTCCGGCGTCACCGTGTAGGCGACGTGCACGACGCTACCTAGCTCGAGGCCGTGGGTGAGGGCGGGGTGACCGGCCGTCTGGAAGGTGAAAACGCGCGCCAAGGTGGTCTGCCGCTCGACGACGCCGGCGAGCAGGTGGTAGGGCTTGTAGGTCCGGCTCGAGGCGTCGGGGGCGCCGTCGTCAAGCCAGCCGGCGCCACCGTTCGGGTTGCCGCCGCCGCCACCGTCTGAGGTGCCGAAGAAGCGTCCGTCGATGTCCATGAAGATGTGGACGCCCGCGTCGTCGTAGAAGGTGACCTCGTTCGCGCCGTGACCCCGGCCCCGGGCGATCAGGTGCTCGGCCAGGAGCTGGGCGATGACGCCGGCGTCGTTGGGAACGCCGGCGGCGACCGGCCACAGGCCGGCCTGTGAGAGCACTGCGGCGACCGAGCCCGAGCAGTCGAACCCGATCCGCCGGCCGTTGTAGCCCGGACCCTTGATCCCGATGCTGGCGACGCCCGCGTCGGCATGACCGCCGCCGTAGACGTACGGATAGTCGCCGGCGGTCACGGAGTCGGCGGCCGCGGCCAGGGCCTGGACGACCGGCATCCGGCTTCCCGCCGCCTGGATCGCGAAGGTCCGCCCGAACACTCCGAGCAGGGTCCCGGACACCTGACCGTGGACCGTCGCCGCCGAGGCGGTGGCGGACAGGGCCAGCGTGCCGAGCAGCGCGCACAGGGTGACCAAACGCTTCATCCGTCAGTTCCATCGGCGGCTCGGCCATCCCACCTGATGTCTGATTTCAGACCGAGCCCAGCGCCGGAACCCGAGAAAACGCCGCGAGGACGGGCGATCCGGGCGCATCGAGCCCGCCGTGCGCGTCCAAGCGGTCCTGGACGCGCGCACCATCCGCGCGGCAGTCCCGCCGACCGCGGCGGACTGTCCCCTCCGGAGAGCACCGCCTGACCCACAAGCCACGCCAGCCGCCGGACCTGACGGATATCGGCAAGGGGCGCCTGGCGCGACTTTCGCGCCACTCGCGCCGCTTGGATCCACGAGTGGCGAGATCAGTCGCGCATAGCCCGCGTTCCGCGCCGCTCGCTCCGCGTCGGTCCGCGAGTGGCGAGAAACTCCCTACCGGAAAGAGGTCCATCATGCGGTCGGGGCACCGAGCCGATGCCGGCGTCCGCGATCAAGCGACGCGGAGCACGCAGATCGCTCATACCACGGCCGAGCGCCGTCACGCCACGGCCGAGCGGCCCCCACCCACGTTCAGAAGCCGGCTACAGGCCGGCCGGGTGGCGCACGATGAAGCCGGTGAACTCGCCGCCGCCCTGCGACCACCGGGTCCCGTCCTCGGCCAGCGCCACGGTGTCGAACCGCCACCCGGCCACCTCCATCCACACGTGGCCGGCGTTGGCGTACACGGTTATCCACCGGCCGGGTCCTGCCTCTCCCCAGGTCTCGAAGTCGCCCGAGACCATCGGCGAGGTGACCAGCCCGGCCGCCGCGAGCGCATAGCTGACCGACCCCGAGCAGTCATAGCCGTCGGCGTGGAACGAGGCATGCCCGCCGCCGTAGATATACGGAAGCGTGGCGATCGCGTTGCCGGCGGCGATGACCTCGCGCACCGCGGCCGGCGCTCCCGGCGGGGCCTGGACCATGCCGCCGGTGTCGATGGCGATCCCGCCGACGCCGGCGTTGCCGGTCACCGCCGCCCGGGCCGCGTCGGCTGCCGCCTTGGCCTCGAGCCGCCCGACGCGCGCGTTCAGATCGTGCAGCTTGGACTCATCGTTCCCGCGCACGCTGAGCTCGGAGATCTGCTCGTGGAGCAGCGCCGCCTGCAGAGCGGCGACGCCGTTGCGCTGCGCCAGGACCTGGGCGGTGAGGGTCTGATCGCGCCGCTCGAGCGTGTCCAGCAGCGCGGCCTGGCGGGCCACCGCGGCGCGGGCGGAGCGCGTCACCCCGACCACGTGCGCGTCCTGCTCGCCCATCCGGTGCAGGAAGCTCACCTGCTCGAGCAGATCGGTGAAGCCGTGGGCCTCGAGGATCACCGAGACGAGATTGGGCTGCCCCTGCTCGTAGCCGGCGACGAGATTGGCGGCCAGGGCATGGGTGGCGCTCTCCAGGCGGTTCTCGAGATCGACGAGATGATCACGCGCCTGGATCAGCGAGCGCTGGGCCTGGCCGAGCTCGGCCTCGCGGGCGCTCAGCGCGTGCTGCAATCTCGACAGCCGCTGGTTGGCGTCGGCCAGTCCGTGAGTGGTCAGCTGGATGCGCGATGTGTCGGCGGCGATCTGCGAGCGCAGCGAGACCGCGGCTGACTTGCCGGCGCTGATCTGACTCTGGAGGTCGCCGGCGCTGGTCGCGGGCAAGCCGCCCACCAGCAGCAGCGCGCACACGAGCCCCCAGGCGAGGGCGATGGTGCGGGATCGTGCGTGGGCTGATCGCATGCGGGCACGGGTGCGCACCACGACGCTCGCGGACGCCCGTCGTGTCGGGCGCCGCGGTCGCGGCACAGCCCCCTGGATGGAAGCCGGCAGCACCCTAACAAGCGACCACGCCAGGCACCCACCAGATCCTGCCTCTGCAACGAATCGTGCACCGCCCGGTGCCGCCGACGGGGCGCCCGCGACGACACGCCGCGCCACGGCCGCGCCCCCCACTCTTACAGAGCTCCGACGTTCGCCCGACGGTTCTCTTTCGGACGGCTCCGATCATTGCTACCGCAGCCAGAACTTCCCAGAGAAAGCGGAGCCCGAGAATGTCCATCGTCATCGTCCTCAACATCGTCCTAGTCGCCCTGGTCATCGTCGGAATCGTCGGCGGGCTCGCCTGGAGCATCGCCAGCCAGGACCTCGACGCCCCCGCCGGCGTCAAGCGCAGCTCCCGCCGGCGTCGGCGCGCGAGCGCGCGGGCACAGTTCATCGGCCGGCCGGCCGACTTCCGCGCATAGAGCACCTCCTATCCCCACAGAGGTCTCTCGTGAGGGCCCGGCGCCGCGGCGGCGCCGGGCCTTCGCGCATCTCGGGGCGCGACCCGGACCCGGTCCGTCCGACCCGGAGAGGATCTTTTCCGCGCGGCGGACTTTTCTTCCCGCTGATGCCGTTGGTGGCCATAGATAGCCATGATGTGCGATCACTCAGGCACATACACAGGGGCCTCGCGGTACAGCCGCGAAGCGGGCGAACTGCGCCTGGTGCTGTTGTGCGATCGATGTGGGGCGGAACGTCAGGAGCTCGGGCGGCTGGATTACCGACCCGAGGTGTTGCTTCCCGGGGCACAGCCGGGAGCTGACGCAGCGTTGCTCGCGGAGCCGAAGGCCGCCTAAACCCACATAGGTCGGACGGCGGTACGCCACCCCGATCCTCCGTGCGAGGATCCCGTTGGATGCTGCCCGAAGCCGACCGCGCCGCCATCCGCGAGCTGTGCGAGTCGACGCTTCGCCATAACTGGCGTGAGGGCAGGCGCAAGAGCGACGGGGTGCCGTTCGGCTACACCTGCCCGAGCCCCGGCCACTACCCGTGGCAGTTCTATTGGGACTCCTGCTTCAACGCGATCACCTGGCGCCACTTCGACCCCGATCGCTCGCGTCGCGAGCTCGAGTCGCTGCTCGCCGCGCAGCGCGAGGACGGCTTCATCGGCCACACGATCTTCTGGAACACCCGCCTGACCGGCCGCCGGCGCTACACCTACAACGTCGTCTCGCCGGACGACCCCATGACCGCGAGCATCCAGCCGCCGGCAATGGCCTGGGCGTGGCGGATCGCCGTGGGCGACCCGGGACAGATTCCGGCCATCGGCCGGCACTACGACTGGCTGGCCGCCAACCGGGACCTCGACGGCGACGGCCTGATCTGGATCGTGCAGCCCGACGAGTCCGGCCTCGACGCCTCTCCCCAGTTCGACCCGATCTGGCGCTGGAAGGCCCACGACCGTCCCGGGTTCATCCTGCTCGTCCGCCGCAACCGCCGCCTCGGCTACGACCTGAGCCGGATCGCCGGCGCAGGCGGTCCGGTGTGCTGCGAGGTCGCCACCAACGTCCTCCACGCGCTGTCACTGCAAGCGCTCCACCGGCCCTCGCTCACCAAGACGATCGTCGAGCGCATGTACAACGAACGGACCGGCCTGTTCGAGCCGCTGGTCCACCCGCCGCTGAAGCGGGCACCCCCGGTCACCTGGACCGCGCTCGCCCCCCTGGCCCTGCCCGACCTCCCCGAACCCATCGGCCGGCGCCTGGTCGAGGAGCACCTGCTCGACCCGGACCGCTTCTGGCTCCCCGTCCCGCCGCCGTCCGTGGCGAACACCGAGCCGTCTTTCTCGACCCGCGAAGACGGCTTCCTGTGGATCCGCCGCTACTGGCGCGGCCCGACCTGGATCAACGCCGCCTGGCTGGTCTGGCTCGGCCTGGTCCGCCTCGGCTACCGCGAGTCCGCCGACCATCTCGCGCAGAGGCTGGGCGCCACCGTCAAGGCCAACCGCCTACGTGAGTACTACGACCCGTTCACCGGCCGCGGGATGGGCGCGACCGACTTCGCCTGGTCGACGCTGATCCTCGAGCTCCTCGAGACCGACCCGGCGACCGCGGCCACCAGCTACCTGAACGACTAACCGGCGGCCCGGACCTGCTCCATCACGCCCACATACTCATCAAAACCGCGCTCGACCGACTCCGCGCTCTCGGGCGGAAGCCAGAACACCACGCGACTCACGCCGATCTCGCCCAGCCGGGCAATGTGCGCCGGGTCAGGCGACACCCCGACCACGGTCACCGGGATCGGATCCCGGCCCGCCGAAGCGGCGCGCTCCCCGAGCTCGGCGATCCGGGCCGCCAGCTGCTCGTCGGACATCCGGTTGGGCATCCACTCATCGCCATAGGCGAGCACCCGTTCCAAAACCCTGGCGCCGTTGCCGCCGACCAGGATCGGCGGATGGGGCTTCTGCGCCGGCTTCGGCCAGCACCAGATCTTCTCGAAACCGACATACCGCCCCGAGTAACTCGCCTCGTCCTGGGTCCAGATCGCCTTCATCGCCTCGATCCGCTCGCGCATCACCCCGAACCGGCGCGAGGCCTCCGTGCCGTGGTTGCGCATCTCCTCGACGTTCCAGCCCGCCCCCACCCCGAACAGGAAACGCCCGCCGGACAGCACGTCGATCGAGGCCACCTCCTTGGCCGTGATGATCGGGTCGCGCTCGATCACCAGGCAGATCCCGGTCCCGATCAGCAGCCGCTCGGTGGCCGCGGCGGCGGCCGTGCACGCGACGAACGGGTCGTAGGTGCGGCTGTAGTAGGACGGGAGCTCCTGACCCGAGGGCGCTGGCGTCTCGCGGCTCGACGGGATGTGCGTGTGCTCGGGGAACAGCAGGCACTCAAACCCGCGCTCCTCGGCCATCACGGCGATCTCCGAGGGTGGCGGCACCGACTCCGTGGGGAAGATCGCCACCCCGAACTTCATCGGACCCTCACCGAACCGAAGTTCATCGATCGTTCACCGTAGCGCAGGCACCCACCGCGCTACCGTAGTCCCCATGGCTACCGAACACGAAACCGACACCGGGCGCGAGGTCCAGCTCTCCGACGAGGAGTGGCGCACGCGCCTTACCCCAGAGCAGTACGAGGTCCTGCGCAAGCATGGCACCGAGCGGCCGTTCACCGGCCAGTACGTCCACGTCAAGGACGACGGCACCTACCGCTGCGCCGGCTGCGGCGCCGAGCTCTTCACATCGAACACCAAGTTCGACTCGGGCACCGGCTGGCCGAGCTTCTACGAGCCCGCGGTGGCCGAGAACGTCGAGACGCGCGAGGACCGCAGCCTGTTCATGCGCCGCACCGAGGTCGTGTGCAAGCGCTGCGGCGGTCACCTCGGCCACGTGTTCGACGACGGTCCGGCCCCCACCGGCCTGCGCTACTGCATGAACTCCTGCGCGCTCGACTTCGCGCCGCAGTCGAGCTAGAGCCCGCCGCTCACCCCCCGCCGCTCACTCCCGAGCGTCCTCGGCGGCGCGACGCTCGCGCCGGCGCACGATCACGACCGCGGCGACGGCCATCGCCACCATCACGCCCAGGCCGACCAAACCGGCCTGGGCGAGCACGTGCGCGGCCGCGTGCCCGCCGTAGTAGCCGGCCAGCCCGTAGGCCAGGCCCCAGCTGATCCCGCCGAGCGCGTTCCAGAAGAAGAACAGCCGCAGCGGCATCCGGTTGATTCCGGCCAGCCACGCGGTGGCGAAGCGCACGAGCGCGATCCAGCGCCCCAGGAACACCGCCTTGGGACCGTGGCGTTTGAAGAACCCGTCGCCGTAGGCGATCGTCCGCAGGCGGCGGTGATAGAAGGGACCCGGTCGGGCCAGGACGTCGCGCCCGTAGCGGCGCCCCAGCAGGTAGCCGAGGTTGTCGCCCAGGATCGCCGAGCTCACGCCGATCAGGATGACCAGCCAGATCTGGAGCTTGCCCTGGCTGGCCAGGATCGCCGCGAGCACGAGCGCGGTCTCCCCCGGCGAGGGGATGCCCATCGACTCGAGGCCAATGATCGCGGGCAGCACGTAGCCAAGGTTGTCGGACAGCCCGATGATCGCGCCGTAGGCGACCAGAATGCCCCCGAGGCGTGCCATCAGCCCGCCACGACGCTCAGCCGGACACCCCTGGGTTCTCGAGCACGGCCAGCAGCGATAGCCCCGCCGGCATGGACCGCCCCCGCCCGAGCCACCGGGCCTCGAGCCGAAGCGGCTGCTCGAGTACCGCGTTCAGCCACTCCGGCCCCAGGGCCAGCTCCGGCTTGTAATCGCCATTCGGCGCGCGCATCCTCCGGCGCTCGGCCAGCCGCACCGCGGCCGCGGGGCCGAGCAGGAGCCCGTTGAACGAGGTCATCCGGCGCACCCGCCACCCGGCCTCCCCGGCCGCGGCGCGCAGGCGCCCCCGCGAATAGCGGCGGTAGTGGTGGTTGGCCACGTCGTGCATCGACCATAGGCCCTGGTAGGCGGGCACGGTCACGAGCAGGAAGCCGCCCGGCTTGCACACCCGCCGAAGCTCGCGCAGGGTCGCCCGATCGTCGGGCGTGTGCTCGATCACGTCCAGGCACGTGATCAGGTCGAAGAACTCCTCCTCCCAGGGCAGCTCCTCGAGCCGGCCGACAACCACCTCGCCGCATCCCCGCTCGCGCGCCACCGAAGCCGCCCCCGGGTCGAGCTCGATGCCGAAGACCTGCCCGTAGCGCCCGAGCTCCTCGAGCGTGCGCCCCGAGCCGCAGCCGGCGTCGAGCACGCGCGCCCCGGCCGGCATCGGCAGCCGGTCGAGCTCGGCGCGGATGATTTTCCGGCGCCCGCGATACCACCAATGGCGGTCGTCGAGCTCCAGCATCGCGTTCATCAGGCGTTCGTCCATTACTCAGAATCCTCGCAGGCGCGCACGGTCGCGCCGGTTTCGGGGTTGGGGCCTCGCTGCGCTCGGCGTCCATGGGGCCGTTCCGCCGGGCATCCGTGCACCGGCGGCGCTACACCACCGCCAATGGCTCCTCTTCCTGCGCCGTGGCGACCGGAAGGCGCAGGGTGAAGGTAGCGCCCGCGAGCTCGGTTCGCTCGAGCACCAGTTCGCCGCCCATCCGCTCGGCCAGCTCGCGCCCGATGGCCAGCCCGAGCCCGAAGCCCGCGCTCCCGGCCGCGGCCCGGCCGCGCTGGAAGCGCTCGAAGATCACTTCGCGCTCCTCGCTGGCCACCCCGGGCCCCTCGTCGCGGACGGTGACCGAAGCCTGGCCCCCGTTGCGCAACTCGACGGTGATCTCGCCGCCCTGCGGGCTGACCCGCACGGCGTTGTCGAGCAGGATCCGCACGATCCGTGCGATGCCGCCGGGATCCCCGCACGCCCACACCCGCCCGGCTGAGTCGTCGAGCGTCGAGATGATCCCGCGCTCCTCGGTGCCCAGCTCGAATTCGGCCAGCACCGCCCGGCTCAGCTCGCCCAGCTCGACCGGTTCGGAGCGCAGATGGACCTGGGCGTCGAGACGGCTCAGGTCGAGCAGGTCGGCGGCCAGCCTCGCCAGCCGCCGGGACTGGGTGCGGGCCCGCTCGAGCAGTGAGCGCGCGTCGGACAGGTCGGGATCGGCGTCACCCAGGTCCTCGTGGAGCAGCTCGAGCATGCCGTCGAGCGAGGCCAGCGGCGTGCGCAGCTCGTGTGAGGCGGTCGAGACGAACGCCCGGCGCGCCTCCTCCTGCTGCTGGAGGCGGCGCTGCATCACATCGAACGCCCGGGCCAGGTCACCCACCTCGTCGCGGCGCCGGTCGGCGGGTAGGGCCACGGGCGGCCCATCGGCGGCGAGCTGGAGCGCGGCGTGGTGCAGGCGGCGCAGGCGGCGCACCAGCGTCGCCGAAAGCGGGATCCCGAGCAGAAGCGTGATCGCGAGAGCGGCCAGGGCGGCGTACAGGAACGCCCGGCGCACGGTGGAGACCGCGGCCGTGACGGTATCCAGCGGCTTGCGCACGATGAGGACCCAGCGCTCGGGAGACCCCCCGGGGGTGGGCGTGCTGAAGGGCAACGCCGCCCGGCGTACTGGGTGTCGCCGATCGAACCAATGGTGTAGACGGCGTCGTCACGCCGGAATGCCCGGGTA
>JAFAWR010000006.1 GCA_019241635.1 Solirubrobacterales bacterium
AGACCGAGGCGTTCAGCCACGTGGCGGTGATCGACCAGGGCGAGGGACGATTTGGGGAGCTGCAGGATTTCGGCGACCGGGTGACGCTGCTGCAAGCCGACGTCCGGGATCGCGCCGCGGTCGACGCCTCCGTCGCGCAGATCGAGGCGTCGGGCCCGCCCGTCACCGCGCTCGTCAATTCCGCCGGCGTGGCGTCCTTCGCACCGATCGCCGAGGTGGTGCTCGATGAGTGGGACCGCCTGATGGACATCAACGTCAGCGGCACGCTCAACGTCTGCAACGCCGTGGGCGCCCGACTGCGCGCCAACGGAGGCGGGGCCATCGTCAATCTCGCGTCGATCGCGGCCTACTACGGTTGGCCCCGGCGCTCCGGGTACGCCGCGTCAAAGGCCGCCGTCGTCTCGTTGACTAAGACGCTCGCGGTCGAGTGGGCCGCAGATGGCATCCGCATCAACGGCGTCGCACCGGGCTACGTGCGCACGGAGATGATGGACGAGCTCATCCGGCAGGGAAACGTCGACTACGACGCGTACTGCGACACCGCGCGCGCGGCAATGGGTCGCTTCGCGGAGCCGGCCGAGATCGCCGCGCCGATCCTGTTCCTGCTCTCGCCCGCGGCGAGCTTCATCACAGGCATCGTGATGCCCGTCGACGGCGGCTTCACGGCGACCAAGGTTCCGTAGACCAATCGGGGGACGCGGCGTGGTTCGAAGTCGATCGCATCCGACAGCAATCGATCTCTTACGCCGCCGGGGGCGCGGGTCGCAGCTCGGCGCGCGAGCACCCGAGATCACGATCGCCGGGCAGACGATCAGAGGTCGTAGATGATGACCGTCGTCGACACGGCGCCCGCGGCGATCGCGTCGTTCAACTCGAGACCGGCCGTGTCCGCGACCGTGACGAACAGACGTGAGCCCTCTGCGTCGGCGCAACATGCGATCGCCAGTCCGGAGCCGGTGTCAAGCGACCGCACGACCTGACCATCGTCGATCTGTACCACCCGATTGGCGGTCAGGCAACACGCCCAGACGCCCCGATCCCCGGCAGGCCAGATGCCGTCGGGACGTGCGTCCGGACCGAGGAGGGTCGCAACGTCCGCGTAGACACGACGCTCCACGAGCGAGCCTTCGGCGGCCACGGTGAAGGCGAGCAGCCGTTGCTTCCAGGTCTCGGCGACGACGAGCGTCCGTCCGCCGTCGATCACGGCCAGGCCGTTGGGGAAATCGACGTCCGTTGCCGCGGTCGTGACCGCGCGGTCGGCTGCGACACGGAGAATGCGGCCAGGACGCGGCGCCTCGCCCAGGTGGCGGTTATAGCCGACCTCGTCGACATACAGATTCCCGGCGGCATCGACGGTCATATCGCCCAAGGGGGCGCGCGCGCCAGGCAGTTCCGCGTACGGGGCCAGCTCGTGGCCGGTCCATACGCAGATCCGGGGCTCCTTCATCATGGCGGCGACCAGGCGGCCGTCCGGCAGGAATGCCAGCCCGTTGCACGGCGACTCGAGCTCGGTCGCCTGCCAGCTTCCGGAGCTATCGGTCCACAGCTTCGAGCCCTGGGTGTCCGACAGCCAGAGGACGCCGTCCCGCCACCGTGGCCCCTCACCCCAACGCATGCCCTCGGCGTAGAGTCGGGCGCTGTCGGCGGGTCTCATCGCGCAAAATCGCTCGGAGTTCACGG
Organism: Solirubrobacterales bacterium; assembly: GCA_019241635.1. Classification (GTDB taxonomy): domain Bacteria; phylum Actinomycetota; class Thermoleophilia; order Solirubrobacterales; family Solirubrobacteraceae; genus Palsa-465. The sequence goes on from JAFAWR010000006.1 coordinate 1,681, forward strand.
CGTGAACATATCATATATTGTAGTCGTGGCCGCGTGTGTGGGTCGCCGACCCCGGGGGTTTTTGGCGGCCCGCACGATTTACTCTCCGGCTCTACGATGTCCGCGAACTCGTATATCATCTAGCACATGGCACGGTTGAACCCCCAGGTGGCGACGTCCCTCGTCGAGCGGGTGACCGACGAGATCAAATCATCGATCCTCGCCGGATCGCTCCATCCGGGCCAGCAGTTCTCGATCGCCGAACTCTGTGAGGAGCTCGGCGTCAGCCACATCCCGGTGCGCGAGGCGCTCCGGCAACTCGAGGCCGACGGGCTGGTGATCCTGCGGCAGAACAAGAGTGCCATCGTCGCTCCGCTGAGCCTCGCGGAGGTCAAGGAGATCTACCGGCTGCGCCTGCTGCTCGAGCCGGCACTGGCCGCGCAGTCCGCGCCGAGCTACACCGATCAGCAACTCGAGGAGATGGGACGGCTCGTCGAGGAGATGCACGCCACTGGGCGCGGATCGCGTGGCCTGGTCGGCGCTGAATCGCACTCGAAGCTGCACCGCGCGCTGCTCGCGCCAGCCGCCGGCCCGGTTTCGACGACGTTGTTGCGGCGCCTGTGGGACGTCGGCGAGCGGTACATCAGCTTGGTCTACGACGTGCGGCCGGTCGCCGCGCACGAGCTGTACACCAAGCACCTGGCGCTCGTCGAGGTCGCCCAGGAGCGAAGCGCGCCGAAGATCCGCAAGGCGCTCAAGGTGCATCTCAGCGATAGCCGGGATCACATGACCGAGTACGTCACGCCGCTGCTGTCGGCCGACCACGAGGTCTCCCCGGTCAAGCTGATGTCGGCTCGGCGCACCGACGACGCCGAAGCCGTCGCCGTCTGAGCTTCCGCGCCCGGCGGGCGCCGACCTCGCGGTGCCGATCCCTAGATCGGACAGTTCGCGCAGGACGCCGTCTCGGCGCCGAGATCTCGGTTCGGCACACGATCGAGGTCCTGGACGCCGCCTACTGCGCCACGCTGGCCGGCTGAACGTCCTGCCCGTCGCGCGGCACGGTGCGCGACGGGCGACCGATTCAGCCGTTGGGAAACGTCAGGTTGACCCCGGTCGGGTCGTCGTGCGGCCAGCGGGCCGTGACGACCTTCGACCGCGTGTAGAAATGGAAGCCCTCCGGCCCGTACACGTGAGTGTCACCGAACAGCGAATCCCCCCAGCCCCCGAAGGAGTAGAAGCCGACCGGCACCGGGATCGGCACGTTGACGCCGACCATGCCCGCCTCCGCCTCGCGAACGAACCGCCGGGCCGCCCCGCCGCTGCGGGTGAAGATCGCGGCCCCGTTGCCGTAGGGGCTATCGGCGATCAACCGCAGCGCCTCCGCATAGCTGCCGGCGCGCACGATGACGAGCAGGGGACCGAAGACCTCATCGTCATACACC
>JAFAWR010000250.1 GCA_019241635.1 Solirubrobacterales bacterium
TCGGACAGCGCGTTGGCGACGAGCCAGAACGCGCCCACGACCGATGCAGCGTCGAGATCCTCGCGGGAATCTCCGACCGCGATGCAGTCGCCGCGCTCATAGCCGCGGGCCTGCATGTGCCGGGCGACGGCGCGGGTCTTGGAGGCGCCGGCCGGGATCAGGTGGTATGCGCGGGTCACCGGAAGCCCGGCCATTTGCTCGCTGCGCGCTCGGACCACGCCGTTGTCGACCAGGCGGAGCCAGTCGTAGCCGGCGCCGTCGAGCGCGGCGCGCACCGACGCAGGGTCGACGTCGCCGCGGAACAGATGCGAGACCTCGCGGCCGATGGACCAGGGCGTGTGGTACTCGAGCCGGCCGGCGTAGTGCTCGAGCAGGAATGCGGGCGCTCCCGAGCGCTCAAGCTGTTGATAAATCGTTCCGTCAGCATCGGAGGGAACGATGCCGTCGGTGAGCCATTCGAGCTCGCCATCGACCACCAGCCCGCATCCGAGCTCGAAGATGTACGCACTCGAGCCGATGATCCGGGAGTTCTCGAACACCGAACCCTGCCTCCGGCCGGAGTACAAGACGACCTCGACCGCCGCTCGCGAGCAGGCCTGTAACGCTCGGACGCCGTCGAGCGCGAACCGGCCGTCGGCCCCGCGCAGTAGCGAGCCTCCAGGCCCGAGGAGGGTTCCGTCCAAATCGGCGTACAGGCAGCGCACCGCCGGCCAGTATGGCGACCCAGCGGTCGGGTGCTACGGTCGCGCGCGGTGGCGATCCAGCACGGAACGGAGCCCTGGGCGGCCCTCATCGAGCAAGGCCGTGAGGATGAACGCCTGGTCCACGAGGACGAATACGAGCCACGCCATCCGCGCCTCACGCTCGTCCCGGACGAGCTGAACCCGGCCGTCAGACAGGCCCTCAGCAGCGCCGGCATCGACCAGCTCTATTCACACCAGAGCCAAGCGTTGTACAAGGCGTTCGAGGGGCCCACGATCATCACGACGGGCACGGCGTCAGGGAAGTCGCTGTGCTTCCAGCTCCCGACGCTGCAGACCCTGACCGACGACCGGACGGCACGGGCGCTGTACCTCTACCCGACCAAGGCGCTGGCCCAGGACCAGGCGCGGGCGCTGCACGCCTTCGGCCTGCACAAGCTGATCCGCCCGGCGATCTACGACGGCGACACCCCGCGGGGCGAGCGCGCGGCGATCCGGAAGCGCTCGAACCTCATCCTGACCAACCCCGACATGCTCCACGTCGGGATCCTGCCCAACCACCCCGCGTGGGGAGAGCTGTTCGCGAATCTGGCCTTCGTGGTGATCGACGAGGCCCACGTATACCGCGGCGTCTTCGGCTCCCACGTCGCCAACGTCATCAGGCGGCTAAAGCGCGTCGCGGCGATCCACGGCAGCGCCCCGAGGTTCCTGCTGGCCAGCGCGACGATTGCCAATCCGACCGAGCTGGCCGAGCAACTCACCGGACTCGAGCCGTTCAACCTGATCGACGACGACGGCGCCCCGAGGGCACACCGCCGCGTCGCCATGTGGAACCCGCCGCTCTTGGACGAGGATCTCGGCATCCGCGGCTCGGCGTTGTACGAGGCGGCCGAGGTGTTCTCCGAGCTGATCACCGCAGGCGCCCGGACGATCTGCTTCATGAAATCGCGCAAGGGCGTGGAGCTGATCCTCCGCCACGCCCGGGACCGCCTGGACGACGAAACCAAAGAGCGGATTGCGCCCTACCGCGGCGGCTACACGCCGCAGCAGCGCCAAGACATCCAGCGCCGGCTGAGCGGCGGAGAGCTCCTCGGCGTGGTGGCGACCGACGCGCTCGAGCTGGGTATCGACGTCGGCGAGCTGGACGCGGCGATCTGCGTCACCTTCCCGGGCACGGTGGCGAGCCTCAAGCAGATGTGGGGCCGGGCCGGCCGGCGCGGGCGCGGCCTCGCCGTTTACGTGGCCGGCGAGGATGCTCTCGATCAGTTCTTCTGCCGTCACCCGAGCGAGTTCATCGATCGCAGCGTCGAGGCGGCCATCCTCGATCCGCACAGCCCCGAGATCTACGCCGAGCACCTCCTCTGCGCCGCGCACGAGGCGCCGCTGACCGCGGACGACGAAGCGATTCTCGGGCCGCAGTGGCGCGAATACGCCGAGGAGCTGACCGAAGCCGGGTTCCTGCGCGAGCGCGCCACCGGCTTCGTGCCCAAGCGCGCCGACGACTACCCGGCGGCGCGGACCGCGCTGCGCTCCGCCTCGGCCGACAGCTTCGCCCTGATCGACAGCAGCTCGGGAGAGCTGTTCGGGACGGTCGAGCTCGGCCGCGCCTACTCGACCGTCCACGAGGGCGCGATCTACCTGCACATGGGGCGCTCCTACCAGGTCCTGGACCTCGATCTGGGCGGACGGCGGGCGCTGCTCGAGCCGTTCGACGGCAACTACTTCACGCAGGCCAAGCGCGAGATCATGATCTACATCACGCGCCTGGGCGAGCAGCGCCAGACCAACGGCGTGACGCTCTCCTACGGGGAGATCGCCTACGCGGAGACGGTCATCGGTTACCAGCGCAAGCGTCTCCAGGATCACGAGGTGATCGATTTCCAGGCGCTCGACCTGCCGACGGTCGAGTTCGACACGCGCGCTCTTTGGTACGAGCTTGACGATCTGATCGCGGCTGAACGGTTCCCGCCTGAGCTGTTGCTCGGCGCGCTCCATGCGCTCGAGCACGGGCAGATCGCGGTCCTGCCGCTGATCGCGATGTGCGACCGCTGGGACATCGGCGGCCTCTCGACCAACGCCCACCCGCAGACCGGCGGTCCCACGATCTTCATCTACGACGGTCACCCCGGGGGCGTGGGGATCACCAAACGCGGCTATGACGAGTTCGAGCGCCTGGTCCTCGACGCGCGGCGGCTGATCGGCGAGTGCCCATGCCGCTCTGGCTGCCCGTCATGCGTGCAGTCGCCCAAGTGCGGCAACCTCAACGAGCCGCTGTCCAAGCGCGGCGCCCTGGAACTGCTCCGGCGGCTGGCTTCCTGAGCCCGGGCCCTATTTGATCGTGACCAGCGCGTTGCCGGTCAGCGCGCTTGGCGTGTTGGCGATCCAACCGCTGAAGTCGCCGAGCTGGCTGAGGATGACCTGCGCCTCGGCGGAGTGAAGGAGCCCGCCGGTCAGCTTGAGCACCTGGGGCAGCGACTCGCTGAAGGCGATCGCACCCTGGCCGCTCGACGGCGTGGTCGGCTCGGTGGCGAAGGCGCGCAGCCGGGCCGGTGAGACATTGCCCGCCACCAGCTGAGCGCCCACCACGCCAACCGCGAAGGTCAGTGAACGGCCGGTGACTAGGTAGAAGCCACCGCCAATTGGTCGCATGTTCGTACGCGGCGACAGCGTGTGAATGTGCTTTTGGAGGTTGGCCAGGGTCTGGCTGACTGACGCCGGATCACTGATGCCGGCCCGGATCAAGCTGACCGGACCTTGGCCGGTGGTTATGAGATCGCCGGTCAGCCGGCTGAGCGCGCCGGTCGCGTCGATTCCGAAGCCGTTGCGCAACGCCACCAGGGCGGCCTGGAACTGCGCGTACTTGGTCGGATCGACGGCCTGCAGCGCCGACTCGACGAATGTGGCGATCTGCGCAGGATCCCGGATCCCGAGGCTTCCCGGGCCGTTGGCGACGAGCGCCGGCGCGGCGCTTCCCGCGGCGAGCGGAAGCTCGGCGGGGGTCAGCTGGCGTCCGGTCGTATCGACCTTCCAGTCGAGGCTGATCCCGCTCGAGGTGGGGCTGAACGAGACCGCGTAGCCCTTGATCGCGGCCACCCAGGGGATCTGGCGTGCCTGAGCCGCCTTCGGCGTAGCGAGGAGGCTGGCGACGTTCCCGAAGACCTGAACCAGGGTCTGAGAAGGCAGTCCGGATATCTCCTGGTCGTACTGCGCGAGGCTCATCCCCCCGCCGTTTGCGTGCCGATCGAGGGCGCCATCCACCACCGCCTGGGTATCTCCGATGACCAGCGTGGGGCCGTCGACGGCGAACACGTTCGAGCCGTCGCGGCTGCGGTACAGGGTCGCTCCGTCGTGCGATCCGATTTTCTTGTCGCCGTTCGACGGTCTGTTCACCAGCGCGCCCAGCTTGGCGGCGTCCTTGGTGATCCACACGCCGACGCCCTTGACCTGGCTCCCGGCTCCCGCGACGCTGATCCCGCCGATCACAACCGGGTTGCCGAGCAGCGGCTTGACGTCGGCGTCGTAGGTGAGGCCCTGCTTTTGCAGCTCCTGCTTGAGCGCGGTGGCGACGAGATTCGCGACCTGGAACTTGGCCAGCAAAGCACTCAGGCTCTTCACCGGCGCCGAGTTCGGATCGGTAGCGACCGTGGCAACCACTGGCGAGCCCGGCGGGATGTAGGACAGCGCCGCCGCGAGCGGGCTGCTCGGCGCGCTGCTTGAAGCGCTTCCGCATGCGGCGAGGACGCACGCGACGACGGGAACCCCCGCCAGCAGCGACTTCCAACGAATACGGCGCACCTTGGCCCGAAGCCTACGCCCCGAACCGGGGACACGTGTCAGTTCAAAAGCCGAGCGACTTGGGGCGCACGTACCCGGCGAGTTGAGCGGACCGCGGCGACAACTCCGTCCACGCGCAATCGAAGGTCAGCGTCGCCAGGGCTCCGGTGGGAAACTTCCGCCGCACCTCGGCGAGGCCGGAGCCGTTGGCTCCGTTGTCGTCGGCGGCGAGCCGCAGGACAAGCGCCTGGAGGGCCGGATTGTGGCCCACCAGCATCACCGATTCGACCTCTTCGGGGACTTGGTGGAGCCGGTGGAGCACCTCCGCGCAGGTCGCGTTGTACAGCGCGGACTCGATCACATGCCGGCCGCCGACGGCGACGCCTTCGAGCGTCTCGCGGGTCCGGCGGGCACTCGAGCAAAGCACCAACTCCGGCGTGATCCCCGCGGCATCCAGGTGGGCGGCGATCGCCGCGACCGCGCTGCGGCCCCGCGGGGCGAGGGGGCGATCGAAGTCGGCCAGCCCCGGGTCGTCCCAGCTCGACTTGGCGTGGCGGAGGACGAACAGCCGCTTGCTCAACGACATCCCTCTCTTGATTCTGCCGCCCGCGGCGGCGTCAACTCCTCAGGCTGGCCCAACGGCTACCCGCATCACCGCGTGCTCAGGCAGGGGCGCTGGAAAGCAACGTAGGCGCGAGAATGGCGCCGCTCTCGTGGTCGGTCCTCCTCGACTCGCTAGCATCGCCAGGTCACGGCGAGATAGCTCAGTTGGTAGAGCACACGACTGAAAATCGTGGTGTCCCCGGTTCAAGTCCGGGTCTCGCCATCGCCGAAAGGCCTGCAAAAACCGCATCTCTTGCGAAGTGGTCTTCGGAGCGCCCAAACCGGCCAACCGCTCTCGTCTGCCTTTTCCTGCCTTTTCAGCCTCGATTTCGCCGCCAAAACAGCAGCCGGCGTCATCAGCTGATGTGATTCGCCACTGCCCGAGCTCATGCCGCGGCCGACGTAATGGCGGTCTCGATCGACGTCGCGGGCGTGGCGGCGCCGGACTGACGCGGCCGCCGAGCCTCGGCCGTTGTCAGTCAGAGCGATCTCAGCTTTCTCTCGCGCGCCGGGGCGATGACCTGTGTCGCTCGACGTCCGCGGCTGACTCGCGCATCGCCAACCGCCGGCGGCGCCCGATCTCGCCCCGCCGGCGCGGCTGCAGCAGGTACCGGTAGATGCGGTCGGTTGTCGTGATGTCTTCGTGCCCGACCCTGGGCGGCAACGTCCCGCTGATCGGCGCCAGCGGCGAACAGCGATGCGATGCACGTGTAGCGCAAGGTGTGCGGGTGACCTCCACGCTGATGTCGGGAAGCCCGGCCTCGGCCCGCTGACGATTCGTCTCTTCCAGTGCAGGGGGATTACGTGCTGTCCGATTGCGCTGCGGCGCACGCCCGCTGGCGTCTTGGCGTCGAGCACGCGTAGCTCGCGACGGGCGAGACCGACGTACTCGCAATCTCCTGCCGTCAGTAACTATTACCTGCATGGACCCAGCCGAGATGAGAGGAGCAGGACAAGATGAGCAACCGTGCAGCAATCGTTACCGGTGCCTCCCGCGGAATCGGACGAGCCCTCGCCGAGGTTCTAGCGAGCGAGGGATATGACCTCACGATC
>JAFAWR010000319.1 GCA_019241635.1 Solirubrobacterales bacterium
TGACCCGCGTTGCCCGCGAGGTCGGCACCGAGGGCATCCTGGGCGGCCAGGCTCAGGTCCCCGGCGTGGCCGGCACCTGGAAGGACCTGACCGACAACGTCAACTTCATGGCCCGCAACCTGACCGACCAGGTCCGCAATATCGCCCAGGTGGCCACCGCCGTGGCCAACGGCGACATGACCCAGACGATCACCGTCGACGCGCGCGGTGAGATCCTCGAGCTGAAGCAGACGCTGAACCGGATGGTGGCTCAGCTGTCGAGCTTCGCCGCCGAGGTGACGCGCGTGGCCCGCGAGGTCGGCACCGAGGGAAAGCTCGGTGGTCAGGCCGAGGTCGAGGGCGTGTCCGGGACGTGGCGGCGACTGACCGAGAACGTCAACCAGCTGGCGGTCACGCTGACCACGCAGCTGCGCGCGATCGCCGAGGTGTCGACCGCGGTGACCCAGGGCGACCTGACCCGGTCGATCTCCGTCGAGGCTCAGGGCGAGGTGGCCGAGCTCAAGGACAACATCAACCAGATGATCGCCAACCTGCGCGAGACCACTCAGCGCAACGCCGAGCAGGACTGGCTGAAGACCAACCTGGCCAGCATCTCCGGGATGCTCCAGGGCCAGCGCGACCTGGCCGCGGTGACCCAGCTGATCATGAGCGAGGTCACCCCGATGGTGAACGCGCAGCACGGCGCGTTCTTCCTGGCCGAGCCCGGCTCCGACGGCGAGCCCGAGCTGGTGCTGGCCGCGTCCTACGGATACTCCCCTCACCGCAGCGACCTGGCCGGCCGGTTCTCGATCGGCGAGGGTCTGGTCGGGCAGTCCGCGTTCGAGCGCAAGACGATCGAGATCATCGACGCCCCGCCGGGCTACATCAAGGTCGGTTCGGGACTCGGCGACGCCGCTCCGGCCGACATCCTGGTCATGCCGGTGCTGTTCGAGGACCAGGTGCTGGGCGTGATCGAGCTGGCCTCGATCCGGCCGTTCTCCGAGGTGCACCGCGACTTCCTCCCGCGCATCTCCGAGACCATCGGCGTGGTGCTCAACACGATCCGCGCGAACATGCGCACCGAGGAGCTGCTGTCCCAATCCCAGGGCCTCACCCAGGAGCTCCAGAAGCAGTCCGAGGAGCTGCGCGAGACCAACGACGAGCTCCAGGAGAAGGCGCGGCTGCTCTCCGAGCAGAACCGCGACATCGAGATCAAGAACGAGGAGATCGAGCTCGCCCGGCGCGGCCTCGAGGAGAAGGCCGCCCAGCTCGCGCTGGCCTCCAAGTACAAGTCGGAGTTCCTGGCCAACATGTCGCACGAGCTGCGCACGCCGCTCAACTCGATGCTGATCCTGAGCCGGCTGCTGGCCGAGAACGAGGACCGGACGCTGTCCGAGCGCGAGGTCGAATTCGCCCGCACGATCCACTCCGCCGGCAACGACCTGCTCTCGCTGATCAACGACATCCTCGACCTGACCAAGATCGAGGCCGGCCGCATGGAGCTCGACCTGGCTCCGCTCGCCCTCTCCGAGGTCTACGAGGACGCCGAGCGGGCGTTCCGTCACGTGGCCGAGCAGAAGGGCCTCACGTTCAACGTCGAGATCGACCCGTCGCTGCCGGCGTCGATCGTCTCCGACGAGCAGCGACTCGGCCAGGTGCTCAAGAACCTGCTCTCGAACGCGTTCAAGTTCACCCACCAGGGCGGGGTGACGCTCAGCATCGGCTATCCGGCCGACCGCAGCGCCCTACGTGCCGACGGACTGCGCAGCGCCGAGCGGGTGATCGCGTTCGCGGTCACCGACAGCGGCGTGGGGATTCCCGACGACAAGCTGAACCTGATCTTCGAGGCCTTCCAGCAGGCCGACGGCACGACCTCGCGCAAGTACGGCGGGACCGGGCTCGGCCTGTCGATCTCGCGCGAGATCGCCCGGATGCTCGGCGGCGAGATCCAGGTCGACTCGACGGTCGGGCAGGGCAGCCGGTTCGCGCTGTACCTGCCGCTGACCGAAAGCGTCAGCGATATGCAGATCGAGCCCCGGGCCGACGGTGCGGCGATGGCCGAGGCGTATCTCGGGAACGGCGGCGCCCGGGAGCTCTCCCTGGAGGACCAGCTCGCCGACGAGATGGATGCGCTCGAGCACGGCGACCGGGTCGTACTGGTCATCGACTCCAAGTCCGAGCGCGCGCGGTCGATGGTCGAGGCGGTTCGCAGCCGCGGCGGCAAGGCGATCCTGGCCCGCCGGGCCAGCGCCGCGCTCGGGCTGGCCCGCGAGCACCGGCCGAGCGCGGTGGTGCTGGCCGGCGACCTACCCCGCTTCGAGTCCGTCCTCGGTCAGCTCAAGAAGCATCCGGACACCCGTCACCTCCCGGTCGCGCTGGTCGGAGACGGCGCGGTGCGGATCGACGGCCTGCGAGCCGGAGCGGCGGCGTTCATCGACGATCCGATCGAGCCGAGCGGCCTGAATAGCGCGCTGGGCCGCCTCGAGCGCCTGGCTCAGGGTCCCGAGCGGCGGATCGCCCTGATCGCCGAGGACGGCGGGCTCGACGACGCCACTGCGGGGCTGCTGTCGGGCGATGAGAACATCACGCTCGAGCGGATCGTCCCGGCGGACGCGCTCGAGGCGCTCCGCGCCGGGCAGTTCGACCTCGGCGTGGTGGCGATGGGACGACCGCGCTCGGACGCGTTCGCGCTGGTGCGCGAAGCGGCCACCGACCCGTCACTGCGTGAGCTCCCGGTGATCGCCTACGTCCAGGGGTCTCTGTCCAAGACCGATCGGGCTCGGCTCGATGCGCTGGCCAAATCCGCGGTGATCACGATCGCCGACTCCCCGGAGCGGCTGGTCGACCGCGCCGCGCTGTTCCTGCATCGCGCCGAGGCGACGCTTCCCTCGCAGACGCGCGAGATGCTCGGACACCTGCGCATCGGGGACGCGCCGTTGCACGGCCGCAAGGTGCTGGTGATCGATGACGACATCCGCAACGTGTTCGCGCTGACCTCGACGCTCGAGCAGCGCGGGATGAAGGTCGTGTTCGCGGAGAACGGCCGCGAGGGCATCGAGCGGTTGCACCAGCATCCCAACACCGACGTGGTGCTTCTCGACATCATGATGCCCGAGATGGACGGCTACGAGACCGCACGCGCGATCCGCGCGATGCCCCGATTCGAGCATCTGCCGATCATCTCGCTGACCGCCAAGGCCATGAAGGGCGACCGCGAGAAGGCGATCGCGGCCGGAGCATCCGACTACATCACCAAGCCGGTGGACGTCGATCAGCTGTTGTCGATGATGCGCGTTTGGCTGGACGCATAGAAAACCTGCACCCACCCACCCAACTCGCCGATGCCTCGGCGATGATCGACCTGACGCCGGCCGAGTCGCTGCCGATCCTGCTCGTCGACGACCAGCCGGAGAACCTGCGCACGCTCGAGGCGGTGCTCGACCCGCTTGGCTATCCGCTGGTCACCTCGAGCTCCGGCCACGGGGCGCTGCGGCTCCTGCTCGAGCGCGACTTCGCGATGATCCTGCTCGATGTCCGGATGCCCGGGCTCGACGGGTTCGAGACCGCACAGCTGATCAAGGAGCGGACGCGCACCCGGGACATCCCGATCGTGTTCCTGACCGCCGCCCGCGACGAGGTCTCGGAGATCGCCCGCGGGTACGGGGTCGGGGCGGTCGACTATGTGCTCAAGCCGTTCGACCCCGAGCTGCTGCGCTCCAAGGTGGCGGTGTTCGCCGAGCTCGAGGCGAGCCGGCGGGCGCTGAAGCGCTCGGAGGCCCTGCTCAGCGGCGCGTTCGAGGCCGCGCCGATCGGCAAGACGGTGCTGGATACCGAGGGTCGGATCGTGCGTTCGAACCCGGCCTTCGCCCACCTGGTCGGTCGCGAGCTCGACGAGCTGATCGGCGTTCCCGTGGCCGATCTGTGCGAGGCAGCGGACCGGCCCGCGCTGGCCGCCACGTTCGAAGCGGCGGCTCGGGTGTCCCGCGGGCGCTCGCTGGCCGAGCGCCCGAGCATCGACGTGCGCCTCCTGGCCAGCACGAGAGCCGAGATCTGGGTCGCGATGATCGCCTCGGCGATCGAGGCCGCCGAGTTCGCCGAACCCCTGTTGCTGGCCCAGTGGGTCGACCTGACCGTGCGTCGCCGGGCCGAGCAGGACCGCGCCGAGCTGTTGCTGGAGCAGGCCGCGCGCGTGCAGGCCGAGTCGGTGGCCGAGCGGCTGTCCAAGCTCCAGACGCTGACCAGCGCGCTCGAGGCGCTCACCCTGGACGAGCTCCTGCCCCGGATCGCCGCCCGGCTGGCCGAGCTGTTCGCGGTCGACCTCGCCGAGGTCGAGATCTCCGGCGAGCTCGAGCAGCCGGTGGTCGTGCGCGCCGCCGGCGGACAGATGCAGACGGGTCCGGTCCAGTCGCTTGTCGTCGATGAGGACCGCTGGCGCCAGGTCCCGCTGGTCATCGAGGGAGCGAGCGTTGGCTGCCTGCGCCTGGCCCTGCCGGCGGGAGGGTCGTTCAGCCCCACCGAGCGCTCGCTGCTCCAGGATGCGGCCGACCGCGCGGCGTTGGCCATTCGCCGCGCCCAGCTGCACGAGGAGGAACACCGGATCGCGGTCGAGCTCCAGCGCGGACTGATCCCCAAGAGCCTCCCCGAGGTGCCCGGGGTGACGTTGGCCGCGTCATACGAGGTCGCCGGCATCGGCGTGCAGGTGGGCGGCGACTGGTACGACGCCTTCGCGATGACCGACGGCCGGCTGGGCATCGTGGTCGGCGACGTGACCGGCCGAGGCATCCGGGCGGCCTCCGCCATGGGGCAGCTGCGAACCCTGACCCGAGCCTTCGCCCTGGCCGGCGAGGGCCGCCGGACCCCGGGCCAGGCGCTGACCCTCCTGAACCAGCACCAGCTCGCGCTCGGCGATGACCACCTGTTCACGATCATCTACGCGATCCTCGACCCCGCCCGGGGGACGATCGCGTGGGCCAACGGCGGCCACCCGCCGCCGCTCCTGCTCGCCTCGGACGGATCGTGTCGCTACGTCGAAGGCGGAAACGGCCTGATGGGCGTCGAGGACAAGTCATATGAGACGTTCGAGGAGTCGATCGACCCGAGCAGCACGATCGTGCTCTACACCGACGGCCTGATCGAGCGGCGCGGCGAGTCGCTCGACGCAGGCCTGGAGCGCCTGGCCCGCGCCGCCTGCGGCGGCCCCGAGGAGCCCGCAGCACTGCGCGACCACATCCTCGCGGCGCTGCTCGAGCCGGCGGGCCAGCGCTACGACGACGTCACCGCGGTGGTGGCGCGGCTGCACAAATGAGCCAGGAGCTGGTGGAGCTGGTCCGGCGCGGCTACGAGGCTGCGCGCCGGGGAGACCTCGGCACCATGCGCGAGCTGCTCGACCCAGACGTCATGTGGCACGGAGGGGATCCGGCCGCCGCGTGCCAGAACCGCAGGCAGGCCCTCGCGTGGATGGGGCGGCCAGAGCGCGGGCCGATCGGCGAGCTCGTCGAGGTGATCGACGCCGGCGAGCAGGTGGTGGTGATCATGCGCCGAACCGGCGAGGATGGCGAGTCCGAGCTCGTCGCGAACCTCACCACGTTCCGCGACGGCAGGGTGATCGAGATGGTCCACTACCCCGATCCGGACGACGCGCGGCGCGCGGCCGGCGTCCTCTGAGCGGGGTCTCTCAGCGCAGGTAGCCGCGCCGGCGAAGGAACTTCTGGAGGTGCGCGACGAACCGCGTGCCGCCGGCGCCGAACGGCGCGTTCAGATGTCCCGCGGCGGCCTGCTGGCGCAGGTAGCGGCTGACCCGCTTGGCGTGTCCCAGCAGGTCCTCGTCGGCCGCCCACGCGGCGATCACGCCGACGCTGTCCGGGTAGTGCTGGCCGGCCTGGGCCTTGAACGCCTTGAGCCACACCGCCGCGTCCTTGGCGATGAGCTGCGGGTAGCTGCGGGTCACGTCGGTGAAATGCCCGTTCGCGAAGGTCAGGACCTCGATCGGCAGCCCCGACGCGGCGAAGTCGGTGAACTCGTAGGCGAACGAGTCATCGGCGGTGAGGAACTCGAAGCGCCCGTCGTGCGCGAGGTCGACGACCTTGGCGTCGGGGTCCCCGACCACCCGCTCGGTCTTCACGTAGGTCATCGTGCCCGGATCGAACGAGAAGACCTGAAGGACCGTGCAGCAGTGCGCGCCGCCGCTGTACAGGTCGAGGACGACATCTGGATCGCCGGTGTGCTCGAGGTCGACGACCTGCACCGAGGAGCGTCCCGCGACCGCCGGGCCGGGCCAGCACAGCTTGCCGCAGAACTTCGCCACCACGGGCTGGTCGTAGAACGTGGTCCCGCCTCGGGCGATGGTCAGGTGCAGGCCGTGGAAGTTCGGGACCTTGCCCTGGAAGCTGAACGTGGCGGTGATGTCGCCGCCTTGCGCAGTCTGGGTCTTGGCCAGCGCCGACGGCACGGCGAGCAGTCCCATGACGAGGTGGCGATGACGACGATGACCCGGCGGGACATGGCGCGGGATCGTATCGGTCCCGTCAGATGCGGAAGACCTCGATCAGGCGCTGCTCGTGTTCGGCCTCGATCCGAGCCACCACCTCGAAGTGCTCCTCGAGGCCCGAGCCGCGGAGCTTCTCGGCCAGCAGCTCATCGACCTGGTAGATGCCGGCGCTGTTCGACATGGCGATCTCGACGCGCACCGCGCGGTCCTCCCCCGGCGAGATCTTGACCTCGTCGATCGCGTAGGCCGACAGCGAATGGATGTTGTACCGCCCCGCCTCGAACTCCATCCGTGAGCGTCCCCGGGCCATGTCGAGCGCGTCGGCAACCCGCACGATGCCCGCCTCCACCGTGAGGGGGCGCCCGTCGCGGCGGTGCCCGATGATCGCGTGCAGCACCTCGGAGGCGATGACCGTGCGCTCCGGCTCCTCGTAGGCGGTGCTCAGGAGTCCACCGATGGCGTCGGCGGTGAGGAACAGGCTGTAGCGCTCGTGGTCATCGCGGTGGATCGACATCCCGACGCAGTGGAGCAGGCAGCCGGCCGCCACGACCACCTCGGCGTCGTGGTCGCCCATGGCGTAGTCCGCCTTGACGCTCGGCACAACGCCACGGCGAAACAGGATCCGGGCCAGCCTGAGCCCGATGTTCAGCACGATCTGCACGTGCACCCAGGAGTGGTCGCTCATTCCGAGCCGCCGGGTCGCGTTGACCGCCGAGACGTGCCACAGGGCCTTGATCTGGGGGTCGGCGTTGACCGCATCGAGCAGCCGCTCGAGCCGGCGGTTGCCGCGCGTCGGGGCGCGGACCCGGACCTCGGCCAGCGCCTCCCGCGGCGGGATCGCTTCGCCCGGAGGCTGCGCATCCAGCAGGACGTCGTCGTCATCCGCCGGCTCGGGCGGCGAGATCTCGTCTTCCTCAGCCACCCGCCGCCTCCAGCAGCACGCCCTCCCTCAGGCCGCCCCCCGCGACGACCAGCGGCGCCCCGAACCGCTCCGAGGCCGCCTGGAGGATGACCAGACCGGCCGGAAGGAGGCGCACCCGCTCGACCTCGAGCCCGAACCGGCGGGCCACCTCCTGGCCCGGCGCCGCGATCAGCTCGGCCAAGGCCCGGGCGAAGGCGGCCGCGTCGAGGATGCGTCCGGCCAGGCGGGAGAGCGAAGCCGCGCTCCCCCCCACCGCGGCCGCCTCCTCGGGCTGGGGGACGTCGATCTGCTCCAGAGCGGACTCGACCTCACTCCGCGCCTGCGCAAGCTCCGCTGCCGATGGCGGGTCCGAGCGCAGATGGCGCCGCGCCAGGTCCCCGGAGCCGA
>JAFAWR010000349.1 GCA_019241635.1 Solirubrobacterales bacterium
GCGGCAGCGCCGGCCCCGGGGGCGAGCCGGACGCGACCAGGATCCCGGTCGTCTGGCTGTCGGCCGCGGCGGCGAAGTCGAAGTCGCCGTCGAGGTTGTCGTGGCTGAGGATGTTGTCCTCGATCACGTTGCCGTTGAGGTCGCCGACCAGATGCTGATGGATCGTCACGCCGGCTAGCCCGTTCCCGCGCGTGAAGTTCCCGCGGATCACGTTGCCGTAGACGCCGGCGAACGGTGCGCCGCCGCCCATCAGGATGCCCGCGCCCTGGCCGGCCACGCCGTTGCCGATCGCCACGTTGTTCTCGATCAGGTTCTCGAACACGCCTGCCGCGCCGGTGGGCTGGCCGGTCGCCGGATTGACCGCGGCGGGATTGTGACCGGCGAGGGTGATCCCGCAGTCGGTGGTGTTGTTGGCCGAGAAGTTGTCCCGCACGACGTTGTCCGATGTCGGTCCGAACTCGTCTGTGAGGAGGATCCCGCCGGCGTTGTTAGCCACGTAGTTCTCGGCCACGACCGAATCGGTGACGGCCACCAGATGGATCGCCTCCCCACAGTCGCCGGGCGCCTGGGGCGTCGAGAAGCATTGCCCGGCCTTGCTGCCAAATCCCCCGTCGTCGTGGGTGATGACGTTGCGGATGATCCGCACGTCGCTGACCGGTTGGCCGCCGCTTGCCGCCGCGCCGTTGTTGGTCGTCGGCGCGACCGGGGCCGTCCCGACCAGGATCCCCTCGAACTTCGCGTTCTCGATCTTGAACCCTTCGACACTCGATCCGGAGCCGCCCGGTCCGACGATCTGCACACCGTTGCCGTTGGGCGCCGAGCCGGCGTCGATCACCGCGCCAAAGCCGCGCAGGGCGAGCGCCTTGTCGATGACGACGCCTCCGTCGTAGACGCCGGGGAGCGCGTTGACGCTGCCGCCGGGCTCGGCGCTCGCCACGGCATCGGCCAGGCTGCACGGAGCAAACCGCGAGCACGATCCGGCGCCGCCGCCCGGCGATGCCCAAAGCGTCCTGCCGTCTCGGCCGTCTCGGCCGTCTCGGCCGTCTCGGCCGTCTCGGCCGTGGGCCGAGGCCACCGGCGCCGCGGCGAGAGCTACTCCAAGCGCGGCCAGCGCGGTGCCGGCCGCGATCCTCTTCATCATGATCGCTCCTACGTTCGGGAGTTTCGGTCGCCGTCGACCGATCCACGCCTCGCCACGCGCCCCCGCGAAAGCATGCGAGGGCGATCCGGTCCCGCGCCCACACCGGCGACCCTAACCGGCCGCCGAGCGCGAATGCAAGCGCCTCAGTGGACGGTCAGATCCGAGAACGTCGCGGTGGTCGTCCAGGTGGACAGGCCGGAGGCGTGGAACACGCCGACGTCCTGCTGCGCCGCCGCGGCGGCGCCGGCAACGGTCACGGTGTCCACCGGCGACCAGCTGATACCCCAGTTTGTCGAGTAGTAGCCCGCGTAGGTGGCCCCGTCGCGCACCAGCCTGAGCGTCACCGGCGCCCTGACCAGGACGCCCGGAACCTGGTAGCGCGAGTCGACGTCCTGGCCCCCGCCGGCGTTCCACGCCATGACGATCGTCGAACTGCCAGTGATGAATAGCGCGACCCCGGCCGGCGAGCCTTGCGGCGCGCTCATCGTGTTTCGCTCGATCAGGCCGGCGCCGCCAGAGGTCCCTCCGGCCGGGTCGTAGGTCACCGTGGTCTGGACGGTCGCGGACGGCCCCGCCCGGGCGGTCTCATAGATCGCAGCGAACGAATCGCTCGCCGGCGCATTCGCCGGCGCGAACACACCCGCGCCACGCGCGCGTATCGCCAGACCGTTGCCCGACTCGCCGAAGGATGCCGGGTAGTTGGTGGTATCGGCCGTCTTGAAGGGTGCCCGCAGCGGCCCGAACACCCGCTCGCCGAGAATTGCCGAGGTCGCGCGCATCGGCAGCGCCGGCGGGTCATAGCTCGCCCCACCGGCCACCGACGCGAGCGTGACCGGTGCGCCGGCCCGCGGGGCGGTGATCCGGAAGGCCACGGTGAAGCGATGCCCGGCGGCCACATGCTTGGCTCGGGCGGGCCCGAGGCGCTTCAGCCTCCAGCCGGGCGAGAGCGAGAAGGTGAGCTTGAGGCCCTTGACCTCGGAGATGCCATCGTTCTCGAATGTCTCCCTTACCGTGGTGCTCTCGCCCAGGCGGAGCTCGGAAGCGGCGGGCGCCAGCGACAGCGCGATGTGCGGCGGCAGGGCGCCGGGACGGTGGGCGACGCGGACCCGGTACATGACCACCCCGTGGGCCGGCACGAACGCGCTGATCCGCCCGCCGCTCTCGGTCACCGCGCCTGTCCACAGGTTCTGCAAGCGGTAGCCGCGCGCGGTGGGCAGCCCGGCCACGGTCGCGGTGGTGGAGATCGGCGCCGCGGTGTCGGTGGAGTTGAACAGCAGGACCGAGCGGTCTCCGTCCTGAAGCGGCTTTGAGATCACCCACAATCCGTTCCTGCGCGAGATCGGCACGCCCTGAGCGCCGAGAGGGTCCTGGTCGACGGCGATCACCTCCCGGTTCTCGTAGATGGACAGCGCCGTCGGCGACAGCGCGCTGACGTTGGTGCTGGCGATCAACGGCGCCGCCATCTCGGCCCACAGGCTGAACTCCGAGCGGTATTCGAGCGCCGTGCTGCCGCCGTTGCCGACCTGGAGCAGGTCGGGATCGTTCCACGCCCCCGGATGGGCGTCGGCGGCCAGGTCGACCGTGCCCTCGAAGTTCACCAGCATCGAGCCGAAGTTGTCCTGGATGTCGGTGGTCGTCCGCCACAGGTTGCCGATTGGAGCGGCCCACTCCCACGGAGCGTCGGTCGGATCGGGGTTGCACAACGAGAACACGATCGGCCTTCCGGTCGCCGCCAGGGCGTTGCTCATGCGCGCGTAGAGCGTCTGCTGGACCTGCTGCACGCTCTGCCCGGGGAAGTCGCCGTAGGGGATGTTGCAGCGGTCGTACTTGACGTAGTCGACACCCCAGGCCGCGAACGTGGCGGCGTCCTGAGCCTCGTGCCCGAAGCTCCCGGGGAAGTGGGCGCAGGTGGTCGTGCCGGCGTCTTCGTAGAGGCCGAGCTTCAGCCCGAGGCCGTGGACGTAGTCGGCCACCGGTTTGATCCCGCCGGGGAACCGGGTGGGGTCGGCGACCAGGTTCCCGGAGCTGTCCCGGCTCGACGCCATCCAGCAGTCGTCGACGTTCACGTAGTCATAGCCGGCGGCCTTCAGCCCGTCGCTGACCATCGCCTGAGCGGTCTGCTCGACTAGTTGGGCGCTGACGCCGCAATACACGGAGTACCAGTCGTTCCAGCCCATGGGCGGAGTCGTGGCCACGCCGTTGTTCTCGCTCGCCGCAGCGGGGGCGAGCGCGCCGAGACCGACCGCGCTCAGGCAGACCAGGAGCAAGAGGGCGCGGCCGAGTCGCATGCGCATACGATGCCGGTCGCGGCGACGCATCGGTCCCCCATGAGATTCTCGGCCATCCACAGCTTTCCCTTCAAGGCGCTCGACTCGCCCGCGGGGAGAACCGAGGCGAACCCAGCTCGGGTTCACGAGCTCAGTCATGCCTGAGGAAACGGTCGGCTTCATCGGCCTGGGGATCATGGGAGGCCCGATGGCGGGCAACCTGCTGCGCGCCGGCTATCCGCTGGTTGTGCACAACCGCACCCGGGCCAAGGAGCAGGAGCTCGTCTCGGCCGGCGCCGCGGCGGCGGATTCGCCCCGCGAGGTGGCGTCGCAGTGTGACGTGCTGATCACCATGCTCCCGGACTCGCCCGACGTCGAGGAGGTGTACCTCGACTCCGATCGCGGGGTGATCGCCGGCGCTAAAGCAGGTCAGCTGCTGATCGACATGAGCTCGATCGCCCCCGCGGTGGCGCGCGCGGTGTGTGATGCCGCGCGCGAGGCCGGGGCCGAAGCGCTCGATGCCCCAGTGTCGGGCGGCGACGTGGGCGCGCGCGAGGGAACGCTGTCGATCATGGTCGGGGGCTCGGATGATGGCTTTAAACGCGCGCAGCCCCTGCTCGATGTTCTCGGCGAGACCGTCATTCATCTCGGCCCGCCAGGCGCCGGGCAAACCGCCAAGGCGTGCAACCAGATCCTGGTCGCCGTGACCATCGAAGCGGTCAGCGAGGCGCTGGTGCTCGCCTCCAAGGCGGGCGTTGATCCCGATCGGCTGATCGAGGTCCTCTCCGGGGGCCTGTCCGGCAACCGGGTGATGGAGGTGAGGCGGCGGAACTTCCTTGAGCACGACTTCACTCCGGGCTTCAAGCTTTCGCTTCACCACAAGGACCTCGGGATCGCGCTGCGCACCGCCCGCGAGCTGGGCGTGTACGTGCCCACGACGGCGATCGTCGATCAGATGCTGGCCGCTCTGGAGGCGGCCGGCGACGGCGGACTGGATCACTCGGCGCTGCTCAAGGTGATCGAGGAAGCCTCAGGCCACGAGATCTGAGCCGCGGGCCCAGGCGTCAGGGTTCAGGCAGCTCTTCGGGAGGCGGCCGGCGAGCACGTCCTGGAGGTTGGCGAGAACTGCCTCCTTGGTGCGGGTCAGACCCAGCTCGGTGTACGAGCTCACGTGGCCGGTGACGATCGTGTTCGGGGCGCGGAGGATCGGATCGCCGGGCCGGACCGGCTCATGCTCGAAGACGTCGAGGCCGGCGGCGGCGATCTCCCCGGTCTCGAGCGCGTGCACGAGCGCGGCCTGGTCGATGAGCTCGCCGCGGGCCGTGTTGATCACGACCGCGTGCCGCGGAAGGGCGCGCAGCTCCGCCGTCCCGATCAGACCACGCGAGCTTGGAGTCGCCGGCGCGTGGAGCGTGAGCACATCGACGCCCGGCAGCATGCTCTCCAGGTCGCACAGCTCGACCTCGTGCTCGGCGCAGAACGCCTCGTCGGGGTGGGGCTCGAGCGCCAGCACCCGGCAGCCGAACGCGCGCAGCCGGCGCGTGACCGCCCGCCCGACAACGCCGAGCCCGACCACGCCGACGGTAGCGCCGGCCAGATCGCGGGTCGGCTCGTCGATCCGCCACGTCGCGCTCCGGACGGCGTCATCGAGACCCGGCAGGCGGCGGATGCAGGCCAGCATCAGCCCCAGCGCCATGTCGGCCACGGCCTCGGCGTTCACGCCGGGGGT
Source organism: Solirubrobacterales bacterium (assembly GCA_019241635.1). Taxonomy (GTDB): domain Bacteria; phylum Actinomycetota; class Thermoleophilia; order Solirubrobacterales; family Solirubrobacteraceae; genus Palsa-465. The sequence continues at coordinate 5,138 of JAFAWR010000349.1, forward strand.
GGTGACCACGGCCACGCCGGCCTCGGTGGCGGCACCGATGTCGATGGCGTCCGAGCCCGTGCCCCAGCGAAGGATTGCTTTCAACGCCGGGATGGCCCGGAGCACGGCGTCGGTGTACGGCTCGCTGCCGGCGATGGTCGCCCACGCACCGGCCAGCCCGCGGGCCAGCGCCACGGGGTCGCGCTCGTGGCCGAGCTCGTAGCGCTCGACGACCTCGACCCCGTCCATTCGCTCGATCTCCGGACGGGCCCGCTCGGCGCTTTCGGTCGTGATGATCAGTCGTCGCACGGCCGCCGAGACTGCCACACCCGTCGTCCCGATGCCGACGAACCCGCCGTCGGCCGCCGGCGCCCGGCCCGGCTCGGGCGGCGCGCCGGCCTCAGTACCAGTCCTGGACCGTGAACGACCACCGGGCGTCGTCCAGGCCCGGCTTGATCGCGATCTGGTACTCGCCGGGACCCGTGTTGAACACTCGCGTCTCGCTCCCGCCGTCGCTCATGCCAAACGACGTGTCGGTGGTGCTCGTGCCCAGCCCAATCACCTGGGCGCTCGGGCCTTCGCAGAACAGCACGAAATCGCACGTGCCGTTGTAGGTCATCTGGTAGACGACCCGCCACCCCGACCCGCGGATCTTGAACGCCACCGAGTGGCCGGCGCCGTCGCCGGCGAACGAGGTGACCGTGCGCCAGCTGGGCGTCTCGGCGACGGACAGGGTGACGGTCGAGTGCGGGCGCAGGTGGTGGCCGCCGGCGGGCGACTGGCCGGTGACGATGCCGGGCGCGGTCCCCGGCGCGGGCACGTAGACAAGCTTGGCGTTCAGCGCGATGCGGTGCAGACGCGCGGTGGCCTCCGCCGCGGACTGGCCCGCCAGCGACGGCACGGCGACGGGCCGCGGCCCCTTGCTCAGCGCCACCTGGATCGCCGAGTCCTGCTTGACCCGCGTGCCCACGGCCGGCGTCTGCGCCACCGCTGTGCCGACCTTCGCGCCGGCGAACTGGGTGGTGAAGTCCACGCGCAGGTGCGCCCGGCGGAGCTTCCCGGCCACCGCGCGCCTGGTCAGACCGCGAAGCTCCGGGACCCGCACGGTCGGTCCGGCGCTCAGCGCGATCGCCGACACCACCATCGCACAGAGCAGACCAAAGGCCAAGGCCAGCGCCGCCATGCTCCGCCGGCGCGCGGGCGGGTTGACGTTGTGCCGCGCCGAGAAGCGGGGGGCGACTCGCGTCGATCCGCGCGCCGGAGGCGGCTCGCCCGCGGCGGTCGGGCGCTCGCCTCGGTCCGCCGAGCGCTCGCCTTCTCCCCCCGGAGCGTCGCGCAGCGAGCTGACCGGTTCGCGCACGGGATCCGGAGCCTCGTGAGCCCGAGACCGCGCGTAGGCCAGCTCGTCGGCCATCGCAGCCGCTGTCTGGTAGCGCTCGGCCGGCTCCTTGGCCAGCGCCCGCGCCACGATCCGCTGCAGCGATCGCGGCGTCCCGGCGGGCAAGGGCGGCACCGGCTGCTGTACGTGGCGCAGCGCGATCTCAACCGGCGAGTCCCCGCCGAAC
>JAFAWR010000387.1 GCA_019241635.1 Solirubrobacterales bacterium
GTCATCGGCGGCGGCGCCCGAGTTCGGATGCACGCAGGTGGACGCGCCCATCCCGGCGAGGTAGGCCCGCCACTGCTTGCCGTTCGCGGTGACCTGATCGCCGATGGTCAGCACGGTGTTCGGGTACACGCAACCCGCTCCGGGCACCTGACCGCTGGCCAGAGGCGCCGCCTGGGTGGCGAACTCCGCGTAGGTGGTGCAGTCGCTCCTCGTGTCCGGATTGGGTGCCTGGCCGCTCACCATCGCCAGGTAGTCGGGCAGCTCGGAGGCGCCGAGCGTCCGGTAGCCGCTGAGGAGCACTCCGCGGTGGCGCAGGGTCCCATTCAGGTATCGGGCCACCGAGCCTCGCCCGAACGCGGCGCGGAAGCTCGGTGCGGTCAACGCGATCACGAACACGTGCCCGACCGAGTGAGTCGTGCCGGTCGAGGAGCCGTCTGCGCCGGATGACCCCGTGCCGGTCGAGCCGGCGCCGGTCGAGCTCGTGTCCTGGGCGCCCGTGTCGGTCGAGCCCGCGTTGGTGGAGCCCGTGTCCGCCGAGCTGATCGGCGCCGACGAGGCAGGGACATCCGCGGGCGCCCCCGACGCCCAGGCCGCCGACGACGGGCTCGCTCCGGGAACCGCCGAGGCCGGGGATGGCACGGTGTGCACGGCTACCCGCTGGCGAAGCGCCGCCAGCGTCGCGTAGGGAATCCCGGGAGCGCTGCCGAGGACGTGGATGATGACGCCGGTGGCCAGCGCGGAGGCGGCGACCACCATCGCCAGCTGCGGCCAGGTCAGGCGGATCGATTGCAGGCGCCGGAGGTTCACGGGGTGGTGAGGGGGTGCGCGCAGTGGGGGCAGAAGGCCGACCCGCGCGCGTAGACCGCGCCGCAGGACGGGCACGCGCCGCCGGCGCTCGAGCTACCGGACTCGATCGCCCGCTCGAGCTGGCCGAGCTCGGCGTCGACGCGCTGAAGCTCGGCCGCCTTGGGGATCAGGACCTCCATGCGGATGTGGTCGCGGATCGCCATTTCGTAGAACAGGCCGCCGAGCTCGGACTGCATGACCGCGAAGCGCTCGATCAGCCGCTCGCGCTGGGTCAGCAGCTCCGGGTCGGGCGGTGGCGGGGCGGCGAGCGCCGCCTCGCGCACCCCGCCGCCTCGCCTGCGCCTGAGCAGCGTCACGGCACCGAGATCGCGTCGGGCAGCCCCTGCTGCGCTTTCACGTAGCTGTTGTTGAGCTCCTTGCTCACCTGGTTGACCACCTTGGCGCCGCTGGAGAGCTGGGCCGCGCTCGGCTTGAATCCCGAGACCTGGTGTGCGGACCCGTAGGACGTGGTGGAGAGAACCGCCCCAGCGGCTGCCGGGGCGCTCGCCGAGCGGACCGAGATCACCTTGGCCCCGGGGAAGGCTCGCCGCAGCTTGGCCAGCGCGCTGGTGGCCTGCGCGCTCGTCCGGTACTGGCCGGAATAGATCACATAGCTGCCCGCCGGCGGCGCCGGCGTGACCCGGAAGTCCGCCTGGCTGATCAGGCCAACCGCGCTCGCCCCTCGTGCGCGCGCGTGCTGCTCAGCGGCCGACACCGTCGCCTGGGTGGTGCCCGACGCCGGCAGGGTCTGCAGCTCGACCGCATACCCCTGCTGGAGCGCGAAGCTGCTCGTCAGTCGGGACACCGGGGTGGCGCTCGCTCCGGTAGTCGCACTCGCCGCCGTCGCGCCGGTGGCGCCGCCTCCGGAGACGTTGACCACGGGCGGCTTCTCGGCCCGCAGCGCGGCCAGCAGGCTGTTCGGCACGCTGTTGCCGTGCCGGCCGATCAGCAACCCGGCGGCGACCGCCAGCGGGATCGCGGCCACCGCCAGCGCGACCACCAGCCCCGACCCGCCGCGGCGTCCGACCCCGGCCACGCCGACCCCGGCCAGGCCGACGACGGCCCGAGGCGGCTGGCGAGAGCGGCTGCTCGCGGCGGCCAGGAAGCGCGCCGCCGGATCGTGGACGTGCTTGCGCCGGGCGCCGCAGACCACGCAGTAGCGCTGCGCCGCCTCGACCGGCGCCTCGCAGTGCTCGCATGTCTCATAAGCGGGCTGCGCCGGCTGCGCCACCGTCGGCGCCTCCAGCCACTCCTGCTTCTCGGTCGCGCTCATCGTCGTTCTCCTAGTTGAAGATCGTCGGCAGGGCAGTCAGGTGCAGTGCGGCGCCGCGCCCATTGCCGAGCAGCGCCACGGTCAAGGTTGTGTGTCCGTGCGTCCCGAGGTGGGCCACCGTGGCCTCGCCCGCGGCCACCACGCGACCCCCTCGGACGGCGACGGCGTAGACCGGCAGGTCGTACTGCGGGATCGTTGAGCGGTTCACCACCGACACGGCGCCGGAGCGCAAGGCCGACACTGCGATCCGCGGCAGGTCGGGCCCGGCCACCGACTGGATCTGCGGGAAGCCCACGGTGGCGAACGCCCGCAGGCTCGAACCGACCCGCCGGCCGGTGGTGAACACCCACGTCACCACCGCGTGGGGGGCGATGGACGCCACGTGCGTCTGGAAGTAGTCGAGGTTGGCCGCGCGGTTCAGGTACGCGGGACGGCCTCGCCGGGGTCGGATCCCCACCGACAGCGGAAGGTCGCTCAGGACGTGCGCGGAGTCGTTGCGCAGCGTGACGACGATCGCGCTGCCGCCGGTGGCGCGAACAACCACCGGGCGCGCGACGCTGATCTCGGGATCCGCCCGCACCGCGGCCGGCACGGTCTGGCTGGCCAGGATGCGGGCGTCGACCAGCCGAGCCCGCGCGGCGATCCGCTGCGTGGACACGCACCCGGTCAGCAGCACGAGCGCCGGGAGGGTGGCCGTCCCGGCGGCGCGGATCCGGGCGCCCCTAGCCGAAGGCCCCACCGATGTACTCCTTCGTCCGTTGCTCACGGGGCGAGCCGAACATCTTGTGCGCGCTCCCGTACTCGACCAGCTCGCCCAGGTACATGAACGCGACGTAGTCGGCCACTCGGTAGGCCTGCTGGAGGTTGTGGGTGACGATCACGACCGCCACGTCCTCGCGCAGCTTGGCGATGAGCTCTTCGATCAGCCGGGTCGACACCGGATCGAGCGCCGAGCAGGGCTCGTCGAGGAGCAGCACCTGCGGGTTGGCGGCCAGCGCCCGCGCGATGCACAGGCGTTGCTGTTGCCCGCCCGAGAGCCTGAGCGCGGGATGATCGAGGCTCCCGGCCATCTCGTCGAGCAGGCCGGCGCGAGCCAGCGCTTCGTGCACCGCGCCCTGTACGGCGGCGCGCCGCGGCCGCCTCGAGGCCTGCTCGCGCAGGACGTAGGCCACGTTGTCGAACACGCTCATCGGGAACGGGTTCGGCTGCTGGAAGACCATGGTCACCCGCCGGCGCAGCGCGGTGGCGTCCATGTGGGCGACGTCGACGTCGTCGAGCGTGATCCGGCCGCGCAGCGACGCGCCGCGGGTCAGCTCGGTCAGGCGATTCAGCGAGCGCAGCAGCGTGGTCTTGCCGCAGCCCGACGGTCCGATCAGAGCCAGCACCTCACCCTGGCGGATGGGCAGCGACACCGACTGCACGGCGGGCTTGTGGCCGTAGCTGACCGACAGCTCCTCCACCTGCATGCGGTCGATCGCGACCATGCTCGGCGCCCCGAGGCGCGCGGGCAGTCTGAACCCGGCAGCGGCATGAAGGCCGTTGCCGTTGGACGGCGGCGACGAGGGCACCTCGTACCCGGTTAGGCGCCTGACCGGCGGTGGCTTTCTCAGCTCCACCTCACCGCCCTCCGCGAGCGCCTGACCACGACGTCGACGCCGAGATTCAGCGCCAGCACGATCAGCATCAGCACGAACGCCGCCGCATACGCCTTCGAATGCGAGTTCCCGTCCCCGGCCGGCGAGTTGTAGTACATGTAGCCGGTGAGGGTGTCGCCGGTGCCCCGCAGGACGCCGAGCACCGGGGTCGAGTTCGCGGGCTGGAACGTGAGCGTCCCGCCGAGCAGGAGAAGCACGATCGCGGTGTCGCCGATCACCCGGCCCAGGCCGAGCATGCTCCCGGTGATCACCGACGGGCGCGCGGCCGGGAGGAGCACCCGCCGGGTGGTGGCGATCTTGGTCTTGCCAAGCGCATAAGACGCCTCGCGCACATGAGCGGGGATGGCCTGGAGCCCCTCGCGGGTGCTCGCCACCACCAAAGGCAGCCCGACCAGCGAGAGCAGCGCGGCCGCCGCGAAGAAGGATTGCCCGAGCACCACCCCGTGCGAGGTCTGGCTGAGGAATCCGAGGGCCGGGAGCTCGAACAGGGTCAGTCCGAACAGCGCGAGCACCACGGCGGGCTCGCCCGCCATCATCTCGATCGCCGACTCGGCCACGCGCGCCATCAGCGTCGGCCGGCCGAACTCGCTCAGCCACACCGCGATCGCCACGCCCACCGGGATCGCGATCGCCATCGCCATCGCCCCGATGATCACCGTGCCGAGCAGCGGGTCGAGGAAGCCCCCGGTCTCGCCCTGGGACACGCCCGCCACCGGATTCGTCACGAGCAACGCCGGGCGCAGGTACCGCACTCCCTCGATCAGGAAGAACACGACGATCGCCCCCGCGATCGCGCAGAACAGCAGCCCGAGCAGCCAGGCCAGGCCGAGGCCGAGGCGGTCGGTCAGCCGCCACGACGCGGTCGGGCGCTCGTGCCTGCGGGCAGAGGCCGTGATCGCCGTGCTCACGCGACCACTCCGTAGCGGCGCATGGGCTGCTTGGCCGCCCACCCGATGAGCGAGAGCATCGCCGCCGAGAACAGCAGCACGGCCGCGATCGCGTAGAGCGTGTGCTTCATCGGCGGCGAGTCCAGCTGGTCGCCGTTGCGGATGATCGTCGCGGCGAGCGTCTGCGTGGGCTCGAACAGGAAGATCGGGAACCCGTCCGCCGGGTTGGGGGCGAATGGGACGCCACCGGAGACCAGGCTCAGCATGATCGCCTCGCCCAGGGCACGCGCGGTGGCCAGCACCGTCCCCGCTATCAGCGCCGGGCGCGCGGTGCGCACGCCGACCTTCCAGAACGTCCGCCACGGGTTTATCCCGAGCGCGAGCGAGCCCTCGAGCCACCCGCGCGGCACCGCGCGCAGCCCGTCGGCGAACACCGCGATCATGATCGGCGCGATCATCACGGTCAGGATCAGCACCGCAGCGAGCACGCTGGCGCCGCTCAGCTGGATGGCGGGGGTGACCGACGCCTTCTCGGTCTCGGTGATCAGGTGGTTGCCGATCAGCGGCACGATCACGAGCACGCCGGCCAGCCCATAGACGATCGATGGGACGCTGGCCAGCAGCCGCACCACCGGATCGAGCATCCGCCGCAGCCACTCGGGCGAGAACTCGACCAGGAACACCGCGACGAACAGCGAGCTCACGAACGCGATCACCACCGCGCCGGCCGTGATCAGGATCGTGCCCCAGATCAGCGGCCACGCGTGGAAGGTGTAGACCGGCGTGGTCTTGAGATCGCCCGAGGTGAAGATGGCCTGGATCTGCTGATCGACGCTGCCGCCGCCGCCGAACCAGCCGAGGCCGTTGTGAGCGAACGAAGGCCAGCCCTCGTGCAGCACGAAGGCGAACATGGCCAGCAGCAGCGCCAGCACGGCGAAGACCAGCGCGCCAAGCGAAAGCTCGGCGCGCCGGTCCTGTGCGGTGCTGCGATCCGGCTCGAGGAGGTCGTCCTCGTCCATTGCCCTGGTGCGGGTCGCCTAGTGCTTGTTGAAGGCGGCCACCGCCCCCGCTCGGTTGATGATCTGGCCCGCCGGCTTGCTCGTCCGAACCCAGTCGAAGAACTTCTCGACCGCACGGCTGGGATTGTTGCTCGGCAGGACGCCCCAGATGTAGCGGAACATCGGGTAGCTCTCGTTCTTGATGTTGGCCTGGTTGCAGGCCACGCCGTTTAGCGTCACCGTCTTGACGCCGCTCCCCTTGCCGGTGTGCGCCAGTCCGACGTAGCCGATCGCGTTCGGATCCTTGGAGACGGCGTTGGCCACCAGGCCGTCCGAGGTCTCCTGCTGCACGTTGGAGGACTGCGTCTTCCCGCCCAGGATGGCTTGCTGGAAGAACGTGTAGGACCCGGCGCTCGAGTTGCGCCCGATGGGATCGATCGTCGTGCTCAGGTTGGACCCGGGAACCTGGCTCCAGTTGGTCGCGACACCCGTGAAGATGTTCTTCGCGGTCGTGACGTTCAGGTCGCTCACGCCGTTGCCGGGGTTGACCGCCACGCACAGGCCGTCGAGGAACAGCTTGAAGTACGTCGTGCCCGAGTCACTGGGCAGCGGCGGGCGGGTGTTGACGGCGAACAGCCGGCGCCCGGCCTGCACGTCCTGCACGCCGGCGTTGCCGCCGTCGGGCAGGTAGTTGAAGCGGACGTTGTGGTGCAGCCGGTTGTAGGCCCGGAACAGCACATTCAGGATCGGCTGCTCCGCGCTCGAGCCCGAGCCGAACAGCGTCGCCGCCCCCGCGCTCGCCGGCAGGGCCACCATTGGGATCACCGCGGCCAGCGCCGCGAGACCTCTGAGCCTTGATCTCAACCTCATTCCTTTCACGTCGAAGGTCAATCCCCACAACTTCGATCAAAATTGCCGCGATGAGACTACCAGGCTATTCCGCTCTTTTTCGATTCAATTGCTGAACTTCGTTGCCGGCGCGGCCGCGGGGGGCGCTCGCGGTGTTCGGGGTGCTCGAGTGCTCGGGTGCTGCTCGCGGAGTGCGTGCTGGCCTGGGTGGCCGGTCAGCCGGTGCCGCTCGCCCGGGCGCGCTCTGGCTTGGTGGCGATCTCCCGGATGAACCCGCCGGCCGCCTGCATCGCGTCCGCGGCCTCGGGCAGGAAGGACCAGAACAGCTGGAAGGCGTGGGCGTTGACCGGGAAGAGCTCGAGGCGCGCGTCGACGCCGTGATCCTGGGCGCGAGCCGCGAGTGCCTTGGCGTCGGTTAGCCGGGCGTCGCCGGTTGCGGCCTGGATGAGCATCGGCGGCAGGCCGCTGAGATCCGCCCCCAGGGGGTCGACGAGCGGGTCGTCCGCCGGATGACCGGCCAGGTACGCCGCGACGCAGCGACGCACGTCCTCGTCGGTGGCCAGCGGCGCGTCAGATGGCGAGGCGGCCCGGAGCGCCAGGTCGAGCCACGGGCAAAAGACCACCGCCGCTGCCGGCAGCGGCAGCCGATCGCGCTTGAGCGCCAGCAGCAACGAAAGCAGTAGCCCGCCGCCCGAGGAGTCGCCCGCGACGATGACGCGCTGCGGATCGCCGGCCTGCTCGCGCAGCCAGAGGTAAGCCGCCTGGGCATCATCGACGGCCGCCGGGAAGGGGTGCTCGGGGGCGAGCCGGTAGTCGGGGACGAGAATCCCGGTTTGCGCCGCCGCGGCGAGCGCGCCGGCGTGAGGCTGGTATCCGAAGGCCGAGCCGATCACGTACCCGCCGCCGTGGAGGTAGAGCACCGTCGTCCGTTGGGCGGCGCCCGGGGAGACGACGAGCGCGGGCACGCCACCCGCCGTGACCGGCCGCGTGATCGTTCCCGCCGGAGGCGAGAACTGCGCGTTCAGCGACTCGAAGGTTGCCCTGGTCTCGACCAGGTCGGGGTCACTGGCCAGCATCCCCCGCAAGGGCTCGAGCGTCCGGGCAATCCGCGCGAGCAGCTCGCCGCCGACCGAAAGCGCGGCCGCGACCGCCTCGTCGATGTCCCGGAGCAATTGGCGCGAGCGGTCGAGCAAGGCTTCGCCGGCCAGGGTCAGCTCGACGCTGTGGGTGGAGCGCCGCAGCAGCTCGCACCCGACCAGCTGCTCGAGGCCTCTGATCTGGCGGCTGAGGGCGGGCTGCGAGACGTAGAGCCGCTCGGCTGCCCGCCCGAAGTTGAGCTCCTCGGCCACGGCGACGAAAGCCCGGAGGTGGCGGAACTCGATGCCATCCGGCGCCTGGGGAAACGGAAGCACGCTGGCGTGGCTGTCCACGAGCCAAGTATGGCTCGCGGGCGGCGAGCGGTGATGCAAATCGCGCAAGACCGCCTTGCGTGATCGGCCTTTCCCTTTACCCGAGCGCGGTGCGAGTCTGGCCGGCGTGATCGTCGCCGACATGACACTCAGGTTCGGGTCACTTCGGGTTCCGACCACCGTGCACTGGCCCCGGAAGGCCACCGTGTCGCTGGCCCTCGTGCTCAGTGACGAGCTGTCACCCGCCGACCGCTGGGTGAAGCGTCACATCGTGGTTGGCCTGAGGGGTGTCCATCCTGGTGCGGTCGAGCTCGCGGTGCTCGAGTGGGTCTCCGAGCACGCCCCCGAGCTGGGCGCAGCCGGCGATCGGCTTCTCCTGGCAGGTGGCGCGCGGGCGGCGAAGCTGGCGCTGGCGATGCGCGACAGCGACGCGCCGTCACCGTGGCACCAGCTCCTGGTTCGTCCCAGGTTCGACGCGGCGCACCCGATGCCGACCAACCTGGCCGGCGCTCCACCGGCGACCGTCGTGTGCGATTCCGGATCAGACAACGGCCACGCGTACGCCGAGCGGTTGCGCGCCGCCGCCGTCGAGGTTGAGGAGGTGTGCGATGTCCGCCGCCGTTGAGCGCTCGCTGACCATCGAGTCGCACCGCGGCGAGCTGACCGCCTACTGCCGGCGCATGCTGGGCTCCTCGTTCGAGGCTGAGGACGCCGTCCAGGAGACGCTGCTCAGAGCCTGGCGAGCTTCCGGGTGCTTCGAGGGTAGGGCGTCGCTTCGCTCGTGGCTCTACCGCATCGCCACGAACGTGTGCTTCGACGCGCGGCGCACCGCGGCGCGGCGGCCGGTGCCGGTGGAGGATCTGCCCGAGCCGGCGGAGCCCGGTGGCGAGCCAGATCCCTCGGAGCTCGCGCTCTCTCGTGAGCGCCTGCGCCTCGCGGTGGCCGCGGCTGTGGGGGGCCTGCCGGCCCGGCAACGCGCGGTACTGCTCCTCCGCGATGTGTTGGCGTGGCGCGCCGCGGAGGTCGCGGAACTGCTCGAGACGACGTCGGTCAGCGTCAACAGCGCGCTTCAGCGGGCGCGCAGCTCGCTCGATGCGATCGACCTCGACGGGCTGGAGGAAGCCGGCGACGGGAGCGAGCGCGAAGTCGTCGGGCGCTACCTGGCCGCGTTCGCCGACGACGACGTGGAGTCGCTGGTCTCGCTGGCTCGCGCACTCTGAAGCAGCCGCGGCCGATCGGTCAGCCACGCGCCGGCCGGGCGGGCGTAGGCTTGGGCTATGGGGAGCTTGCCGTGACTCCCGGGCCGGTGATCGCCACCGCCGGTCTGTCCAAGGACTACGGCGCCGACCGGGGATTGTTCGGTCTCGACCTCGAGATCCACGCCGGGGAGGTGTTCGGTTTCCTCGGCCCAAACGGCGCCGGGAAGTCGACGACGATGCGCCTGCTCCTGGACCTGATCAAGCCGAGCTCGGGCTCTGCCCGCGTGCTCGGGCTCGACACGAGCCGCGAGAGCCTCGAGGTCCGTCGGCGGGTCGGCTACCTGCCGGGCGATCTGACCCTCTATCCAAAGCTCAGCGGGAGAGCGGTGCTCGACTATCTGGCGGAGCTCCGCGGCGGCGTCGATGGCCGGGTGCGCGACGCGCTGGCCGAGCGCTTCGGCGCGGACCTCGATCGCCCGGTGCGCGAGCTATCGACGGGCAACCGCCGGAAGCTCGGCCTGATCCAGGCGTTCATGCACGAACCCGAGGTGCTGATCCTGGACGAACCGATCGCCGGTCTCGATCCGCTCGTGCAGCAGAGCTTCCACTCGCTGCTGGCTGAGGTCAGCGCGCAGGGCCGGACGGTGTTCCTCTCCTCGCACACGTTGTCGGAGGTCGAGCGCGTCACCCACCGGCTGGCGATCCTGCGCCGGGGCCGGCTGGTCGTCGTCGACTCGCTGGAGAACCTCAAGCGCGTCGCCGTTCAGCGCCTCGAGATCGAGTTCGCGCGGCCCGTCGACGCCGATGAGTTCCGCGGGCTGCCTGGAGTGACGGAGGCTCGGGCCGAGGGGCGGACCGTGACGCTGAGCTTCGAGGGGTCGGTCGACCCTGTCGTGAAGGCCGCGGCTCGCCATGAGGTGCGGGCGATTCACCCGCGAGAGGATGACCTCGAGGAGATCTTCCTGCGCTACTACCAGGAGAGCTCGGCGTGAGCTGGCCCACCGCGCGGCTGGCCTTTCGCCTCCGGCTGCCCGCCGCGGTCTCGGCGTCGGTCGGCCTGATCGCCGTGATGGCCGCGGTCGGTGCGCTGTTCCCGGCCATCGGTCACAGCATCGGCAGGATCAGCGTGCCCAAGGGCGTCTCCAACCTGCTCGGCGGCGCCGACTACGGCACGATCACCGGCTGGTTTCGCAGCGAGATCGCGGCGATCTATGGCCCGCTGGTGATCGGCGCCCTCGCGATCACGGGCGCCTCGGCGGCGACCGGCGGCGAGGAGGAGGACGGGGTGCTGGCCGTGGTCCTCGCCCACCCGGTCGAACGCGCGCGACTGGTCGTGTCCAAGGCGGCGGCGATCGGCGCGGTGGTGGTGCTCATCGCGCTTTCGACGTGGATCGGTTTGATCGTCGGGGTGGCCCTGGCCGGTGGAGGGATCTCGATCGCGCATATGGCCGCCCTGGCCGTGCAGCTCGCCTTCTTCGGGTTCGCCACGGGAGCGGTCGCGATCGCTCTCGGCGCGGCTAACGGCCGCCGCTCGGTGGCCACCGGGATCGCCGCTGCGCTCGCCATCGTCGGCTGGCTGATCAGCAGCTTTGCCCCGCTGCTCAGCGGGGTCGCCTGGTTGAAGTACCTCTCCTTCTATTACTACTACGCCGGCCACGACCCGCTCACGCGGGGTGTCGACATCCTCGGCCTGGTCGTGCTCGGTGTCGTGACCGTGGCGCTGATCGCGATCGCGGTGTTCGGGTTCGACCGCCGTGACCTCCGCGGCTAGGCGGTCAAACCCGCTCCGCGCGGGGACGCCCCTCCTGCGCGGCTATGTGCCGTTGCGCTCGCGGTGCTGGCAGCCCGGCCAGCAGCAGGGGCGGCGCATCCCTTCCTCGAGCTCTTCCTGGGTGCGTCGAATGCGCCGCTCACGGGTGCTCTGCTGCTTGGCATCCTCGACCCAGCAGATGAACTCGTTGCGCGCCAGGGGCGTGATGTCCTTCCAGGCATCGAGTGCCGTGGCGTTGCCGATCAGCGCCTCACGCAGATCGACGGGCAGCTTGTGGACCACCCCGCCGGGCACCCTCGGGCCGCTCATAGGGCGATCCTAGCGACCCGCCTCTAGGCCGATTGCGAGCGAACGATGCTCAGCTCCCAGAAGGCGTAGGCAAGGTGTCCGGCCCCGGCGGCCAGGAACGCCAGCGCCCAGCTATACGTCTTCGCGTCGTTGCCGCCGAAGCCAAGCGTGAGTGCGCTGACGCTGAACAGGACGAGGCCACCGGCAATGCGCAGGCCGGCGAAGGCGCGGAGATGGCGGTACTCCCATGGGGCAATGATGAGCCGGAGGCCGGAGCGCGGGGGAGATGCCCACCATGCGCGCAGGCCCTTCGAAGCGGTGTGGTCATTCGGTTCTGGCATCGGGTTGCCTCCTGGTGGCGGCGGTGGAAGCTATGTAGGCACCATCAGAATGATATCACTCTGATAGGCCGACTGTCAAGTCGAGCTCGGGTGCAGCAGGGGCACGCTCGGGGACCAATCGGAGCGGAGGATCTCGACGAGCGACGGAGGTGTAATCACGGTGGCGCGGCCGCGCGTGGGCCGGGGGCGGGCGTTGCCGTAGCCGCCCGGCGACCAGCTCAGCAGCTGACTGGCCAGGACCAGATGTGGCCCGGCTCCCCTCACGAGCACGAACGCACCGTCAGGAAGATCGCTGTAGCGACGCTCGTGAAGTCGGCGCTCGCGGTTTCCGGGAGCGAGCCGCTCCGCGTGGAGTTGGGCGTCGATGGCGTCGGCTCCGATCTGGCCCGGGTGGAGCGCCAGCCAGAGATCGCTGAATCGGTCGTAGTCGCTGCGCCGGCATTCGGCGCACGGTCGGTGGCCGGCGGCCAGCGCCGTCGCCTCGTCGAGGAAGAACAACTCGGTGAACCGGCCGGGCGCCATCAGCGGTGAGCGCCGCCGGCCGCGGAAGCAAAGCCGGCAGGCGATCCAGCGCTTGGTCGCATAGACCCGGCGGATCTCGCCCCGGTGATCGTGCAGGCAACCGCGGTTGCCATAGACGAGCCCTCGTTCCGGGACGGCGATCAGCTCGCCCAACGGGGTGACGCGATTACGTAACGGCACGGGAGCCCGGGTGCGCGGCGTCGGCCTTCGCCTGTCTATCGTGATCGCTGATGGCGAGACGCGAGGACATTCGTAACGTAGGGATCATCGCTCACGTTGATCACGGCAAGACCACGCTGGTGGACGCGCTGCTGTGGCAATCGGGAGCCTTCCGCTCCGGACAGGACGTGGCCGATCGGGTGCTCGACTCGATGGATCTCGAGCGTGAGAAGGGAATCACGATCCTGGCCAAGAACACCGCGGTTCGCTACGGCGGGGTCAAGTTCAACATCGTCGACACCCCGGGGCACGCTGACTTCGGCGGTGAGGTCGAGCGCGGTTTGACGATGGTGGATGGCGTGCTGCTGCTGGTCGATGCGAGCGAGGGACCGCTCCCGCAGACCCGGTTCGTGCTGCGCAAGGCACTCGAGGCGAGGCTGCCGGTGATCCTCGTGATCAACAAGGTCGATCGGCCGGATGCCCGGATCGACGAGGTCGTCGACGAGGTGTACGAGTTGTTCCTCGATCTCGATGCCGACGAGTCTCAGATCGAGTTCCCGATCGTCTACACGAACGCCAAGGCTGGACGCGCGTCGCTCGACCCGTCGGCCCAGGGTCAGGACCTCGGGCCGCTCCTGGATCTGTTGCTCGAGCATGTGCCCGCCCCTGAGTACGACCCGGAGAGCCCACTACAGGCTCATGTCACCAACCTCGACGCGTCTCCCTACGTGGGGCGGTTGGCGATCTGCCGGGTGCGCCACGGCGTAATACGCCGTGGTGAGACGGTCGCGTGGTGCCGCGTCAACGGAGAGATCGAGCGCGTGAAGGTGAGCGAGCTGTACGTCACCGAGGCGCTCGAGCGCGTCGAGGCCGACGAAGCGGCCGCCGGCGAGATCATCTGGGTCGCCGGCATCCCCGAGATCATGATCGGCGAGACCCTGGCGGCGGCGGATGACCCCCGGCGGCTCCCGGTCATCACGGTCGATGAGCCGTCGCTGTCGATCACGATCGGGATCAACACCTCGCCGCTGGCCGGACGCGACGGCGACAAGCTGACCGCGAGCCAGGTCAAGGCGCGTCTCGATCGCGAGCAGGTGGGAAACGTGTCGCTTCGCGTGCTGGAGACCGAGCGTCCCGAGGTCTGGGAGGTCCAGGGCCGGGGCGAGCTCGCGCTCGCGGTGCTGGTCGAGCTCATGCGTCGCGAGGGCTTCGAGCTGACGGTCGGCAACCCGCAGGTGGTCACGCGGTCGATCGACGGGAAGATGTGCGAGCCGCTCGAGCGGATGAGCGTGGACGTGCCCGACGAGTACGTGGGCGTGATCACGCAGATGCTCGCGATGCGCAAGGGACGACTCGAGCACATGGTCAACCACGGGACCGGTTGGGTCCGCATGGACTACCTGGTGCCGGCGCGCGGCTTGATCGGGTTTCGCACCGAGTTCCTCACCGAGACGCGCGGCACTGGTCTCGTTCACCACGTGTTCGAGCGCTGGGAGCCCTGGCAGGGCGAGCTGCGGACCCGGCCCACGGGGTCGCTGGTCGCCGACCGCCGCGGCGCGGTCGCGGCGTTCGCGTTGTTCAACCTGCAGGAGCGGGGAACCCTGTTCGTGGCGCCGGGCGACGAGGTGTACGAAGGGATGATCGTCGGCGAGAGCTCGCGCGCCGAGGATCTCGACGTCAACGCGTGCAAGGAGAAGCACCTGACCAACATGCGCTCCTCAACGGCTGACCAGCTCGTGCGATTGATCCCCAAGCGCGAGCTTTCCCTGGATCAGGCGCTCGAGTTCCTGCGCTCCGACGAGTGCGTCGAGGTGACACCGCAGGCGGTCAGGCTCCGCAAGACCGTGCTCGACGCCACCGCCCGCCGCAAGCAGGCGCGCTTGAACCGGGTGTAACGTCTACCACCGTGCGGACGTCTCTGGCATGGGTTGGTGATGGCGCTCCGCGGATGGAGGTTGCCCACGTCGAGCTCGGTGGCTCGGGCTTCACGGCGGTGGGAACCCAGCTCGGGGCCGACTACGAACTGCGCTACCGTCTCGAACCGACCCGCCTACGGCTCGAGGTTGTCGGGGTCGTCGGAGACAGGACGGTCGAGGTGGAGCTGGCCGATGCCGACTTCTTCGATGTCGGATTCTCGCCCGTGTTCAACTCGCTCCCGGTGATTCGCGACGGCCTCCTGGAGACCGGGCCGCCGCGTGCGTACGAGATGCGCTGGGTCGATGTCCCGTCGCTCGCCGTCTCCATCTCCGAGCAGCGCTATGAACCGCTCGGCGATGGTCGCGTGCGCTTTTCCGCCGGTGATTTCGTCGCTGAGATCCGATTCGACAAGGCGGGATTCGTGCTCGAGTACCCGGGGATCGCCACGCGGGTCTCGGCACCCGGCGATTAGCGCTCTGGGACGCGACGCCGGCTAGCCGCCTCCGTGGAGTCCCAGCTCGGTGGCGTACTCCTCGAGGCGGTTGGCCAGATCGTGCGGCCGGCTCAGGGCGGGGGCGTGGCCGCCGTCGATCTCATCGGGAGTGATACCCAGCCGCTCCCGCGCGATGCGGCGTAGAAAGCCGGTTGGGAACAAGCGGTCCTCACGGCAGATCATGACCCGCGTGGGTACGTCGGGCCAGGCTTTGAGCGGCGACGGTTCCGCCATCCTGGCCTCAGACTGAGCTCGCGTGCGCTGGCGTGCCTCGGCGACCAGGTCCGGCGGGACATCCTGATAGAAGACGTCGTCGTACTGGCCCCGCGGCTCCTCGTCGTATCTCGTGTTGATCCAGTAGTCGGCGGGCGCCTCGCCGGGCGCGGGGATCATCGGCGCGACCAGCACGAGCAGCTTCACGGCCACGCGCGGGCAGACCAGCGGGGCGGTGAAGCCGCCGAACGACTGCGCCACCACGATCAGATCGGTCCGGTCGCCGATCGCGCCGACCACGGTGTCTGCGTACTCGGGCAGGCCGGCCGCGTCGTCGTCGCACGGAAGATCCGGAGCGACCGTGTCGTGGCCCCGTGCCCGTAGCTCGGCCTCCACCAGATGCCAGTACCAGCCGACATCGCCGGCGCCAGGGATGAACACGAATGTGGCCACGTCAGCTCCTTCCACTTTGGTCGCAGACCTCCGTTCAGACTGACCGGCCGAGCGAAACTCATCGCTCGGGATCGAGCTCAGTCAGCTGAGGAGCCAGAACACTTCGGTTTCCTGCTCGCTGGGGTCCGGTCGTGCGTGCCCGTAAATCTCCCAGCACGGCCCGGCGAGCTCGCGGCCCTGGGCTGCGACGTGCTCGCGCACCGCATCATGGGTGACGCCGAGGCGCGCGTAGTCGCCTCGGTGGATGGCCGTCGCGACCTCTCCGCCCGGCAGCTCGGAGGCGACCACGCTCCCTTCAGACTCAAACGGCGCCGTTACCAGAACGCCCACCTCCACATCCGGCCTCTGGTCCTTGTAGAACATCACGTTCTGCCAGAGCTCCCCGCCGGTGCCGGTGGCGAGCTCTGCGCGACCACGCACAAAGCCGTAGACCTCGCCCAACAACTGGCCCCACAGGCTCGGGAACTCCGCCCAGGATGTCGTCCGGGCAACCACCGCGGTGGGGCGAGGCCGGACCGTGATGAACCGCACCGCCGTAGCCGGCACGGCGCGAGTCTACTTAGGCAGAGGTCACACTCGAGCGGAGGCACGCCGGCGGCGCTGGGGGCGGCGCGGCGGCCGGGCGTTCGATGGGCTCGCGTGAGATGCGCTCGTCGGTGACGGCCGGCGGGGCCCGGCGCCGTGAAGGCCATGCTCGAGGCCGAGCTGGCCGGCGAGCTTGGTCACATCGTGGCGCTGGTCAGCCGACAGGAGCGTGATGCCGACGCCCTTGCGACCGGCGCGCCCGGTGCGGCCGATGCGGTGGACGTAGGTCTCGCTGTCGGCGGGCGGATCGAAGTTGATGACGTGCGAGACGCCCTCCACGTCGATCCCGCGTGCCGCGACGTCCGTCGCCACCAGGGTGTCGATCGCGCCGGACTCGAACCGGGCGAGTGCCTGCTCACGCTGACGCTGCGATTTGTTGCCGTGCATTGCCACCGCCTTGACCCCGTGCGCGCCGAGCCGCTTGACGAGCCGGTCGGCACCGCGCTTGGTGCGCACGAACACGAGCGTCAGGTCGCGCTCGCGACGGAGCTCGCCGACGAGCGCCTCGACGCGATGTTCGTGAGCGACCTGAACGAACCGGTGCTCGATCTCCGCATTGGCGCGCCGCTCGCGAGGTCCGTGCTGATGGGTCACCGGGTCGTCGGCGTAGCGGGCGGCGAGCCGTCCGGCCTCGCCGTCGAGCGTGGCCGAGAAGAACAGCGTCTGGCGCACCGACGGGCAGGCGGCGACGATCCGGTCGATCGCCGGGCGGAAGCCCATGTCGAGCATCCGGTCGGCCTCATCGAGGACAAGCATCCGGATTCGGCCCAGGCTGAACGCGCCGCGTGCGAGGAGATCCTCGAGTCGACCGGGAGTCGCCACAAGCACGTGGGACGTGGCGGCGTCCTTGGCCTGCTTGACCAGGCCGGCGCCGCCGTATACGGCGGTCACGCGCAGCGCACGAGCGTGAGCGATCCCTCGGATCTCCTCGACGATCTGCGTTGCGAGCTCGCGGGTCGGCGCGAGCACGAGCGCCGCCGGGCGCGGATCGGTGGCGTTGATCCGCTCGACCAGCGGGATTCCGAAGGCGAGCGTCTTGCCCGACCCGGTCGGCGACTTCGCGATCACATCCCGCCCGGCGATGGCGTCGCCGATCACCGAGCGCTGGATCGCGAACGGCTGGGTGATCCCCGCCGAGGAAAGGGAGTCGACCACGGCGCGCGAGACACCGAGATCGGCGAACGATTCTGCTGACATGCACAACTCCTTCACGGCGCACGTGGGCCGCGGACGATTCGGGACGCGATGGCTGACCCGAACCGCTGTGAGCGGGACCAAGCAAGCTGCGTCGCGGCCGACGGCGTCGACCGCTTTCCTCAACGTAGCAGGTCCTTTCGCGGCTTCGGGCGCCGACACAGGTCATGTAGGCGGCGGCCAGCTAAACTGCGGCGCAAGGCCGGCACGAGTCCGGCGAAAGTAGTGCCAGCGTTCGTAGCAGCAGTTGCCCTTCAGCACCTCTCGCGTTGCGCAGCACACAAAAATCTCCCGGGAGGGAACATGGCAACTGGAACCGTGAAGTGGTTCAGCGACGACAAGGGCTTCGGATTCATCACGCCCGATGACCAGGGCAAGGACCTGTTCGTCCATCATTCGGCGATCGCCGGCAGCGGCTTCAAGTCGCTGACCGAGGGCGCGAAGGTGTCCTACGAAGCCGAGCAGGGCCCCAAGGGCCCGGCCGCGAAGAACGTTCAGCCGATCTAAGCGGACAGAAGTCGCAACGGTTTGACGGCCCGCCACTGTGCGGGCCGTTTTACGTTCCGCCTAAGGGGCTGAGCTCGAACCCGCCGCCCCCTCCGGGTGGCCCGTCCGCGATGGATGCGAGCGCGATCACCAGCCCCTTCGACCTGCCGCGTCGCTGACGCCTCGAGCAGCTGCCCTGCCGGCGACCGCGGCATCGGGCCCTGATCGCAGCCCACCGAGGCGGGCAGGGAGGCGAGGTTACGCGCGTCTATCCGCGCGGTGACCCGGTGCAAAGCGATAGGTCCCGAACGCGATGTCAAGCAGTGCCTGCACGGCTTCGGTGGCGAATCCCTGCCCGCTGTAGTCGGGATGAAAGACGTAGCCGATCTCGCCGGCGGCATGCTCGCGACTGCGCCAGATAAGCACGACATCGCCGATCACGATGCGACGCCGGCCAGGCTGACCGTCGACCACGGCAGCCGGCGCCTCCGCCGCCGGCAGCTCGACGCCGGCCGTCAGTGCCTGTCCTTCGCCGGCGAGTTGGCCAAGCGAAGTGCGGATGCGATCCAATGCCTCACCTCTGCCCATGGGCTCAAACGGCACCCAGCGACACACGTCTGACCGGCTTCGATATGCCACGACGTCCTCGACGTCGTCCTCATCAAGCGGGCGTAGGAGCAGCCGCGCAGTCCGCACCGGGTAGGCGACCGTCCCTTTCGACGCTCGGCCTTCGCATTCCGACACGATCACCGGAGCATCATCCCAGAGCCGCTTACGCGCGACGCTTGAAGCTAGTCGAAGCCGGTATCTCGCCGATTGGCGCCAAGGGAGTCGTTCGCCAGGCTGGCGGCCTCACGATAGCGCTCCCTGGCCACGCACCAGCCGGGCTCGGGCGTTTTCAACCGGCAGAGGGGGGTGAGTTTTCGGGTCTTGCTGACCTGGCGGGGTTGAGGCCCGGATAGAGACATCCGCTGCTCCTCGCAGGCTTCGCGTTGTCGAAGACGCGGACCAGGAGGAACAGCGGATGCATGACGACGTTAGCCGTCTTGTCGGGATCGAGGGTATGGTGGTGACGGGCGTCACCGACCATGGCTGGTGGATCGAGCTCGAGGTCGAGATGCTCGTGCGTGCGGGGTGCTGTCGGTGGTGTGGTCGTGGGTCGCTTCGGGTCAAGGAGCGCGACCGGGTGCGGGTCCGGGATCTCCCTTTCGCGGGGCGTATGACGTATCTGTGTTGGCGCAAGCGACGGTTCTGGTGCGAAGCATGCGCGCGGACGTTCACCGAGACCCACCCGGCGTTGCCGGCACGCCAGCGGGTCAGCGCCCGGTTTCGCCGGCACCTGTTTGACCGTTGCCAAGGCGGTGGCGCGCACGCCGAGGTCGCGCGCGACGAGCGCACGACCCGTTACCAGGTCGACCTCGCATTCCTGGTCGCCGGCGACGAGTTGTTGGCCCGACGCGAGACCGGACCGCCGCGTCGCCTCTCGCTCGACGAGGCGCATCACCGTCGCGGCCGAGAGCTCGCGACGGTCGTCTCTGATCTCGATCGCCGTCGGGTGATCGATGTGATTCCTGGTTGCACCCGGAGGGTCATCGAACGCTGGCTGGCGGGACTCCCATCAGAGGTGCGCGCCGGGATCGAGGTCGTCTCGATCGACCCCTCTGACGCTTACCGACATGCGATCTGGGCCGCGCTGCCAGACGCTCGGATCGTGTGTGACCGGTTCCACCTCGTCCGTGGCGCGAACACAGCGCTGGATACCGTCCGCCGCGAGCGCCAGCGCGACGCCCGCGCCAAGCGACCAAAGGGCACGCGCCGCAGCGGCCAGCACGTGAGGTGGCGTCCGGAGCTCTACCGGGCGCGACATCGCTTGCTCAAAGCATCCGAGCGACTCACCGCACGAGAGCGCCAGCAGCTCTGTGAGCTGTTCGGCCGCGATCCCGTGCTCGCCGAGGCGTGGGGACTCAAGGAGCGCTTCCGACGGATCTACCGCGCGAGCAGCCGAGCGGACGCCCAGCAGCGGCTCGAGGCGTTCCTGGTCGCGGTTGACCACGCCGGCCTGCCTGCCTTCGACGCGTTCGCCAAGGGCATCCGCTCCTGGCGAGAGGAGTTGCTCGGCTACTTCGACGAGCCGACCACCAACGGCTACGCCGAAGGCGTCATCAACAAGGTCAAGGTCATCAAACGCCGCGCCTACGGGCTGCCCACCTTCGCTGGCTTCCGCAAACGCGTCGTCATAGCCTGTGGCTGACCGGACAACACGACGCCACCCCGCTCAATCAACAGGAACCGAGTTTTCCACCGGCGCCGACAGTTAGGAGGTTATCGGTGCGAAGAATCGCTTTGCTTTCGATACTCGGGTAATCGCTTCGGGAGGGGTGGCGTACGCGGGCGGAACCTTTGTCCCGGCAGCGCGGCTCGTGATGCTCGTCCATGAGCGCCACGGTAGGCTCCTCCGAGCATCAGAACCGGAAGCCACAGGGTGCGTGCGCTGGGTTGGGGGAAGGCGTTTCGTGCTCAGCGGCTGTGTGCGCGCCCCGCCGCGCCAGCAGAGTTCCT
>JAFAWR010000323.1 GCA_019241635.1 Solirubrobacterales bacterium
ACGAGGAGGGCGAGGTGGACGTCGAGGATCGCCTCGGTCAGGTCGGGGAGGGTGGCCGCTCCGTGCTCCAGCACGTGGGCGGTGACCAGCTCGTTGACCGCGCCGACCGCCGCGCGGAAGGTGTGCGGCCCGACCGCAGGGATGTCCGGGATGTCGGCGCGGGCACGGCGGTGGATCGCGGCCAGCTGGTCGGCGAAGCGGGCCTGCACGACGTCGCGGCGGGCCAGGGCGGCCGGCCCGGCGCCCAGCACCTCGATCAGGCAGGCCCGGGCGAAGGCGGGGCCGGCGGCCATCGTGGCCAGGTAGACCTCGACCGCGCGGCGGGCGGCGGCCAGCCAATCGGGCGCCGCCTCGGCCAGCGCCCCATCGATCGCGGCCAGCAGCTGGTCGACGCCGGCGTCGTAGGCGGCCAGGAAGCACTCCTCCTTGTTGGCGAACTGCTCGTAGAAGGTCTTGCGCGAAACTCCAGCCCGCTCGATGACGTCGGCTACCACCACGCGCGCGTATCCCTTCTCCGCGACCGCCTGCACGATGGCCTCGAGCATGCGTGCGCGCTGGGTCTCGCGGACGACGGCCCGGGGTGCGGCGTGGCGGCCGCGCGGCAGGACGGCAAGCGGTGACGTTTCGGGCTGGACACTCATGGGAACATCATTGTACACTGGAGTACATGACTGTTTCTTTGATGACCGGGAGACGACATGACCGCTGAGCGACGCGACTTTCGAGTGGCGATCCTGGGCGCCGGATTCGGTGGCCTGGGGATGGCCATCCGCCTCAAGCAGAAAGGGATCGAGGACTTCGTGGTCCTCGAGCGCGACGCGGAGGTCGGCGGGACCTGGTGGGCCAACACCTATCCCGGCTGCCAGTGCGACATCCCCTCGCATCTGTACAGCTATTCGTTCGCGCTGAACCCGGAGTGGACCCGGACCTACCCGCTCCAGCCCGAGATCCGGGACTACCTGCGCGAGTGCGCCGACCGCTACGGCGTGCGCCCTCACCTGCAGTTGGGGTGTGCCGTGCAGGAAGCCGAGTGGGATGAGGGCGAGCGAAAATGGCGCCTGCAGACAAGCGACGGGACCTACACCGCGGACATCGTCATCGCCGCGCCCGGCGCGCTCAGCGAGCCGCGCATCCCCAACCTTCCCGGCCTGGAGGACTTCCGTGGCACGGTGTTCCACACCGCGCGCTGGAACCACGACCACGATCTCACCGGTCGGAGGGTCGCGGTTGTGGGCACCGGCGCGAGCGCGATCCAGACGGTGCCGCGCATCCAACCGATCGCCGAGCACGTGACGGTGTTCCAGCGCACCCCGCCCTGGGTCGTCCCGCACCGCGACCGGCCGCTCACGCGGTTCGAGCACGCCCTGTACAAGCGCCTGCCGGCCGCCCAGCGGATGGTGCGCGCCGCGGTGTACTTCGGTCGCGAGCTGCTCGTGACCGGCCTGGCCTACCGCCCGAAGCTGATGAAGGGCCTGCAGCGGGCGGCCGAGGCACACCTGGCCAAGCAGGTGCCGGACCCCGAGCTGCGCGCCAAGCTCACCCCGGACTACGTGCTCGGATGCAAGCGGATCCTCCCGTCCAACGCGTGGTATCCCGCGATCACCCAGCCCAACGTGGAGCTGGTGCCGAGCGGGGTGACCGAGATCCGCCCGGAGGGCGTGGTCGGCGCCGACGGCGTCCTGCACGAGGTCGACACGCTGATCTTCGCCACGGGCTTCCACGTCACCGACGTCCCGTTCGCGCAGTTCATCCGCGGGCGTGACGGCGCCCGCCTCGACGATCTGTGGCAGGGCAGCCCGGCGGCCTACCGCGGCGCATCGGTGCCGGGCTTCCCCAACATGTTCTGGATCGTCGGTCCGAACACGGGCCTCGGGCACAACTCGATGGTGTTCATGATCGAGGCGCAGATCAACTACCTGCTGGATGCGCTCGAGACGATCGACCGCACGGGCGCGAGCGAGGTCGAGGTGCGCCGCGACGCCTACGAGGCCTACAACACACACCTGCAGTCCCGCCTGGACGGGACCGTGTGGAACACCGGCGGGTGCTCGAGCTGGTACCTCGACGCCAACGGCCGCAACGCCACGATCTGGCCGGACTTCACGTTCCGCTTCTGGCGCCAGACCCTCCAGTTCGACGCGCCGGCATACGAGCTGAGCGGAGTGTCCGGACGGGGTACAAGGCCCCAGGGACGCCGCGAAGCGGCCCCAATTTCCGGGTAGTCACGCTGCGTGGATGAGCTGGTAGAGCGCTTCGAGCCGGTATCGCTGGAGGGACTCGACGAGCGCGCCGCGCTGATGCGGCGAGTCGACAACAAGTACGCGGTCGAAAGCGATCAGTTCGCGTCATTGCTCGAGCGCCTGCGCGAGGACCATCAGGTGCTCGAGATCGACGGACGGAGGAGCTTCCGCTACTGCAGCACGTACTTCGATACGCCGGAGCTCCGCTGCTTCGTCGACCACGTCGAGGACCGGCAGCCGCGGTTCAAGGCGCGGACCCGTCTGTATGTGGACAGCGACCACTGCGTGTTCGAGGTCAAGCTCAAGCGCGAGGGCGGGGAGACCGACAAGCGTCAGCTCGACCACGCGGTCAAGGACGCCGAGCGGTTGACCGCTGACGCCCGGGAGTGCCTGGAGCAGGCGCTCGGCGACATCGGGCTGAGCGCGCCCGGCGAGATGGCCCCAACGCTGTTGACCCAATTCAGCCGGATCACGCTGGCCGCGCGGGAAGGCTCGGAGCGGCTGACCTGCGATACCGGGGTGCGGCTGAGCAACCCGGACGGCGACGCGGCCGAGATGCGCGAGGGCGTGATCCTGGTCGAGACCAAGAGCGAGCGAGGCGAGAGCCCGGCCGACCGCGCATTGTCCGATGTCGGCGTCGAGCCGATCTCGCTCAGCAAGTACCGGGTCGGGATGAGCCTGGTCGGCGGGGGAAACCGCGCGCCGCAGCCGGGCGCGCAGTGGTTCCGGCCGATGGGTTAGCGCCCGGGGGTGAGCGCGTTCGGGCGTTCCGCCCCGGAGGCCTTCCAGTAGCGGTGCAGGCGAGCGACGAACGCCTTCGGTTTCTCGGCGTAGAGGCGCTGGCCGATCGTCACGGCCTCGCTCTGGAGCTGCTCGCGGCGATGCTCGATCAAGTCCAGGACCGCGTCGACATCGACCTTCAGCTCCCCGGCGCCGCGGCCCAGCGCCTCGTGGAGCACGGCCAGGTCATGGTCATCGCCCAGGAGCTTGGATAGCTGGTCGGCCTCCTTGGCGGCGCCGCCGACGAGCCCCGGGGCGAACGGCTTCAGCAGGCGCAGGTCATACCAGAGGTCCTTGGTGCGCTTGCGCCAATCGTGGAGGTTCTCGACGGTTGGATGGCTGCGCGCCCGCCTCAGCCCATCTTGCCCGCGGGTGTAGGTGCGCAACAACCCGGGCTCGAGTGCCTTCCAGCCTTCGCGGCGCAGGGACCAATCGTCGATCCGGGAGCTGGCCGCCTGGAGCTCGGTGGCAACCTGTGCCGTGAGGCCAGATTCGAGCAGCCGCCGGCGGGCTGGGTCGCGCTGGGCCTCGAGGTGGCGGCGGATGGCTTCGAAACTCGCATGCGGCACGCGGCCGGCGAACCGGTCGGCTAACTCGTCGGTCGCCTCGAGCATGACCTCGGCGTCGCGGGCCGAGGAAAGGGAGCGGCCGGCACCTCGCAGGGCGGCGTTCTCCTGGCGGCGCTGCTTTGGCGCCATCGTCCCCCGGCTCAGGCGCAGCAGCGAACGGGCCTTCTTGAGGGCCTTGCGGGCGTCGTGCACAGCCTCGACCGGGTCCTCGTCGATCCGGGCGCTCAGCTCGTCGATCGCGTGGTCGAGCTGCTCGCGGGCGCAGCGGCGCAATTCGTTCGAGACGGGTTCGCCAGGCTGGAGTTGGTAGGGCATCCCTTGTCGGCTACCCATGGCCGGGGCCCGTCACACAGCGATCGCGGGAGAAATACATAAGCAACTTGATCGCCTTTTGGTAGTTTCGCCCTCCTACGCCCGCGCCGCCAAGGAGAACGCAAATGAGCTCGACTGATGACCTGCTCGCCAACAACGAGTCCTACGCCGCGTCGTTCGACAAGGCCGACCTGCCGCTGCCGCCGGCCAGGAAGGTCGCGGTAGTCGCCTGCATGGACGCGCGGCTCGACGTGGGCCGGGCACTCGGGCTCCAGGAGGGCGACGCGCACGTGATCCGCAATGCCGGCGGCGTGGTGACCGACGACGCGATCCGCTCGCTGGCCATCTCGCAGCGGTTGCTCGGCACCGAGGAGATCGTCCTCATCCACCACACCGGTTGCGGGATGCTGACGTTCACTGACGACGAGTTCCGGGGCGCGATCGAGCAGGAGACCGGGATCAGGCCGGCATGGGCGGCCGAGTCGTTCTCCGATCTCGAGGGCGACGTGCGCCAGTCGATCGCGCGGATCCAGGCCTCGCCGTTCATCCCGCGCAAGGACGCGGTGCGCGGATTCGTCTACGAGGTCGAGACCGGGCGCCTGCGCGAGGTCACGTGAACCATGGTCGGCTGCTCCTCGGGCGGAAGCGCGGGTGCGGCGGCCGGCCAGTCCAGCTCGAGCTGGCGCTTGACCCGGGTGGGCGTCGTCTTCAGGTCCTCGAGGGTCTGAACCGCGCCATTGCGTGAGTCGGCGAGCAAGGCGAGCAGCAGGTGCTCGACGCCGAGGTAGCCGTCGCCGCGCTGGACGGCCTCGCGGACCGAACGTTCGAGGATGCGGCGGGCCTGCTGACTGATGCCGTCGGCCTCGGTGGACTCGAGCTGCTCGGGCAGCAGTCCCGGCAGCGTGGTGTGGAGGGACGCGCGGGCGCGGGCGAGGGTGATCCCGACCGCGTTCAGCGCTCGGGCCCCGCTGCTTCGCTCACACCGGAGGATCCCGAGCAGGATGTGCTCGGTTCCGACCGCCGGCTGCCGGAGGCGCTTGGCCTCCTCACGCGCATACTGGATGGCCCGGCGAGCCTCGCCGGTGACCAGCAACTTGGCCGACGGTGGCACGTTGATCGCGTGCTCGAACAGGTAGCGGTACTTGCGGTGCGCGGCCTGCTTGGTGATGCCGAGCGCGCGGGCGATCTGACTCCACGACGCACCATCCTGGAGGGCGCGGAGGACGAGCTCGGGCTCGGTGGCGTCGAGCTCCTGGCGCAGAGCGGTCAGCGCGCGGAGGGCGGTGTCCGGATCGGCGATCTCGGCGACATCGCGGGCGAGCTGCTCGATCGTCGCCTCCCCGGTGCTCATGGACGACCTATACCCGCCCGCCGGACCCCGCCAACCCCGGCTGACACGAGCGTCATTCCAGGCTGACGAACAGGATTTAGGCTCCCTGGGAAATGCCTGCAAATCTCGCGGTTCGGCGGGTGTTCGGCGGAGCGTCCCCGCGCGGGGGGTTTGACCTGCCGGAGGCCGGGAATCTCCCTGATCGACAAGCCGAAGGGATCTGGCGAAACACGAGGAGGCTCCGATGGAACAAGATCGCGTATCGAAACAAGAGATCGAGGCTGAGGACGCCGTATCGCTCCCGAACAAGGAAGTGCTGTCCCTCCTCGATGTCAACGCCAACGTTGACCTCGGCCTGGATCTGGCCGCCCCGGTCGACCTGGCCGCCGCGGCGAACCTGAACGTCGCCGCGCCCATCGAAGCCGCTGCCACTGCCAACGTCTTGAGCTCGGGTGCCGAGGCGGTCGGCTACGCCGACCAGCACGGATCGATCGATCAGAACCTCAGCGGGACCGCCGACGCCACGGCGCCGCAGCACGCGGTCGTCGATCAGACCTCGAATGGTGGTACCGGCGGCGCTGGTGCTGGAACCGCGGGCACCGGCACTTCGGGCGCCGAGGTGACCACGGGCGCTCCGGCCGACGCCACCCACCCGGCCACTCCGGCCGCCGGCACGACCGGCGCCACCGAGACTCCGGCCGCCGGCACCACCGGCGCCACCGAGACTCCGGCCACCGGCGCCACCGAGACTCCGGCCGCCGGCACGACCGAGCCCGTCTCGGGCGCGGTGTCCGGCGCCACGGGTGCCGTCGAGGGTGCCACTTCGGGCGCCACGGGCGCCGTCGAGGGTGCGACCTCCGGTGCTACCGGCGCGGTCGAGGGTGCCACTTCGGGCGCCACCGGCGCGGTCGGCAGCACGGTCGGCGAGGTCGGCAGCGCAGCCGGCGGCACGGTCGGCGAGGTGGGCAACGCGGCCGGCGGCGCGGTCGGCGACGTCGGCAGCGCAGCCGGCAGCACGGTCGGCGAGGTCGGCAGCGCGGCTGGTGG
>JAFAWR010000059.1 GCA_019241635.1 Solirubrobacterales bacterium
TGGAGGGCATGGCCGCTGGATTGCCCGTGGTCAGCACCACCATCGGGGCAATCGGCGAGATGGTGAGCGAGGGGACCGGTCTGCTCGTAGCTCCAGGGGACCTCGCCGCACTGCGCGGCGCGATCGAGCGCGTGATTGCGGACGCCGACCTTCGGCTGGCCCTGGGCAAGGCCGCCCGGGCACGCGTCGTAGCTCACTACGCGGCCGATCGCAACTGCAACCGGATGCTCGACGTGTTGGTCCAGGTCGCGCGAGAGAGCAGCTCCGAGCGATCGTGAAACGTCTGTGGCGTCACCTCACGATCAGACGAGAGCTGGCCTCGAGCCTCGTTTCGCTTGCACCTACGAGGCGGGACCGGCTGCGCCTGATCGTGCTCCCTTTCGCGATCGCTCTGTGGCAGCGCTTGCCGAGCCTGCGGCACCGCTGGCTCTACGTCCGGCTGCGCAAGCTTGGACACACGTTCACGTTCGCGATCAACGACAGCTCGGAGTTGTTCGTGCTCGCCGACGTCCTGTGCGAGGAGCAGTACGAGCTCGCGGAGGACTTCCGTCCAAGAACGATCTTGGACTTGGGGAGCCACATCGGGGCTTCGATCATCTACTTCAAGCTGAAGTATCCGGACGCCTCGATCTTCGGGTACGAGCCCCATCCGGCGACGTTCCGGAAGCTCGAGCGCAACGTCGGGCACCTCCCCGACGTGCACCTCACCCGTGCGGCGGCCGCGGCCGGCGACGGCCCGGTGACGCTGTTCGAGGCCAAACGAACCTGGGCATCCTCGCTGCGTGCGGACTGGGGAGACGAAGCCCGCGCCAGGATCACCGTACAAGGGGTAACGCTCGAGACGATCTTTCGGGCGCTTGCGCTCGAGCAGGTCGATCTCATCAAGCTCGATGTGGAGGGGGCAGAGCTCGAGCTACTGCGGGCCGATTCCTCCGCCGAACCACGGGCTGCCGTGATAGTCGGGGAGATCCACGACTTTCTCCCCGACTCCGAGCGTGACGCCGCCACGATCAAGGATCTGCTGATGTCTCGTGGTTACGTGTGGCGGTCGAGGCGGTATTCCACGGATCACGTGTTCGTGGCCACCCTGAATCGGTAGATCCGCGTGCCCGAGGCTCCGCACCGCTCGGCCTGCGCGTTCATCGTGCTGGCGCACCGGCAGCCGGGGCAGGTGCTGCGACTGATCAGAAGGCTGTCGCCCTCCCCCGTGTTCGTGCACGTCGACGCTCGTGCCAGCGCCGCCACATACGAGCCCCTGCTGCGAGCCGCGGAGCGTGAGAAGTCCTTTGAGCTGTTACCGCGGGTCCGCTCCGGCTGGGGCAGCTGGGGGATCGTGGCCGCGGCGCTCGGCGGTCTGCGGGCCGTCCGGCGCCTCGCGGCCGACCACGTAGCGATCCTCAGTGGCCAGGACTATCCGCTGGTCGCGGTCGAACGGATCCAGGGATTCTCCAGGCAGCACCCAGATCTGTCGTTCGTGGCGACGTGGCCCGTGCCAACGCCCTTGTGGGACCGCGATGGCGGGGCTTACAGGATCCGCTACTGGCATCAGCCCGTGCGCGGCCGGCGATTGTTCGTCCCGCTGCCGCGCCGATTCCCACACGGCTTGACGCCCTTCGGCGGCTCGCTGTACTGCATGCTGGCGCGATCAGCGGTCGACGCCGTGCTGGAGCTGGTGGAGCGTCGGCCCGACGTGGTCCGGTTCTATCGGCACGCTTGGATTCCCGATGAGATGTTCATTCCAACCGTGTTGCTGAACTCCCTGGCTCCGGATCGGATCATCAATGAGCACCTGTGGTACATGGACTGGTCGGGGTCCGATGCCAGACACCCCAGGCTGTTGGTAAGCGAAGACGCGGAAGCGTTGATCAACACGGCCGGCAAGGAGTCGGATGCCGGTGGTCCCGGGCGCGCGAAGCTGTTTGCGCGCAAGTTCGCGGCCGATGTCGACGGGCACGTGCTCGACGTGCTCGATCAGCACGCGTTGCGCGCTTGAGGTGTCCCGAGGCTCGCTCGATACAGCTGCGCGAGCGCCGACGCCGAGCGCCGGATGTCGTACTCCTTCTCAACCCGGCGGCGTCCGGCCTTTCCCATCGATGATCTCAGCTCGGGATCTCCCAGCAGCTCGAGCAGGGCACCGGCCAGCGCGTCGGCCCTACCCGGGGCGACCAGTCGCCCGCTGACGCCGTCCTCGACGATCTCGGGGATGCCCATGATCCGGGTGGCGATGACCGGGAGCCCCATTGCCATCGCCTCCATCAGGACGCCCGGCAAGCCTTCGGCGAAGCTCGGGAGGCAGAACATGTCCGCCTGTTGGTAGAGCGAGACG
>JAFAWR010000097.1 GCA_019241635.1 Solirubrobacterales bacterium
CCGCTCGGCGGCCGCCCGAACGAGCTCGAATCTCACAGGTGGACCGAGGCCATGCCCGTCTCGTCGTAGCGCTCCCCGGCCACGGCAGGCAGCTCGGCCTCGATCCGCCTCACGTCGTCATCGGTGAGCCGGACATCGGCCGCCCCGGCATTCTGCTCGAGGTACTTACGTCGCTTGGTGCCCGGGATCGGGACGATGTCCTCGCCCTGGGCGAGCACCCAGGCGATGGCCAGCTGCGCCGCCGTGATGCCCTTCTCCTCCGCGATCTCGGAAAGCTTCGCGGCCAGCTGCAGGTTCGCCTTAAGGTTCTCGCCGGTGAACCGCGGGCCGGTCTTCCGGAAGTCCCCGTCCTCGAGCTGGTCGGGCGAGGTGAACCGGCCGGACAGGAAGCCGCGACCGAGCGGGGAGTAGGCGACGAACCCGATCCCTAGCTCCCGGCAGGTGGCCAGCACGCCGTTCTCCGACGGGTCGCGCGACCACAGCGAGAACTCGGTCTGCACCGCGGTGATCGGGTGCACCGCATGGGCGCGGCGGATCGTGTCGGGTGCCGCCTCGCTCAGCCCGAGGTGGCGGACCTTGCCCTGCCCAACCAGCTCCGCCATCGCGCCGACGGTCTCCTCGATCTCGACCTGAGGATCGACCCGGTGCTGGTAGAAGAGGTCTATGTAGTCGACCCCCAGCCGCTGCAGCGAGCCGTCGATCGAGCTGCGGACGTGGTCGGCCGATCCGTCCAGCTTTCCCACCGTGGACATGTCGCCGGCCACCGCACCGTCCATGCGCCGGGCGAACTTCGTGGCGATCACGTACTGATCCCGCTGGCCCTTGATCGCGCGTCCGACGAGCTCTTCGTTGGTCAGCGGTCCGTAGAGCTGTGCGGTGTCCAGGAAGTTGATGCCGAGCTCGAGCGCGCGCTGGATGGTGGCGATCGCCTCATCCTCGTCCGTGGAGCCGTAGAAGGCCGACATGCCCATGCAGCCGAGCCCGAGCTCCGATACCTCTAATGATCCAAGCTTGCGTGTGTTCATGGTTTTCAGCCTAGTGGGGCTCCTGACTCGGCCGGCCCGGGGGCTCAGGCCCGCGCCTTGTCGAGGTCCTCGAGCCCGAGCCCCTCGGGGGCGTGCAGGGCCAGCATGTGCGCCGCGACGTCAGAGGGCGCCGCGGTCATCAGCGACGCGACGATCATCGCCGCGAAGGCCAGCGGCACCGAGACGATCGCCGGCTGAGTGAGCAGCGAATCGAGTGGCCCGGTCAGGCTCTGGGCGCCGATGGCGACCCCCACGGTGATCATCGCGATGGCCACCACGCCACCCACCACGATCCCCACCGCGGCCCCGCGCGAGGTCAGCCGCGGCCACCAGATCCCGAGCACGAACAGCGGGCAGAACGTGCTCGCCGCCAGCGCGAAGGCCCAGCCGACCAGGATGCTGATGTCGACATTGCCTACGGCCAGCGCGATCACCGCCGGTATCGCCATTCCGGCCATGGCCACGATGCGAAAGCGCCGCCGGCGCACGCTCAGCCGGACGCCTCGCCCGCCCCGCCCCCAGACGTCGTAGGAGATTGTGCCGGCGATCGATATCAAGAGCCCCGAGGAGGTCGACATGAACGCCGCGAACGCGCCCGCCGCGGTCATCGCCCCGAGCACGTGACCGCCCAGACCGGGCCAGGCCAGAATCGGGAGCCGGAGGACGACCGTGTCGGTCTGACCGGTCATGTAGAGGCCCGGGGCGAGCGCTCGGCCGAGCGCGCCGTACACGGGCGGGAAGAGATAGAACAGCGCCAGCAGCGCCAGCACCCGAACCGTCGTCCCGCGCGCGGCCGGTCCATCGGGGTTGGTGTAGAAGCGGATCAGGATGTGCGGGAGTCCCATCGTCCCCAGGAACGTGGCCAGCAGCAGCGAGTAGATGAACAGCGGCGCACCCTCGCCCCGGGAGCGCAGCGGCCGCGCCCAGTCACGCCCGGTCTGCCACGGGGTGCCGGGCGTCACCGGTATGACCGCGCCAGGCGGAAGCGTCACCCGCCCGGGCGAGAGCCGCAGGGTCTCCCCTGCGCGCGCGTGTGTCACTCGCCCCGAGTCCTCGAGGAACGTCGTCGCCACCGGGAAGGTCACGGTCTGGGGTTGCCCCAGCGCAACGACCAGTCCATGGGCCGGCGCTCGGGGCACGTCGCCGCCGAAGAGCGTCGCGCGATTCGGAAACCCGCCCAGGTAGATGAGCAACGCAATCGCTGGTACCGCGATCGCCACCGTCTTGACCCAGAACTGGAAGGCCTGCACGTAGGTGACCCCGCGCATGCCGCCGAGCGCGACGTACAGGGTGACCACGATCGCCACCACCACGATGCCCACGGCATATGGCGCGTTCGCCACCTCGCTGAAGGCGATCCCGGCGCCCTTGAGCTGGGGGATCAGATAGAAGGTGTCGATCCCGAGAACCGCCGCCACCGCCAGGTTGCGTAGCCGCCGGCTGGCCAGGCGCCCCTCGGCGAAATCGGGCAGCGTGTAGGAGCCGAAGCGTCGAAGCGGCGCCGCCACGAACAGCAGCAGCGCCAGGTAACCGGCGGCGAAGCCGACCGCCTGCCAGAGCGCCGGCACTCCGATCTGCATCTCGAGGCCGGCGATGCCGAGAAAGCTCGCCGCCGACAGATACTCGCCCGAGACCGCGGCGGCGTTCCACCACGGCGACATCGCCCGCGAGGCCACGTACAGGTCCGACGTGGTACGCGCGAAGCGCACGCCCCACGCACCGATGCCCACGGTGGCCAGCGTGACCAGGGCGACGGCGAAGATCGGGATGATCATTCGGCGCCGATGACGTCGCGGAAGGACTCTTCAAGCGCGTCCGCGCGCCGTTTGTAGATCATGCCGATGACCACGAACATCGGGAACAGCGGCCCGGCCACGAGCAACGCGGCGAGGGGGACCCCGACCACGTGGATGCGCTCGAGCCCGGGGATCAGCACGAACAACAGGGGTAGCGAGCCGACCAATCCGCCGAACGCGACCAGACCGAGCAGCGACAGCTCGAGCTGGGCCCGGCGCAGCTGGGTCAGGTACAGCTCGCCGTGCGCGGTCTCCTCGGCCAGCTCATCGCGAGGCGTGCGGCGCCCCGGCGAAGGGGCGGGCGGATCGGATTTCACGAGCGCAGGCGTCGGCGCAGCGCTGCCATGTGCCGCCGCGCCACCGGAACCTCGCCGCCGTTCTCGAACATGAGCAGCGCGGTCCCGTTGAGCAGCGGCCGAATCTCAGTCACTCGCCGGAGGTTGGCCAGGTACCGGCGGTGCACGCGCAGGAATCCGTGAGCGTCGAACCGCCGTTCCACGTCGGCCAGCGTGCCGCGGGCCAGGTACCGACCGCTGTCGGCGAACACCCGCAGATAGTCGCCGTACGCCATCACGTAGAGGATCGAGCTGCGCTTGAGCAGTCGCATGCCTCCGGCGCGGGCATTGTTGACCGCGATCACGTCGTCCTCCGGGCCCGGATCGGCGCCGTCGGCGCTCGCCGAAGCGCCGCGCGCCGCGCCTTGCGCCGGGGCGGCGTGCGCCGTGCCGGCCTGGCCCGGCTCGGTCACGCCTGCGCTGGCGATCACGCGGTCGAGCGCCTCGTTCACCCGCTGCGGAGTGACCGGTTTCATCAGAAAGTCCAGCGCGCGGACCTCGAACGTCGCCACCGCCGAGGTGTCGAACGCGCTGACGAACACGAGCGCCGGCTTGCGGGCGAACGCCTTGAGCACCCGGGCCAGCTCGAGCCCGTCGAGCTCGGGCATCCGTACGTCGAGGAAGATCGCGTCGTAGGCCCGGCGGCTGGCCATGACGATCGCCTCCTGCCCGCTGGCCGCCGTCTCGACCTCGTGCACGTGCGGGCTGGTGCGCAGGATCCGCGCCAGGTCCTCGAGCTGCGGCGGCTCGTCGTCGACGGCCAGGACGCTGAGCGCGGCCTCGCTCAAGCCGCCCGCACTCCGACGCGGAATTTCGGCACGACCATCGCCACGGTCGTTCCCCGGGCCGGCTCGCTCTCGATCTCGAGTCCGTAGCTCTCGCCGAACGTGCTGCGCAGCCTGCGATTGACGTTGCTCAGCCCGATGCCGCCGTGCGCACCGCTCAATGCCGAGGCGGCCTGCTCCGGGTGCATACCCGGTCCGTTGTCGCACACTCGCAGCTCCACGTCGAGGTCGTGGTCGATGCCGACGATCTCGATCGTCCGCTGGCCGGCGAGCGCCTCGACGCCATGCTTGACCGCGTTCTCGACTAGCGGTTGAAGCGAGAGCACCGGCACCACGGTCTGGAGCACATCGGGATCCACCTGGACGCGCACGGTCAACCGGTCGCCGAAGCGCGCCTGCTCCAAGCGCAGGTACTTCTCCACGTAGTGGAGCTCCTCGGCGATCGTGACGTAGGTGCGCTCTCCGCGGAACGCATACCGGGTGAAGTCGGCGAACTCGGCGAGCAGGGTTCGTGCCGTGTCGGGAGTGGAGTGGATGTAGCTGGCGATTGCGGCCAGCGAGTTGTAGATGAAGTGTGGCGAGATTCGCGCGCGCAGCGCGTGCAGCTCGGCCTTGGTCAACCGCTCCTCCTGGGCGGCGACCAGCGACAGCTCCACCTGGGCGGAAACCAGCGCCGCGGCTTCGCCGACCACCCGCGTGTCATCGGGTCGCAGCCGCCGGTCCCGCTCATAAAGCGCGACCAGCGCGCCGACGCGGCGCTGCTGGATCACCAACGGCGCCACCACCGCGGCACCGCCGATGTCCGGGACGGGACGCACGGCGCCCTTCGGCTCGACGTGGATCCGGCCGTCCTCGACTCTCCGGGAGAGCGCCAGCAACCACTCGACGCTCAGGGTCGAGGCGCTCGCGCCGTCGACGGCCAGCACGCTGTCCTCGTCGGTGATGGCCAGCGCCGCGGCCTGGGTGAGCGCGCGCAGATGGGGTGCCGCCTTGCGCGCACTCGGCCCGTCGAGGCCGCGGCGAAGGTGTGGGAGCGTCGCGGTGGCGTGATGGAGCGCGGTGCGCATGGCCTCGCTCTCCGGCCTCAGCACGCGCCTAGGCGCGGACGTCAGACGCCAGGCCCCGATCCCCGATGCCGTTATCGCCAGCACAAGCAGGACAGCAAGCGCAGGTTCCAGCTTTCTCTCTCCTCACCGCGACGCCTCGCCGCGCGACAGGATATTCCGTGCGGGGCGCCCGCGCCTGATGCTGGCGCGTCGGCGCGAGCGCCCCTGGGCTCCGGGCGTTCAGCCGCTGATCACCGCCCTTCGCCCAGGATCAGCCGCAGCGGGATTGCGTTGGCCATGGCCTGATAGCCGGCATCGTTGGGGTGCAGGTGGTCGCCGCTGTCGTACTGCGGCGCCATCATCGTCGGATCGCTCGGGTCGGCGACGACCTTGGCGAAGTCGATCACCCCGTCGAACGCCCCGCTGGTCAGGATCCACTGGTTGACGGCCTCCCGCTTCGCCTCGCCGGCGGTCGAGTAATAGCCGGCACCCTTGAACGGGGTCAGCGTGCCGCCAATGATCTTCAGCCCCACCGCATGCGCCTGGGCGATGATCTGCTCATAGCCCGAGATGATCTGCGCGGCCGAGACGTCGGGCAGGGGGTTGGTCACCGGGTTCGGCGGCGTGACGCTGAAGCCGATGTCGTTGATCCCCATGAGCAGGATGATCTCCTTGGCGCCCGCCCGGTCGACGACGTCGCGGTCGAACCGAGCCAGTGCGTCGACCCCGCAACACAGATCGCTGGTCAGCACGCGGTCACCGCTGATGCCCTCGTCAGCGATCGCCAGCGTGTTTCGGTACGAGTCCACTCGCCGAGCCAGGTCGTTCGGCCAGCGAGCATTGGCACCCGGGGTCGAATTGAACCCGTCGGTGATCGAGTCGCCGAAGGCCACCAGCGTGCCCAGGTCGGATTCCCGGCTGGTCACGTCGACTGAATCGATGAAGAACCACGATTGGGCCGTGTTCGTGTAGGCGGCGCCGCCGCTGTCCGCTGTGTGATCCCCGGACGCGATGTAGTTGGTCTGCTGACCGAGCGCGTGCTGGGTCGCCGGTCCGGTGGCCACCGGCAGGTACACGCTCACGTCCAGGTCGTGGAGCCGGGGGACGTACATGCGCACCGGGTCGCTCAGCGCCTCGGAGCCGTCGGGGATCTCGATCGAGGGCTGGCCGCCGAACGTGAGCGGAACGGCCGGTCCGGCCGTGGTCGCCCCGGTACCCGCCACCGCGATGGAAGCCGCCCCGATCTGCAGCGGCGTGGTCCCGAACGTGTTGGTGAAGCGAACGCGGACCACGTCCCCGCTGACACTGGTGAACACGATGTTGCGGACCGTCTGATTGTTGAAGCCGCTCGCCGCCGGGCTACCCGGCACCGCGACCTGCGGACTCGCCGCCCAGGTTGACACCCAGTGGGCACGATCCCGCCGCCCCCACTGGTCACCGCCCGGGCGGGACGGCTGGTGGTGCGAGGACGCGGCTGACGCCAGGCCCATCGGGATCAGGCTGGCGCAGATGATCGCGCCTGCGACCGGCAGCCAGCGAGACCGCCAAACGAGCAAAAACCGAGCCGACACTATTCTCTTCTCCCTCTTCGTCGCACAGCGTGTCGCCTCCCAGCATCGGACGCTAAACCGAATCCAGCCGAACCGGCGCGCAAATCGACCATCGGTAGCGCCACGACGACGAGCGGTGCGACCGGCGCGACGAACGGTGCTGCAATGGGTCGAGCCGGCCCTCCGCGGATGGATCTTCTTAGCGGAAGACGTAGAGCTTGACCGCTCGTCGCGCTCGCATGCCCGCCCGTCGCAAAGTCGCTGCCGCCGGGCGAATCGGCCTTTTCAGCGCGTCGGCGCGGGACTAGCCTGCGGGCGAGAACGGGCGAGTGGCCCGATCTGACCGGAACGAGGAGACCGGTGAGTACGTGCTCCACGTCGCAGTGCCGGCCCGGTTCGCCGGCATACGCGATCGATGGACCGGGCGCCCCTGCCCAGTGCTTGTCACGCTCGCTTCGCGATCCGGCGTTCGGGCCCGCCTCCACAATCGAGGAAAGGTAGAGAAGTCCATGAGACGGTCTAGCTTCCGCCTGCGCGCGGTCGGCTGCGCGTGCGCCATCGCCATTATGGCCGTGGCCATCAGCGCGATAGCGTCCGCCGCGCCGCGAACCCGAGCCGGAAAGGCGGCCGCCGCCGTGGTGGCGTGCTCACCCGGCACCGACATGAGTGTCAGCGGCGG
The DNA here is from genome assembly GCA_019241635.1 of Solirubrobacterales bacterium. Lineage (GTDB taxonomy): Bacteria > Actinomycetota > Thermoleophilia > Solirubrobacterales > Solirubrobacteraceae > Palsa-465. Next base: position 7,217 of record JAFAWR010000097.1, read on the forward strand.
CCCGATCTGCGGCGTGACGGTCAACGGGATCAACGAGTGGCTGGGCATCCCGTATGCCGCCCCGCCGGTCGGCGCGCTCAGGTGGCAGCCGCCACAGTCGCCGACGCCTTGGACCAACACGCTCCAGGCAACGCAGTTCGCCAGCGAGTGCGCCCAGTTCTTCCCACCGTTCCCGGGCGGGGGCAGCGAGGACTGCCTGTACCTGAACGTCTGGCGCCCCGCCGACGCCTCGACCAATCTGCCCGTCCTGGTCCACATCCACGGCGGCGGCTTCGTCATCGGGAGTGGGAACGGCAATAACACGCTGCTCGCATCGGCCGGGCACGAGGTTGTCGTCTCGATGAACTACCGCCTGGGCATCTTCGGCTTCCTCGCCGAGAAGTCACTCGGACCGAACTCGGGCGACTATGGACTGCAGGATCAGCAGTTCGCCTTGCGGTGGGTTCAGAGCAACATCGCGAGGTTCGGCGGGGACCCGCACAACGTCACCATCTACGGCGAGTCCGCCGGCGGCTCCAGCGTGTGCGACCAGATCGCCTCGCCCACCGCAGCCGGGCTGTTCGAGCGGGGGATCAGCGTAAGCGGCGAGTACAACACCCTCCTGGGCGCGCCAACACCTCTCGAGACGCAGGACTGCAAGTCCGCGCTTCCGACCAAGGCTCAGGCGTTCGCGGCTGGCAAGAACTTTGCCGCGGCAGTTGGGTGCGGCAACGGAACCACGGACGTGGCCTCCTGCCTGCGGGCGATCTCCACCGGCACGGCGGAGACCACGGCGGGACAGGGCTATCAGAACGGCGGGCAGGGCACGGTTGCTCCGACCATCAACGGCAGCACCCTGACGATGACCCTCCGGCAGGCCCTGGCCAGAGGTCAGGCAAACCGGGTCGATGTGATCGCTGGCACCGACCGGGACGAGGATCTCGTCGGGGCGGCCACCACCGCGGCGCAATACACCTCGCTGGTTGACACCCAGTACGGCTCGTTCGCCTCGCAGGTGCTCGCGCGCTACCCGCTGAGTCGCTTCGACTCCCCGGGCGTCGCCTGGCGAACGGTGGCCGCCGATTCGGACACGGTGTGCCCGGCACTGACCACCGCGCAGGACCTCGCGAACCGCATGCCGGTCCGCGAATACGAGATCGACGACAACGACCTCCCGCCGTACACGGCGGCCGGCAGCGGCGTGATCGCCGCCGGCGCGTCGCACGTCGGTGCCTGGTATCTCACTCCGGTGACGCCCCCGCTCGACGCCAACCAGCAGGTTCTCCAGAATCAGGAGGTTGCCTTCGTGACGGCATTCGCACAGACCGGCAACCCCAACACCAACGACGTACCTCGGTGGCCGAGGTACAACAACAGCGGCGAGGTGATGTCACTGCAGCCGGCGGGCGACAGTGAGCTCGTCACCACGGCTCAGATGTCCGCGCAGCACAATTGCGCGTTCTGGGACAAGGTCGCGCGGCAGGCGCCGCAGTAGGGCGCCGTTGGCTGGCGGCGGGATTGGCTGGCGCGGGCGATGCCCGCGCCAGCCGCGCTGCGCGGCCGGGGGTCGGCGTCGCGTGACGTGTTAGCCGCCCAGGGTCACCAGCGCGCAGATCGCCTGGCCGTTGTCCTCATCAGACCGGCCGACAGGTGGCAACTCCGGCGAGACTCCGACCGTTCCGCTCGCCGCTTGTCGATCGCAGCCTACCGTCCATCGCGTTGCTCCCACCACCCGGCGATTTGAGTTGTGGACGGTTGAGTTCGTGAATAACTTCACACCGTCGACCGCGTGAGATCACGCGGTCGCTCGTGGGCCCGCATCACGCGGAGCAAAACGGCCGTGCCGCGTAACGCTGTGAGCGCCTGTGCGCGAACTGTGTTCGCGGCGCGAGAGAGAGGAGCACACGGTAATGATGGTCTCTGGATTCAGATCACGGTCGACGGGAGCTGGCTTGGCTCTCGCCGTCGTCTTGGCGGCGGGCGCCCTGTGGGTCACCGGCCTCGGCGCGCGACCCGCGCGGGCCGACGCAGCCAGCCCCGCTGCCTGCGCGCCGAATACGAACGTCACGATCTCAAGCGGACCGATCTGCGGCCTGACCGCGAACGGGGTCAACGAGTGGCTGGGCATCCCGTACGCCGCGCCGCCGGTTGGCGCGCTGCGATGGCAACCGCCCCAGCCTCCCAGTCCATGGACCACGACGCTTCAGGCGACGCAGTTCGGAAGCACGTGCACGGAGGGCGCGACGACGCCTCCCGCCGGTAGCGAGAACTGTCTGTTCGTGAACGTGTGGGCGCCGGCGGACGGATCGACCGGCAATCCCGTGCTGGTTCACATCCACGGCGGGGGATTCGTGGGCGGAAGCGGCAACGGCGATAACAGCCTGCTGGTCACCACCGGCCACGAGGTTGTCGTATCGATGAACTACCGGCTGGGGATCTTCGGTTTCCTCGCCGACAAGGCTCTCGGGCCGAACTCCGGGGACTATGGGCTCCAGGACCAGCAGGCCGCTCTGCGATGGGTCCAGAGCAATGTCGCCAGGTTCGGCGGTGATCCCTCGAACGTCACGATCTACGGCGAATCCGCGGGCGGCTCGAGCGTCTGCGACGAAATCGCCTCGCCGACCGCTCGAGGGCTGTTCGAGCGTGGGATCAGCGTCAGCGGCGAGTACAACACGGTGCTGGGCTCACCCACCTCGCTCGAGGCGCAGGACTGCAAATCGCAGATCCCGACCCAGGCTCAGGCGTATGCCGCGGGGCGGAACTTCGCGGCGGCGGTGGGCTGCGGTCAGGGCACCGCCGATGTCGCCACTTGTCTGCGGAACATCCCCGCGGCCACCGCTCAGACGACCGCCGGCGGCGGCGTGCTCGGGGGCTTCTTCCCCGTCGGCTATCAGGATGGGGGCCAGGGGACGGTCGGGCCGACGATCAACGGGACGACGCTGACGATGTCGTTGCGTCAGGCGCTGGCCACCGGGCGGGTGAACCGGGTTGACGTGATCGAAGGCACCGACCGGGACGAGAATCTGGTCGGGACCGCGACGACCGCCGCGCAGTACACCGCGCTGGTCGATACCCAGTACGGGTCATTCGCATCACAGGTGCTCGCACGGTACCCCCTCACCCGCTTCGATTCACCAGGGGTGGCCTGGCGGACCGTGGCGGCCGATTCGGACACCGTCTGCCCCGCGCTGAGCATCGGGGCGGCCCTGGCCACCCGGATGCCGACGCGCGAGTACGAGATCGACGACAACGATTTGCCGCCGTATCGAGCCGCGGGGACGAACGTCGTGGCCGCGGGGGCGTCCCATGTCGGCGGGTGGTTCCTGACCCCCACGGCGGCTCCGCTCGACGCCAACCAGCAGGTCCTCCAGGACCAGGAGCTCGCGTTCGTCACGTCGTTCGCGCGCAACGGAGATGCCGATGCCAGCGCGATGCCACGCTGGCCGAGGCTGAACTACAGCGGAGAGGTGATGTCGCTGCAGCCCGCAGACGACAGTGAGCTGATCGCCGCCGGACAGATGGCGGCGCAGCACAACTGCGCGTTCTGGGACCGCGTGGCACGGCAGGCGCCCTAGTCGGGCGGTTTGAGCTGGCGCGGCCGGACGCCGCGCCAGCTTCCTCCCTCCGAGCGCACGGCCCGCTTGACCCGTTAATCGCGCCGTCCGGCGCGCGCGGTCGGCCGCTCATCGACAGGCCTCCCGCCGGTCGCGTGCAGCGCATACGTTGCACAGTGCTCACTACACGCGTATCGAGAGAGAGGACTACGGTGAAGCGCGTTCTTATTGGCCGACGTCTCGCGAGCTCGTCCGTCGTGCTCGCATTAATCGCGGCGGGCTGGGTGGCGATCGCTGCGACAGGATCGGCAGCAACCTCCGCGGCGCAGACGGGCTGCGCGCCCGGCACAACGGTCTCGACGACCAATGGTCCCGTCTGCGGGATCACGGTCGGCTCGGTGGACGAGTGGCTCGGGATCCCCTACGCGGCGCCGCCGGTCGGGTCGCTGCGCTGGCAGCCGCCCCAGTCACCGACGCCATGGACGGCTACGCGACCGGCGAGCGCGTTCGGAAGCCCATGTATCCAGATTTCCGGCGGCAGCGAGGACTGCCTGTATCTCAACGTCTGGCGGCCCGCCGACGGGTCGACCGGACTGCCAGTGATGGTGCACATCCACGGCGGTGGGTTCTTCAACGGAAGCGGCAACGCAGACAACTCGCTGCTGGCCAACACCGGGCATGAGGTCATCGTGTCGATGAACTATCGCCTGAACATCTTCGGCTTCTTGGCCGACGACCGCGCGCTCGGCGCTCATTCAGGCGACTACGGACTGCAGGATCAACAGGCCGCCCTGCGCTGGGTGCAAAGCAACATCGCAGCGTTTGGCGGGGATCCCACCACGGTGACGATCTTCGGCGAATCGGCCGGCGGCTCGAGCGTGTGCGATCAGATCGCCTCGCCGGCCGCAAGAGGCCTGTTCGAGCGGGCGATCAGCACGAGCGGCGAGTACAACACGGTGCTGGGAACCCAGGAGCAGACACCCCGCACACCGGAGGACCTGGAATCCCAGGATTGCAAGTCCGCGCTGCCGACTCAGGGCCAGGCCAACGCGGCCGGCAGAAACTTCGCTGCGGCCGTGGGCTGCGGGCCTGGGACGGCAAACGTGCTCTCCTGCCTGCAGGCCCTTCCGATCGCTGTGATTGAGAAGGCCGCCTGGACGCCGGGTGATGGCTACCAGTACGGAGGACAGGGGACCGTCGCACCGACCATCAACGGGTCGACGCTGCCCATGACCCTCCGCCAGGCGCTCAGAGACGGCCGGGTCAATCGCGTGCCGGTGATCGCCGGCACCGACCGCGACGAGGATCTCGTCGGCACGGCGACCAGCGCCGCCCAGTACCAATCCCTGGTGGACAGTCAGTACGGCGCATTCGCGTCGCAGGTTCTCGCGCGGTATCCGCTAAGTCGCTTCGACTCACCGGGCCTGGCGTGGAGAACCGTCGCGGCCGATTCCGACACCGTCTGTCCATCGGTTCAGACCGACCGGGACCTGGCCACGCGGATGCCCGTCTATGCCTATGAGATCGATGACAACGACATCCCGCCGTACGCGCCGGCCGGCGGTGTGGCGCCCGGCGCTTCCCATGTGGGGGCGTGGTTCCTCAATCCCGTATCGCCCCCGCTGGACGCCAATCAGCAGGTCCTCCAGAATCAGGAGGTTGCCTACGTGACCACGTTCGCCCGTACGGGCGATCCGACGACGGACGGCGCCCCGATGTGGCCGCGGTTCAACCGGCTCGGGGAGGAAATGTCGCTGCAGCCGGCCGGGGACAGCGAGCTCGTGACGGAAGCCGAGGTCTCCGCACAGCACAACTGCGCGTTCTGGGACCACATCTCGCCGCGCTGATCGCGCGAGCCGACCGATCGGCCCGGAGGGCCGGCGCGGCAAGAGCCGCGTCGGCCCTCGGCCGTCGCGCGGCGGCGAAGCGCCACGACCGGCAGGATCACGTGCGACGGCGACGGCGAAGCGCCATGTCCGGCGTGGGATCACATGCGAAGGCGACGGCGAAGCACAGCGGCGTGACGCCGGGCCACGGGAACACAGCCACCGTTCTCGAAGACCAGCGAGGCGGTCCCGTTCACGAGCGGGCGAACCTCGACGATGCGCCGCAGGTTGACGAGATACTGCCGGTGCACGCGCATGAAGCCGTGCGCGCCGAAGCGACGCTCGACGTCGGACAGCGTGCCCCTGGTCAGGTAGCGACCGCTGTCGGCGAATACCCGCAGGTAGTCGCCGTAGGCCATCGCGTAGAGGACCGAGCTGCGAGGAAGCAATCGCACGCTGCGGTCCCGGACGTTGGTGACCGCGATCACCTCGTCGGAGTGCTCCGGTTCAAGTGTCTCAGGCGCCTCCGGCTGGGTCTGCGTCTGCTCTGACGCAGCGGCGCTCGCGCGGACGCGATCGAGCGCCTCGTACACGCGCTGCGGCGTCACCGGCTTCATGAGAAAGTCGAGGGCGCGAAGCTCGAAGGTGGCCACCGCGGAGGTGTCGAACGCGCTGACGAAGATGAGCGCCGGCGGCCGATCGAAAGCCCTCAGCACTCGAGCCAGCTCCAGCCCGTCGAGTTCGGGCATCCGCACATCAAGGAAGATCGCGTCGTACTTGAGGCGGCTGGCCTTGAGGATCGCCTCCTGCCCGCTGGCCGCGGTCTCGACCTCGTCTACCCGCGTGCTCGCGCGCAGGATCCGCGCGAGATCTTCCAGCGCCGGCGGCTCGTCGTCGACGGCCAGGACCGATAGCAGGTGCTTGCTCATGCCGCGCGGACTCCAACCCGAAGCTTCGCCATGACCATCACCACGGGGGGAGGCGAGCCGCAGCAGGCCAACCGAGGACGCCGTGAACGCGCCCAACAGCACGGCCCACAGCGCCACTGGCACGATTTAAACTTGCCTTTCCTCACCATCATGGGTCGCGTCGCGGCGGTCTCTGACCAGAGCGTAACTCCGCGCCAGCCGGTTGCGAGAACGCCGACCGGACCGCGCCGGGAAGACGGACCGGCCGGGCGCCCCGCTGGATGATTGATTCCACGACCGAGCCGGGCCGGTCGCTCGGCAGCCATCCCGCCGCCGAGCCGTTTTCCCCACGACCTCGAGCCGTGACATCAATCATCTAGCGCTTCGGCGTGCCCCGACACGACCCCGAACGTAGGACCGGGTTCGGATCGGGGCAAAGCGCAGTCGACGGCCGGCATCGGCGACGCGACGAACGGTGGCAATCGGGCGACCAGCGGCCCACCGCACGCACGACCCCCGCACTGTCCGCCTGGTGACCGCGAACGTTTGCAGTGGCACAGCCTTGGAAACAGCGGCGTTTGGGCGCTGCTCCTCGGGGTGGGCCGTGGGGATCGCCACCGGGACCATCATGGCCGCCTCGCAGAGCTTCAAGTCGGCCTACCCGCTGTCGATCGGCTCGTTCAAGGTCACCATGTACTCGGCCTTCCAGGCCAGCCTGATCATGACCGTCGTGCTCACGCCGGCGACCCGCCGGATGGACCGCCGAGAATCGCGCGACGAGACCCGTCCGGACGACTATGTCGACGTCAGCGCGTCGACCGGCGATCCGGGCCTGATCCCGGCGTAAGCCGCGGTCGGCTTCAGCGCGCCCGGACCACGAACCGCAGCCCGCCCTTGGGCCCCAGCGTCGGCGTCGTGACGATCCGCGGCGGCTCGAGCGAGCATGGCTCGAACCGCAGCCGCGACAGGAGCACGACGGCCAGCGCGCGCAACTCGTACTCGCCGAAGCGCTTGCCCAGGCACATCCGGGAGCCGCCGCCGAACGGGATGTAGGCGCCGCGCGGCAACGCGGCCTCGCGCTCGGGCAGGAACCGGTCCGGATCGAAGCGAAACGGATCCGGATACAGCTCGGGCAGGTGGTGGGTCACCCACGAGGAGTACTGCACACCGATCTCGGCCGGCACCTTCACCCCGGCGAGCGTCACGTCGCGCGTGGTCCGTCGCGGCCCGACCCAGGCGGCCGGATAGCAGCGGAGCGTCTCCTTGAGCGCGCGTTCGAGCCCCGGCAGGGCCTGGCCATCGAGCACCGCCGCGCTCGGGACGCCCGCGCCCGCGCCGACCGCGCCCTCCAGCTCGGCCTCGACCGCGCTCCGCACATCCGGATTGCGTCCCAGCTCGTGGATCAGGAAGGTGAAGGTGGTGGTCGTCGTGTCGTGCCCGGCGAACAGAAGGGTGACCGCCTGATCGCGGACCACGCCGGTGGGCAGCGGCGATCCGGCGTCGTCGGTGGCCGACAGCAGCAGCCCGAGAACGCCGCGACCGGGGTCGCGCCGGCGCCGGCGCTCCTCGATCTCGGCCCGCACCAGCGCGTCGAGCCGGCGCCGCGCGGCGATCGCGCGCGCCAGCGGCGTGCGCGGGAGCGGCAGCAGCTGCAGGAGCACCGGCTCGCCGTGGATGGCCAGCGACGCCTCGAACGCCTCGGCCAGGGGCCGCTCCCGCCCGTCGGTGGCGTCGAGGCCGAGCAGGCCGCGCAGGGCGATCCGCAGCGCCAGCTCGCGCACCCAGTGATAGATCTCGACCACCTGCCCGTCCTGCAGTTGCTCGGCGGCGGCGATCGCCTCCTCGGTCATCACCTGGGCCACCCCGGCCACGTAGTCGCGGTGAAAGGCCGGCAGCATCAGCATCCGGAAGTCGCGGTGGTACGCGCCGTCGACGTTCAGCAGCCCGTCGCCGAGCAGCGGCCACAGGTCGGCGAACCGACCCTCGCGCCATTGGAACGCGTCGAAGTCGCTGACCAGGATCTGATGGTTGACCTCGGCCCCGATCGCCCACACGATCGGCTCGTGCAGCAACCGGATCGTGAACACCGGGCCGAACCGTCGCTGGTGCTCGAGCAGCAACCTGAGCGGATCGGAGATGATCGCCCGCGTGTTCGCCCAGCTCGGGGCGAGGCTGCCCGCGGGGAGCGCGGCCCGCCGCCGGACCCGGCGCTCGCGCCGGATGTCATCGCCGATCCGCTGGAGCAGCCGCTGCTCCATCGGCTCCGGCTGCGGCGCGGTGATCGAGCGGCTCGGGGTGAGGGCGGGTGCGGTGGCCATTTTGCGGGGACTCACCGCCTGATCAGCGGCATGCCGCCGAGGTTAACGACCTGCTGTCGCGAGCCAGAAGTTCGCCGCATTCGAGTGCCCACGAACCTCTCACTCGCGTCACTTCTAGACGCCGATGGCAATCGGAGCGGACGGCGGTCCCTGGGTGATCAGGGCGCGCAGTCGCGCGGCCAGGTCTCGGGGGACCAGGTCGTCTTCGGTCGCCTCGAGCGCCACCGTCGTCCATCAGCGCCATCTCGTGAGGTCGACGCGCTCCTCGGCCGTCCTGGCCGAGCCGTCGGGCTCGAAGTACGAGACGCGCGCCACGAACCACCGCTCGCGCTGATCGCACTGGACGCCGCGCCAGGTGAACATCCGAGCTCATCAACGGGCGCGAACTCCAACCGAAAGAGCACCGCCGCAAACTCGTTGTTATGGCGGACCGGCCAACCCGGCTAAGGAAGGCCATGACAGAGAAACAACCCGGACGCCTGTCGCTGGTTCGCGACGACGGACACGC
>JAFAWR010000347.1 GCA_019241635.1 Solirubrobacterales bacterium
TTGACGACGGCCATCCAGGCCGTCGCCAAATCGGGAGTGGAGGCTGGGCGGACCGGGGCTGACGCTCGAATAACGGATCTTCCTTTTGGGGCGGCCGCCCCGGAGGCCGCCGAAGGCCCGTGGCGGCACCCAGCATCCGATCGGGAGCGGAGCAGGCGGCGGGTGCGTTTCCAGAGGCTTCCATAACGCTTCCATAGAGGTCCGCAACAGCTATTTGGACTACGGCGGCGATCTAATGGAAAAGCCCTGTTAGCAGGCACTTTATGAATGGAGCCAACGGGATTCGAACCCGTGACCTCCTGCTTGCAAAGCAGGCGCTCTCCCAACTGAGCTATGGCCCCGATCGCGATCGAGTCTAAGCCACGAAGCCGGACTCGCGCGGCTCCCGATCCTCCTGGCCTGAGGAATGACGCGGTCGTTCGGGGCTACGCCGAGGTACTCAGCCGTCGAAGTCGAAGTCGCGCGGAGGGCGCTGTTCGAACCAGAGCCGGTCGTGCTCGGGGGCGTCCTGAAGAAACTCCGGCGTTGTCTCGAGGACATCGTCGCCGACTTCCTCCTCCGGCTCGAGCTCGTATTCCTCGGTCTCCTGGTCGACGCGAGTAGATGGCTCGTCGGCGCGCTGCGGCGCGGGTGGCGGCTCAGCCGGATGAGGCGCCGGAGGTTCGTCCACGGGTGCGGGCCTGAAGTCCGCCGGCTCCGGCGGCAAGGGCTCGCGCATCTCTCCGGAAAACGGCTCGTCCTCGATCAGCGGATCGCCGGCGGGAGCTCGCGGATGCTCATACGGAGCGAGTTCGTCGGGCTCCTCGAGGTCGTGTAGCTCGGGGTCTTCCTGGAATGGCTCCCACTCCTCGACTGCGGACACCTCTTCAGACTGGGTCGCCAGTGGCTCTGGGGCCGGCGCTTCCTCGCCCGTCAGCTCAGGTGCACGGCGGACGGGTCCAAGCGCTTCACGCTCGGCCCGTTCGATCTCGGTAGGGTCGGCGCCGCGGCGGCGCTTGAGGTCCAGGTGCTCGCGGATGGCGTCGTCGAGTAGGCCCATGCTTCTTAAGCCTACCCACCCCCCGGCGCATCCGCGGTTCGACTTGCTGCGCTGACCGTGCAGTTCTTGCCTCTGCGCTTGGCTTCGTACAGCGCACCGTCGGCATCGGCGATCAGCTGGTCCTTTTCTCCCAGCGTTGAGGACGTGACTCCCAAGCTTGCGGTGATTCGAAGAATGCCGCCTCCGTCGGAACGAGCCACGCGTAGGCCCTCGACCGCCTCTCGAATACGCTCGGCGATGGCGAAGGCCCCCTCGAGATCGGTGTGGGGAAGGATCAGCGACAGCTCCTCGCCGCCGTAGCGGGCGGGAGAGTCGGCATCGCGGGAGTTTTCTCGCAGCACGCTGGCCACATGCCGCAGCACGGCGTCGCCCTGCTGGTGACCGTAGGTGTCGTTGACCGCCTTGAAGTCGTCGATGTCCAGCATGATCAGCCCAATCGGGTGGTGATAGCGCCGGACCTGCTCGATCTCCGCGGCGAGGAGCTCTTGAAAGCGCCCATGGTTAGCGAGACCGGTCAGCTCGTCGGTCACCGCTTGACGACTCACCTGAAAATGGAGCTCGATGTTCTCAAGGGCGAGCGCCGCCTCGGCGCCGAGCGAGCACAGCACCTGCCGATCGTCGTCGGTGAAAGGGCGGCCGCGGCGGGCAATGGCGATTACCCCGTGCGCGTCGGCGTGTGACTCCGGGACGCGGAGCGCGACCGCCGCAACACTCGTCCCGGCGGCCAGTTCCTCGGCGAAGCCTCCGTTCTGCAGAGCCGCGTTCTCCGCCTGAGCGATGGCGTCCTCGAGTCCGGCCAGCGATCCGTCCCGGAGGGTCTCGGCCAAGCCGCCGTCCGCAGCACTCACGACGCATAGCCTCCCTCCGCTGGCCTGAACCGCATCCATGGCGGTCTGCAGTGCGAGTTCGAGCACCGCTGGACGGTCGAGGCTGGAGGCGAATGTGTGGCCTATGCGCCGGATCGCCTCGCGCAGGCGGGCGCGCTCCCTGGACAGCTCGTCCACCCGGCGCGACAGCTCGGTCGACATGCTGTTGAACTCGCCCGCGAGTGCGGCAAACTCGTCCCGCCCCTCCACCCTGATGGGTGAGGAGAAGTCGCCGCTGCCTAGACGCTGGGCGGCCTGCAGGAACCCGCGCAGGCGCGCCTGGAGCGCACGCGAGGCGAGAACCGAGAATGCGAGCGCTAGCAACAGGAATCCGACGATCAGGCCGGCCGCGATGACACGGCTACCGCTCAGCGTGGCGCTCGTCGCCGATAGGGCGGAGAGCACGGTGACCGTCACACGCGTGTTGTCAAAACCGGCGAACGACTGGCTGACCGCGCGATAACCGCGGCCGTCGACGGTCACGTTCCCGCTGCTGGGGACCGAGACGCGGTCGGCGACAGCGGCAGTCGTGCTCAAGATCCGTGACCCCTCTCGCACGACGACAGCGGCTGCGGGAGCCGAGAGCTCGCGTGCGTACTGGGAGGCAGTGAGCTCCGACACCGACACCGTCATCGCGCCACTGGCGCCGGGCTGCACCAGGACCGCTGAGCCAGGGGCGATCGCGAACGGGTCCCCGACGTCAGCAAGGGTTCGTGCACCGGCAGTCAACGTCGCGCGGGCCAGTCCAGCTCGGCTCGCCAGCGCGGAGAAATGAGACACCAGTGCAGGCTCGCGAAATCGCCCGATCGCCCGAGCAAGCGTCTCCGAGTCCGCCCGCGCCAGGCTCGCCTCGGCCTCGTACAGACTTGCCGCCGTGCTCGCGAGTCCGCTCGCGCGGGCATCCGCCTTCCCCTGCTGGCTATCGCTGATCAGCCGGAACATTAGCACGCCCATGGCCACCATCGGGACCACGACGATCAACACAAAGAAGGTGAGAAGGCGCGCTCGAAAGCTCATCGGGGACTCCCGATCGCTGCTCAGGCTATCGGGCCTTTACGCGGCGTCCGCCGGTTCGCCACTCCCGCGCGCGACTCAAGTGCCCGCCCGTGAGCTGGCGCCCCGGGGCTAAACTGTCCGCAACCGAGCGGCATCTGCCGCCGCACGGGGCTATAGCTCAGTTGGGAGAGCGCCTGGATCGCACCCAGGAGGTCGCCGGTTCGAGTCCGGCTAGCTCCATCAAAGAAAGCCCTCCAAATCGGAGGGTTTTTTGTTGCCCAGGCGCCCACAGATCGCCGTGATAGCAAATTGGGCATCAGAATTGGGCATCAAACGGAGTCGCACGTACACAGCAGCGCTCGTCGCATGTCGGTCTCGGATCCGGAGCAGGACCCCCCAGCGCGCCTGCTCGGGGTCAACCGGCGGTGTTCGGTCGCTCCGGCCGTCCGACGTCGCTGCCCGGTGCTCGTGAGAGAGGCCAGGCGCGGACAGGCCTCCCTAGACGGTGCGCGAGCGTGCGGCGTGTCGCCATGGTCGCTAGGCGTTGCCCGCGCCCGGCACGCCTTCCCAGTAGTCGCGAAGCTTGTCGGTGAGCCGAAAGCGATACCCGGTCTGCCCGGGGACGCGGAGCACGTAGCTGTTCTCGTCGGGGTAGACCGTGGCCGATGGTCCTTTGACCGGCGCGGAGCAGATCACCAGCCGCGCCGGTTGGTCGGAATGGTTGAGAAACTGATGGGCGCCCGTCTCGCCCTCCGGAAAGCAGACGACATCGCCAGGCGCCATCACGTCACGGCCGCCCGGGTGGCGCAGCGTCGGCGCACCGCCGAGCACGAGCGCCCAATGCTCGCGACACCAGTCGTAGTGGTAGTCGCCCGTCGTTTCGCCGGGGCCGAGCTGGTAAAGGGTGGCGGCCCAGGTCTGGGTATGCAGGTGCCCGGCAAGGCTTGAGCCGTCAGCCGGGAGCGATCGCAGGTCGACCTGCGGGCACCGACCCGCGGGTGCCGGCGGGACCGTGGGGACGGGCGGCTCGGCCCACGTCTCCAGCGCAGCGGCGCGCAGGAACTGCACGCCGGGTTTGCTGCCGATCTTGTCGGCGTCCGGATACGCACTCGTGAACGCCTCCCCCCAACCTCGCGCACCGACCGAGAACATCACGACTCGACCCGGGCCATCGAAAGTGTGGGCACCGTTAGGACCGGCCTGAAACGCCACTAGGGTTCCGGCCTTGAGGGCACGCTGACCGCTCGGATCGCGCAGAATGGGCTCGCCCGAGACGACGTACATCCACTCCTCGACGCCGTCGTGAAAGTGATACGGGCCCTGCGTATAGCCGGCGTCCGCCTCCCATACGCTCGCGCCTATCACGCAACCCCCGAGCGCCTCAGTCAGGTCAAACGTCGCAGCACGGAACTTGCCGCGTTCCCATAGCAGCTGCGTCTCACACTGCGCGACATTGACTCTGGTGAGCACGCGGGCATCGTCCCATGTTGAGCGCGGGGCTTCCGGTCTCGCCGCCAACGCGGCGCTTTGGCCGAGTGTGCCGCTCCACGGACATCCGGGTGTATCGGCGGCAGTGGCCGGACGCCGCCGCGTGACCGATGATCGGGTCGTGTCACAGAAACGACGCTTGGCGGCACTCTTGGGCGAATGGATGATGTCGAGTCGTTCGCATCTCTGTACGAACGCGAGGGCGAGCGGGTGCTTGTGTTCCTTGCCCGTCGGACCTTGGACGTCGAGGTCGCGATGGACCTGACGGCGGAGACGTTCGCGCTCGCGCTTGCGTCCTGGCGCCGACTGCGGAGCCTCGCACCCGAGCAGGCTCGGGCGTGGCTGTTCACGGTCGCGCGCCGGCAGTACGCCCGGTACGTGCGCACCGCTCGCGTCGAGAGCCGCGCTATACGCCGGCTGGGGATCCAGGTGCCGCACGTGCACGAGGACGACCTGGCGGCGGTCGAGGAGCGCGCCGGGCTCCCGGGGCTACGAGCCTTGCTTCGTGACGAGCTGGAGCACCTGAGCGCTGGTCAACGAGACGCGCTGCGGCTGCGAGTCGTGGAAGAGCGCTCTTACGCAGAGGTCGCACGCACCCTCGGCGTGAGCGAGCAGACCGCCCGGGCGCGCGTCTCGCGCGGCTTGCGAACGCTGATGGCCGCGCTCGAGCCGCAGCTGACCGCGGGCGGAGAGAGCCGATGAGTCAGAACCTTCGAATCCTCGGCGAGCTCGGAGAAGAGCTGGAGCGTGCGGCGGAACGGACGATAGGAACCGCGTCAAAGAGCAGGTCCTGGTTGGGGCGGGGAGGCGACGCGGCCGTGCTCGTCGGTGCAGTCGTGGTCGCAGCGCTCGTGGCCGTGGTCGCGTTGGGCGTGTTGCATGCGCGGCCGCATACCGTGGCGACCCCGCACGGGAAGACCGGGCAACGAGGATCGATCGTCGATCGCACCGGCCGTGTGCTCGTCGCGAGCCGCGCGGTGGTATCGGTCAAGGTGGTTCAGTCTGGCCTGCCACACGACCGCGCGGCGCTAGGGGGCGAGATGCGCCGTCTCGCACGTGCACTCGCTGCCGCCGACCTGTCGCCGGGAACTCCCTTCTCGAGGTGGATTGCGGCGAGGCTCGCGACCTTCAACCGCGTGCATCGCGGCCAGTTCCCGGGCGTGAGCGTCGGTCGCGGTTGGGTGCGGTTCTATCCGTTGCACGATCTCGCGGCTCAATTGCTCGGGACGGTCGGCGCTGCCAATCAAGCCGAGCTGCGCGACACGCGGTTTGCCGCGACGCCCGGCTCGATCATCGGCCAATCCGGACTGGAGGCGTACTACGACTCCGCCTTACGCAGCGGCGAGACCCTCAAGCTGTCGCTGGACGCGCCCCTTCAAGCGATGGGGCAGCAAGCGCTGCAGCATGCGATCGACTCCAATCATCCGGCCAACGGCGGCGCTTTCGTGGCCATGAACCCGGACAACGGCGAGGTCTACGCAATGGGATCGCTGCCCACCTACGACGCCAACGTGTTCACCAAGCCGGTTCCCTACGCGAAGTACAACTCGCTGTTCGGTGTGAACTCGGGCGATCCGCAGGTCAACCGGGCCTATCAGAGCGCAGGGCCGACCGGCTCCACGTTCAAGCCGATCACCGCCACCGCGGCGCTCGAGAGCGGGGCCTGGAGTACCGGCGCGACGTTTGACGACACCGGCCAATACTGCGTCTCGGGGCAGTGCCGCCGCAACAGCGGCAACGCGATCTACGGCGTTCTCGATGTGATGGACGCGATCAAGGTCTCCTCGAACGACTTCTTCTACAACCTCGGGGCAATCACGAACTCCCCGGCGCCGACCGGCGGCGCACTGCAGGACTGGGCCCAGCAATACGGGATTGGCCGGAAGACCGGGATCGATCTCCCGGACGAGGACGCCGGGACGCTTCCCGACGAGACCTGGCGGTCGCAGAACAACCAGCTCGAAGCGCAGTGCGACAGCGCCACCGGCCCGTTCAAAGGCAAGCCGAAGCACGCCCCAGGCGGCTGTGGAATCGCCGACGGCACCAACCGCCCGTGGTCGGTCGGAGACAACGAGAGCCTCGCGGTCGGCCAGGGCGACGTCCAGGTCACCCCGCTCCAGCTCGCCGTCGCCTACGCCGCGTTCGCTAACGGCGGAACGATCGTCCGTCCACACGTAGGAATGGACATCCAGCGCGCCAACGGAACCGTGCTTCAGCCGATCGATGCCACCCCCTCGCGGCACCTGAACATCTCGCCGCAATACCTCGACACCATCCGCCAAGGCCTCCGCGACGCGACCTCCCAGCCCGGCGGTACCGCCGCCGACGTGTTTGGCGGCTTCCCAGAGCAAGTCTACGGCGAGGCCGGTAGCGCGCAATACGCCGGACGCCAGGATTACGCCTGGTACGCGGGCTTCGTCCCCGCGTCGGCGACCACCAAGCCAATCGTCGTCGTAGTGACCGTGCAGCAGGGCGGCTTCGGCGCAGCCGCCGCCGCCCCCGTTGCCCGCCAGATCCTCTCGCAATGGTTCCTTGGGCGCCCCGGTCCCTGGATCGTCGGCCGCTCAAGAACGCTTTAGAACACTCCATATCCGAAGAACCATCGAGAATCGCCGGGCAACGCGCTGTCTCTGATTCGGCATCCACCACCGGGCGCACCCAGTCTCGACCGCCTTTGGCACTGGAGCCCCGAGCGCGCGCCGTGGACCCGTCCGACTGAACATTCGCGCTCGCCGGGACCAAACGAACACGTTGCGCCGCAGACCCGGGGCCGAAGGAATGCGGGACAATCGCCGCCGGCACAGATCGATCCTCAGTTTCGCCAGGGACGTCTGGGTACTCCTGCTCGGGCGTCGCCGTGGTAACGCCATGCGCGACGCCGCGCTCGACAGCGATCGTCGTGCCGACACGGACGGCGTGATCGTGTGCGTGGCGAAGGCATAGCCGGGCTGGACGGGCCGGACGATTGCTTCGTCGCGAGGCTGTCGGAAAATCCGGAAAGAGCGAGATTCGGCTGTTCGGCGAGGGCGCGCTGGGTCACCGCCCGGGGTGAGCGCCGCCCGCTGTCAGGCCGTGTTGGCGATCCAGTGGCTGTGCAGCTTGAGGAGATTGTGAGTCGCGGTGACTAGCCGCCACTCCGACCGCGCCGCGCTCCTGCCTCTTCGCATGAACCGGTCGATGTGCCGGTTGTATTTGATCTGCCCGAAGACCGGTTCAATCGTGATCTTGCGCTGCCGGTAGAGCTCACGGCCGCGATCGGTGCTGAGCTTGTCGCGCATCTGCTGGTAGAAGCCGTTCTCCCAGCCCGGGCGTTTGCCCTCGCGCATGTTGCCATCGGGCGGAGCGAGCACTTCGATGCCCTGCTCGGCGATCTGCTGCATCTGCGCCGTGTGCCACTAGCCGGCGTCTGCCAGCACGACCTCCGGGGTCTTCTCGATGCCCTGCCCGCGGAGCTGCTCAATGGTGGTCTCGAGCATCGGTCCGAGGTGACCGAAGTCCGGCGCGCTGAGGCTGATCTCCGCCGCGAGCACAACCTGGCGATGGTTGACCGCGGCCTGGGCGTTGTAGGCCTGCCGGGGCGGGGTGCCCTGTGTGCGCATCACCCGAGAGTCGGGATCAGACAGGTTGATCACGCCCTCGGGATCCTCGGGCGCAACGTAGGGCTTGCTGTTGCCCTTCAGCACCCGGCCCTTGGTATCCCGGGCGGTTGCCCGCCAGCTCTCGTAGGCCTCGTTCGCTCGCAGCGCGACGCGCTGGTTCTCCTCAAAGCGTCCAAGCGCGTCGGACAGCCGATCCTCTCGATCGCGCGCAATCGGCCTGGCCTGCCGCGCACGGCGGGCTTCAAGCTCGCTGTGCGCAACGCGAAACCACTCACGTCGCCCACCGCGACGCAACACCGCGCGACCTAAGACCGTCTGCTCGAGATCCATCGCCATCTCGGCCACCGGCCTCTCGTCGACCGGGCAGCCCTTGCGCTCAGCCAGCCAACGCTTGGCCTCGGCCAACGCCTGGCGACGGCCCTCCGGGGTGCGCAGTTGCTCGGGCAGCTCATCCCCGCGGGTCTCGCCGAACAGCTCATCCTCGCGACGATCAGTCTCCTCGGCCTCGCGCAGGATCTGGGTGACCAGCTCCCGGTAGGAGCGGTTCTGATCCATCGACGCGTTGGCCTTGATCTTGGTCCCATCGATCGTGATCACCCCGACCGACACCAACCCCGCCTCGCGACAAAGACCCAGCACGTCGTCAAACAACTCGGCGATCTCCGCCTCGTGTCGGCAGCGGAACTCCGCGATCGTCGAGTGATCGGGCGTGCGCATGCCCGTGATCACCTTGTATGCGACGTCCTCCCAGCACGCCCGCTCGATCCCCCGCGACGACCTGTTCCCGCGCGCGTACGCGTAAAGAAGCAGCGCGACCATCATCGCCGGGTCATACGGCGCACGACCCGCCGCACCAAGCCGATACGCCCCCCCGAAACGACGCAAGTCCATCTGCTCCACCGCTCCGAGCACCGTCCACACCAGTGCGTGGAGTGTATGTCTGGACCTGGGAGCAGTAGCGGTGGCGGGCGGCGGTGGTGTCGGGTGCTGATCCTGGCGAAGATCACCACGACCTCAGCGGCCGGGTACGCCGAGTATCTGGAGGGCAAGGCGCAAGCGCCGGCGTTGGGTGACTACTACGTGAGGGGCGGGGAGCGGGTGGAGGCGCCAGGACGATGGGCTCAGGGCGCGGCACAGTTCGGACTGGACCCAGATCAACCGGTAACGGGTGAGCAGCTCCACATGCTGATGGACGTCCGCCGCCCCGACACGGGCGGTGAGCTGCGCCGTGCCGGCGGCACAGGCGAAGCGGTGGCGGCGTTGGACGCGACGTTTTCTGCGCCGAAGTCGGTCAGCGCCGTGTGGGCTCTCGCCGGCCCTGAGCTGCGAGCCGAGATCGAACGGGCACACGAGACCGCGATCGACCGCGCGCTCGCCTACGCGATCCGGCAGGTGCCGATGCTTCGGCGAAGGGTCAGTCAGGACACGGTGGTGCACGAGAAGGCTGCCGGCCTGGTGGCGACAAGCTGGCGGCACACGACCGCGCGCGCAGTGGGTCAGCAGGTGCCCGATCCGCAGTTGCACTCACACGTTCTGCTGCACGCGGCGGTTCGCCGCGACGGGCGGATCGTCGCGATTGACTCTCGCTCGTGGCTGGTCCACCAGCGGGAGGTCGGCGCCGCGTACCGCACCGAGCTAGCCCGCGAGCTGACAGAGCTGGGGTTCGGGGTGCGGCGCGGCACGGGACGCGGCGGGCGCTATTTCGAACTCGACGCAATCCCCCAGCCCCTGCTCGACCGTTGGTCAAGCCGCCACCACCAGGTACACGCGGCGATCCGCCAGCGGCTCGCCGACCAAGAACGGGAACTCATAGCCAAGATCGCCGGAGGAGGCGCGGAGGCGGCCGAGGCCGCGATTGGGCTCGAGCTGCTGCGCCAGACCGGGCAGCTCTCCCCGGCCGAGGAACGGATGATGGGCGCGGTGACCCGCAGTCAGAAGGCGCTCGTGACGGTCGGGGATCTGGAGGCGGAGTGGCGGCGCACCGCGCTCGGCCTGGGCGTCAGCGGTGAGCGAATCGAGGTGCTGCGCCACCAGCCCCTAAACGACCTGCGGCCGGCGACTACGCGCGAGGTGCTCGATGGGCTGACCGAGTTCGACGCGACGTTCCCCGCCCGCGACGCCCGCGCGGTCGCGCTCGAGCGCTCCGCCGGCACACCCATCCAGCTTGCCCTCGACCAGCTGCGCGAGCTGCGCCTCTCCGACGAGATCCTCGTGCTGGCGGACGGCGCGGGAACGACCCGCCAGCATCGCGGGCGCGAACGGACGGTGGTGGCGATCGCCGAACGACTCGCCGCCTGCCGCCTGGAACCGCTGCCCGCGACCGTGGCCGCCGGGGAAGCCGAGCGGCTTGACCGGGAGCTGTCCAGGACGGGCGGGCGGCTGTCCGATGAGCAACGCGCGGCGATCACGCTGGCCTGCGATACCCGCCCGCTGGTCATCATCGAGGGGCAGGCCGGGACCGGGAAGAGCACCACTCTGACCGGCATCGCTCGCGCCCACCAAGCCTCCGGACAACACATCCTCATCACCAGCACCGCCGCCCTCGCCGCTGAGCGCCTCGCCAGCGAGCTCGCCGAGCACGGTGTCCAATGCCAGGCGTATTCCACCGCCGGCCTGCACGCCGCGATCACCCACGGCCGGATCGCTGTAGACCAGCGCACGACGATCATCCACGACGAAGCCGCCCTGGCCTCCACCACCGAACAGCTCGGGCTCCTCGACGCGGTCGAGACCGCCCGCGCGCGCATGATCGCGGTCGGTGACCCGAAACAGAACCAGCCCGTCGGAGCCGGCGGACTATGGGAGAACATCGAGCAGACCACTCGGGCCGCCGGGGCGCACGTCGAGCTTACTTACAATCAGCGCGCCCGCGACCCGGCCGACCGGCGCGACCAGGCGCTGTTCCGCGAAGGGCACGCCGAGCGCGCGATCCGCGGCTACGCCGCCCGCGAGCGTATCCACCTCCACGACGATCCCCGCCGCGCCGAGGACCAAGCCCTCGACGTTGCCCACGCCGACCGCGCCAAAGGGAAGTCCACGGCGGTCATCGTGCAGACCTCGAACGACCAGCTTGACGCGCTCAACGCCCGCGCCCAGGCGATCCGCTACCAAGCCGGCGAGCTCGGCGAGGACAGCCTCCCGATCCCCGGCCGCCCCTACGAGCTGCGCCAAGGCGACCACGTCCATATCCGGCACACTACCCAACACCCAGACTGCGGACCACTGCGCAACGGCACCCCCGCCGAGATCACCGCCATCGACCTGCAAGCCCGGACACTCGCGCTCCGGCTCCACGACGACACCGTCCTCACCCTTACCGAGCCCCAAATCGCGGACGGCGACCTCAGGCTCGCCTATGTGCAGCACCCCTTCCCTGCCCAAGGCCAAACCGCCGACACCACGCACCTCATCATCAGCGGCCACGCCAGCCGCGAAGGCGCCTACGTCGGACTCACCCGAGCCCGGGACCGGACCGACATCTACGCGGCAGTACCAGCGGAGCGTGACTCCGAGCGTGACCGCCTACAGGACCTCGCCGAGCACATGAAGCGGACCGAACCCGAAATGCCATCCATCCGGGCCCCGCTCGCGCACGAGAACGCACTCACGACTACCGCAAACATCGAGGGCGCCCACCCCAGCGAGACATGCCAGCTCGGTCGTGAGCCGCAAGCTGACCCACAACCCGAGAGGACGCTCGACACTGACGCCCGCCCCCGATGGGAATCGAGTCCGACAAACCGCCAAAACGCGGGCGAAGCAACCGCTCGCAGCTGGCCGACAGCGCACGACGC
>JAFAWR010000276.1 GCA_019241635.1 Solirubrobacterales bacterium
TGCCGGGCGCGATCTTCACCTCCTCGATTGCGTAAGCGGACAGCGAGTGGATGTTCTGATGACCGGTCTCGAAGGGGACGCGGGAGCGCCCGCGAGCCATGTCGAGCGCGTCGGCCACGCGCACGATGCCGGCTTCCACGGTCAGCGGAGCGCCGTTCCGCCGGTGTCCGATGATCGCGTGCAGCGCCTCGGAGACGATGACCGTGCGCTCGGGCTCCTCGTAGGCCCCGGCGAGCAACCCACCGAGCTTCTCGGCGGTGAGGAACAGGCTGAACCGCTCGTGGTCGTCCCGATGGATCGACATCCCCACGCAATGGAAGAGGCATCCCGCGGCGATGACCACCTCCGCGTCGCGCTCGGTGAGGCCGTAGTCGGCGGTCACGCTTGGGGCGATCCCGCGGCGGAATAGCAGGCGCGCCAGGCGAAGGCCAATGTTCAGCACGATCTGGACGTGCACCCAGCTGTGGTCGCTCATGCCGAGCCGTCGGGACGCGTTGACCGCCGAGACATGCCACAGCGCCTTGACGTGGTCGCTGGCGTTCACGGCGTCGAGCAGCAACTCGAGCCGCCGATTGCCGCGGGTGGGAGCGCGCACGCGAACCTCGGCCAGCGCCTCGCGCGGGGGGATCGCCGGATCGAGGTCAGGCACCGAATGCCTCCAGGAGCAGTCCCTCGCGCAGTCCGCCCCGGCCGACCTCGAGCGGAGCCGCGAAGCGCTCCGCCGCGGCCTTGAGGATCAGCAGCCCGGCGGGGAGCAGCCGCACCCGATCCGTATCGAGCTCGAACCGGTCCGCCACGCTGCTCGCCGGCTCGGCCGACAGGATCGCCATCACGCGGGCGAACGCAGCGCCATCGAGCACCGGTCCGGCCATCCGCCGCAGCGACGTGGCGCTGCCGCCGACCGCGACCACGGACGCCGCCGCCGGGGGCTGGACGTCTTGGAGCGCGTCGCGGATGCGCGCCGTGGCGCGCCCGATCTCATCCGGGCCCGGCGGATCCGAAGGCAGGCACTCGTCGGTCAACTGGCCCGAGCCGACCGGAAACGATGCACACCATTCGACTCGATTCGGAGCCGTCCCGACCACCAGCTCGCACGACCCGCCGCCGACATCCACCACGCCGAGTGGCCCGGAGGGCACGTAGCCGAGCGTGCGAGCCGCGCCACTGAAGGCCAGCCGGGCCTCCTCCTCCGCGGACAGGACGGCTACCTCGAGCCCGCATGATTCGCGCAACGCGGAAACCAGCGCCTCGCGGTTGGCCGCCTGCCGGACCGCCGCGGTGGCCACGCCGCGGATCTCCGCGGCGCCCAGCTCCCGCGCCCGCTTGAGCTGAGCGGCGACCACGCGCACCACTTCGGCGATCTTCTCCGCCTCGATGTGGTGACTGCTGGTCAATGCGCGCCGCACGTGGGTGAACTCCTTCTCCTGGTGGACCTCGATCAGCCGCTCGCCATCGCAGTCCGCGACGAGCAGCCGCGTCGTGTTCGAGCCGATATCGATGCAGGCACGGCGCACGATCGGAAGCGAACGGAGCCTCGACTCAGGGCGGCGGCTAGCGCTCGCGCGCGGACTCTACTGATGTCGTACAGCCGGCGTGCGCGACGGATCGCGGCGCGGGCCCGGACGGATCGGCTCGGCTTCCGGGTGAGCCTGAGCCTGGGGCTGCGGCTCGGCGTGCATCGCCATCCCGGAGAGGACAACCCAGGCGGCCGCGGTGACGGCAAGCGACCCCGCCCCGGCCACCGCCAACGCCGTGCGCGGACTCCCGAGGGCGGTGATACCACCGCCGATCAGCATCCCGGCCCCCGGAACCGACTGGAACAGGGCCTCGTACAGGCTCATGATCATGGCCATCCAGCGCTCCTCGGCCTCCTCCTGGATCGCGGTGCGGACCGCCACGCTTTCGAGGCCGTTGCCGACGCCGCCCAGCGCGGCGCCGACGATCGCCACGGCCAGCGTCGGCGCCGAGGCCATGACCAGGAAGCCGAGGCCCAGCGACAGCGCGCCGCCGACGATCAGCTCGCGCGAGGGACGGCGGCGCCACCGGGCGAACATGGCCGCGCCGGCTACCACGCCGGCGCCCCACGCCGACACCATCGCGCCGTACCCGGCCGCGCCGGCATGCAGAGAATGCTGGGCGAACACGACCTCGACCGGAACCGAGATCGTGAAGAACAGCACGGCGACCGCCTGCAGGAGCATCAAGGCCCGAATCGCAGGCTTCTCCCGAAGGTAGGTGAGCGCCGCGCGGACCCGTCCCTTGGCCGGGTCCCGCGTCGGCGCGGGCTCCGGCAGGCCACGCGCGGTCAGAAGGTTGACCCCGCACAGCGTGAAAATCGCCGCGTTCGCCAGCATCGCGGCGCTCGTGCCGCCGGCCACAACCAGCGCACCGCCCAAGGCCGGGCCGAACATGAAGCACATCGAGAATGTGGCGTTCGAGACCGCATTGCCGTCGCGCAGAAGACCCGCCGCCGAGGTCACCGATACGGTCGCCGCCCGGGTCAGCGCCCGCGCGGTGAGCGCGATGATCCCGTCCACGAACGCGAGCGAGAGCACCGCCGCGACCGAAAAATGGGAGCTCGCCACCCAGGCCAGGACGACGAAGATCGCCGCCTCGAACCAGTGGAGGATCGGCAGCACGACCCGCGGGTTCAGCTGGTCCAGACGGGCCACGGCCATCGGCGAGATCAGCGCCGGCACGAACTGAGCGGCCAGGAAGAACGCCGTGGCGCCCAGGGCACTGCCTGTGCGGCGATAGATGAGCAGCGCCAGCGCGACCGAGCCGACCATGAACGCGAGCTCGTTGAGCGCGTAGGCGGCCAACAGCCGCCGGTAGACGGGGATCTTCAGAACCGGCCTCATGGGCGATACCTCCGCGGCGATCCTAGTACCGCGGAAACACCGTCGTCATCTCCCGCCGCGACCCTTGTGTCAGGGATCGGACGACGCGCGGCGACGGAAGGGAACGAGGACATGTGTGGTGTGTGCCCGGGGCGCCACCCGGGACACTTGGCAGAGATACCCGCCCGGACCGCCACATCAATCCTGTTATCGGCCCGAAGGACGTCCGTTTGCACAGGCTTTCAAGCGGCGGCTGTCATCCTCTTTGTCGGATGACCCTCCACCGCCGAGCCTGGCATCGCACAAACACCCACGCTCACGGGGAGTTCCCTCCGGAGCGGCTGGCCTCGGCGCGGGAGCACACCGTGTCGGTCTGTCTTCCGGCCCGCAACGAGGCGCGCACGATTGGGCCGATCCTCTCGGAACTGATGCCGCTGCGCGATCGCGGGGTGCTCGACCAGATCGTCGTGGTCGATCACTCGAGCGACGCAACCGCCGACATCGCGCGTTCGTTCGGCGCCGAGGTCCACTCGCAGGAGGAGCTCATGCCCGAGCTCGGACCGGTGCTCGGCAAGGGCGACGCCATGTGGCGCGCGCTGCCCGTGCTGACCGGCGAGGTGATCTGCTTCCTCGACGCCGACTCCGAGCAGTTCGGCGCCCACTTCGCCTGCGGGGTCCTCGGCCCGGTGCTGTGCCGCCCCGAGACCGCGTTCGTCAAGGGGTTCTACCGCCGGCCGTTCCGGATCGGCGAGACCACCGTGCCCGACGGCGGCGGCCGCGTCACCGAGCTCACCGCCCGTCCGCTGCTCAACCTGTTCTATCCGGAGCTGGCGGCGGTCCGCCAGCCCCTGGCCGGGGAGATCGCCGCCCGGCGCGAGCTGCTCGAGCGGCTGCCGTTCGCCACCGGCTACGGGGTCGACATCGGTCTGCTCATCGACGCCTACGCTGTCGCCGGACTCGACGCGATCGCTCAGGTCGACCTCGACGTCCGCCAGAACGCCCACCAGTCGCTGCGAGATCTCGGTCCGATGGCCGGCGCCGTGTTGCAGGCGGTGGCCGTCCGGCTCGAACGCGAGGGGCGGCTCGCGCCGCACCTTCCCGCCGCCGGGACGGAGCCGCTCGAGCGTCCGCCGCTGCGGAGCCTGCGCGCGGCCGCCTGACCGCGCGATACAGCCGCGGCTGCCTGATCGCGCGATTCAGGCGTCGCGCCCGAACGCGGCCCGGGCCGCCTGCACGCCGAGCGCCGTCCGCTCGAGATACCCGTAGGTACCGCGGTCGCGGAGCTCCTCGGCCGCCTCGCGCAGCGCGCCGAGCGCCGCGAAGGCGAAGGCTCCCCCGACCGAGACTCTGGCCACTCCGAGCGCGGCAAGCTCGCCCGTGCTCGGTGTCCCTTTGAGCGCCAGCACGCTGACCGGCCGGTCGACTGACCCGACCACCTGCTTGATGTCCCGCGCGCTGCTCAGCCCCGGCGCGAACAACACGTCCGCGCCAGCCTCCTGGTAGGCCTGAAGGCGCTCGATCGTGTCCCCGAGGTCGTCGCGCCCGCGAATCAGGTTCTCCGCCCGCGCGGTCAGCACCATCCTGACCGGGCCGGAGTGGGCGATCTCGGCGGCCGCCACGATCCGCTCCCGGGCCAGACCGCGCTCGTAGATTCCGCCCTCTGCGGTGCCCGAGTAATCCTCGACCGAACAGCCCGCCAGCCCGGTGGCCTTCGCCGCGCGGATTGTCTCGGCGACGCCGTCGGGGTCGTCGGCGAAGGCGTTCTCGAGGTCGGCCGACACCGGGACGTCGGTGCCGGCGGACAGCTCGGTGGCGTGGGACAGGGCGTCATCGCGGGTGACGCCGCCGTCGAGCCGGCCGAGCGTGGCCGCGTGTCCACTGCTCGTGGTGGCCAGCGCCTGGAACCCGAGCCACGTGAGCACGGCGGCCGACCCGAGATCCCACGCGTTGGGCATGAGCAGCGGCTCGCCCTTCTTGTGCAGGCGTAGGAATCGCTCGGCCCTGTCCGCCTGGGTCGGCCTCATGGGGTCAGCCTAACGGGCCTGGGTAACCTCGGGGCATGACTTCGCCTTCGACGTTCGCACTCGGTCGCGAAAGCGGCGACGACGGATCGTTTCGCCGTCAGGAGAGCCAGTTCCGCCGCTGGGTCTCCGACGAGCCGGACGCCGAGTTCCCCGCGCAGGCCGGCCGCTATCACCTCTACGTCGCCCGGGCCTGCCCCTGGGCGCACCGCACGATCATCGCGCGCCGGCTGATGGGCCTGGACGACGCGATCGGGCTGTCGTTCGTCGACCCGATCCGCGACGACAGCGGCTGGACGTTCTCCGGGGGCGAGTACGTCGATCCGGTGAACGGCTTCTCGTTCCTCAGCGAGGCGTACGCGGCCACCGACTCCGCCTACGAGGCTCGGGTGACCGTGCCGGTCCTGTGGGACAAGCAAACCGGGACGATCGTCTCCAACGAGTCCGCCGACATCCTGCGCATGCTCAGCACCGCGTTCGCCCCGCTGGCCGCCCACCCGGTGGAGCTCTATCCGTCGTCGTTGCGGCGCGAAATCGATGAGCTCAACGACCGCATCTACGAGAACGTCAACAACGCCGTGTACAAGGCCGGGTTCTCGCGCCGGCAGGAGGTGTACGAGGCCGAGGTCCGCGGTCTGTTCGCGATGCTCGACGAGCTCGACGGACGCGTGTCCGGGTCGCGGTTCCTGTTCGGGCCCGCCCCGCTCGAGACCGACTGGCGCCTGTTCACCACGCTGGTGCGCTTCGACGCCGTCTACCAGATCCACTTCAAGTGCTCGCTGCGCAAGCTGGTCGAGTACGAGCACCTCTGGCCCTACGCCAGGGATCTCTACCAGTGGCCCGGCGTCGCCGAGACGGTGAGCTTCGACGAGATCCGCCGCCACTACTACCTGACGCATCCGATGATCAACCCGAGCGGGCTGGTCGCGATGGCGCCGGCGGCCAGCTTCGACGAGCCCCCCGGTCGCGAGTCGGTCGGGCGCCGCTAACCGGCTCGCAACCTGCAGAACCTGCCACTCGGTCAGCCTGCGCCAGACCGTGGCATCTGGTGCATGTGGGGCATGCAGAACCTGCCACGGCGCGCCGGCAGCGCGGCGAACGGCATGTTCTGCATGTCCCGACCGGCCGAAATCAGCGCCGGCGGCGCCGGCGGCGGGCCAGGAGCAGCATCACCGCCACCCCCGCCGCGGCGGCCGGGGCGGGATTGCGCTTGACCCGGTTCCAGAGCACATCGCCGACCAGCGACAGGCCCTGCATCGGCTCGTTCGGCTGCGGCGGATGCTGAAGCGGCGGGCGCTCGCCGACCGGCGGTGCGGAGGGCGCCGGCGGCGGGGTGGTGACCGGTGGCGGACCCGGGCTGGGCGGAGGCGGTGGCGCCGGCGGCTCGAGCGGCTCGGCGGCGGCGGGACCGGTGGCAGCGGGCCCGGTGGCCGCGGGCTCGCCCACCGGAGCCGGCGGCTCGGGTGGCGCCTCGGGCGGCGGCCCTGAGGCAGGGTCGGTCGGCTCGGGCACGGCTGTGTCGTACATCTGGCTCGGGGTGGCCCATGGCTGAAACTCGTATTCCGGGGGTGACGGCGGCGTCTCGGCCACGGGCTCTTCGGCCGGCGCGGGCGCCTCGGACTCGGCCGGCGGAGCAGGCGCCTCGTACGAAGGCGGCGCGGGCGCTTCAGGCGGGGCGCCGTCGCTCGGGACCGGCGCAAACACCGTGTGGTCCCGCGGCGGCTCGGGCTCGGCCGCTGGCGCCACCGGCGCGACCGGCGCTTCGGGCTCAGAAGCCGGCGCCTCGGAGACGATCGTCTCCTGCTGTGCCGCCAGCGAGCTCTGCAGGCGCTTGGCGAACTCGCGGAGCAACCGCTCGGAGATGTCCTCGATCATGCCGCCGCGTCCGAAGCGCGCCAGTCGACCGGTGATGTGGTAGTCGGTGACCACCTCGACGCGGGTGCCGCGGCCGTCGGCCGGCGCCAGGCGCGACTGAATCGTGGCCTTGGCCCCGCCCTGCCCTCGCTTGTCGGTCCCCTGGGCCTGCATGACCGCGGTGTGCGAGCCCTCGTCGATGTTCTCCATCTCCAAGCGGCCCGTGTAGGAGGCGGTGGTCGGCCCGATCTTGACCGTGAACGTTCCGTTGTAGCTCCCGTCCTCGTTGCGGCCGGTGACCGCGGCGCCGGGCAGGCAGGGCGCGACGTGCTCGACGTCGATCAGCGTCTGCCAGACCCGCTCGAGCGGGGCGTCTACTTCAAAGGACTGCTCTAGCTTCATGACGTATCGCCTCCAGGTCTTCGGGTGTGTCGACGTCGCGCACCGCGCTGGAATCTCCGCATTCGATCCTGCCGCCGCCCTGCAACAACTCTCGCGCGCCCTGGTCGCCGCGCAGGCCGCCGATGGCGCGCAACTGAACCGGGCCGAGCACCACCGGGTGGCCGGGCACGCCACCGTAGACGGCGCGGGTTCCCGGCGGCTCGCCCACGAACCGCGCGATCAGCGAAGCCGAGACGCGCGGCTGGTCACCGAGCGTCACGATCACCCGGCTGACCTCGCCGCCTGCCGCGAGATGCTCGATCCCGCACCGCAGCGACAGCGCCTGTCCCTCGCTCCACCGCGGGCACACCACCGGCTCGGCGCGCATGAAATCAACCCGGTCCATCACCTCCGAGGCGCCGGCGCCCAGGACCACGACGATCCGCTCGAGTTCGGGCACCGCGCACTGCGCGGCCACCGCATGCTCGAGCAGCGGCCGCCCCTCCAGCTCGGCCAGCAGCTTCGATCGCTCGCCGAAGCGCGTTCCCGCGCCGGCGGCGAGGACCAGGCCGCAGATCAAGCGGGCACCTCGTGGATCCGCCCCTTGCGCTCGGCCAGGCGGCCCCCATCGCGCCCGTGGCGCGCGGCCACGATCTCCGACATGATCGACAGCGCGGTCTCCTCGCGGGCGATCGCGCCCAGGTCGAGGCCGACCGGCGCGGAGATGCGCGCCATCTCCTCCTCGGAGACGCCCAGCTCGACCAGCCGCTCGCGCCGCTTGGCCTGAGCCCGCCGCGATCCCATCGCCCCGACGAACCGCGCCGGCGAGCCCAGGGCCAGCAGCAGCGCCGCGTCGTCGAGCTTCGGATCATGGGTGAGCACCACGATCGAGGTGGCGGGGTCGATCCCGCCCAAGCGCGCCACGGCCTCCTCCGGCCAGGCCGCGATCACCTCGACGGCATCCGGGAAGCGCTCGGGCGTGGCGAATCGGGCGCGCGGATCGATCACATACGGCCGCCAACCGCAGACTCGAGCGACAGAACACAGGGACGCCGCGATGTCCACCGCGCCGAACACGATCAGCCGCGGCGGCGGACCGACCACGTCGACGAACAGCCCGTCGCGGCGCTCGGAGGTCTCGGCCCAGAGCAGCTCGTCGGCGATCCGGGCCGCCTCGTCGTCGAGCTCGGGCGACCCCAGCGATCCCGAGCGCGCGCCGTCGGCCTCGACCAGCAGCTTCGCCCCGGGCGCGGCCCCCTCCAAAACAGTCACCTCGGCCGCACGGCCGCCGCTGCGGGCGATCTCCTCGAAGCGTCCTGGCTCATACGCCTCCACCCAGACGTCGATCTCTCCCCCGCAGGGCAACCCGACGTCCCAGGCGTCCGAGTCCGCGATTCCGAAGTGGAGCAGCTGTGGGGGATCGCCGTTCAAAACACCGTCGGCGATCTCGGCCACCGCGCCCTCGACGCATCCGCCGGACACCGATCCGGCGATCTCGCCCCGCGAGTTCACGGCCATCTTCGCGCCGGGCGGCCGGGGCGCGGAGCGCTGCACGTCGATCACGGTGGCAAGCGCGATGCGGTCGCCGCGCTCCCTCCAAACGCCAATCTCAGTCAGAACCTCTTGCATAAGAACTCAGATCTCCTCAAGGATGACAGCTAGCTGCTCGAGCGAGGCGAGCGAATTGCCCGCCAGGAGCTCGTCGGTGTGTGGGATGGCCGTCTTCATGCCGCGGGTGAGCGGAGCGAACTCGGGGTGCGCGGCGAGCGGGTTCAGCCAGACGAGCCGGTGGGCGCTCCGCCGCAGCCGCGCGATCTCGGACTCCAACTGCGAAGGGTCGCCGCGATCCCACCCGTCGGACAGGATCACCACCACCGCCCCGCGGCCCACCCGCCGGCCATGGTCGCGGTTCAGGGTTCCCAAGGCCGCGCCGATCCGCGTGCCGCCCGAGAA
>JAFAWR010000381.1 GCA_019241635.1 Solirubrobacterales bacterium
AAGCGATCCAAGTGGTCGCTGGGGCGAATCGCCGGGCCATCCGGCGTAGCGCGCAGCGCGAGCCCGTCAGCTAACCCCGTAGGCACCGAGTGGCAGTCATAGAGGGAGGTTTTTGGACACCGCGCGTGACCTCGCGCACGGCGACCCGTGGCGGGATTCGCTCGAGCGCTCACTGGCGCGCCGCCGAGAGCGGGCGAGCCGATCCGTGCCCGCGCCCGCGCCCGCGCCCGAGTCCGCGCCCGAGTCTGTGCGGACGCCACGCCGGGCCGCCACGACGCGGCGCCGGCCCCCCAGGACGCCACGCCCGCCGGCGCGGCGCCAGCGGGCAGGGAACCTGTGGGCGACCTTGCAGGTGTGGGGTGAACGCGCCCGCGCGCGGATCCCCGGTGTCGGCCCGCGGGGGGTCGGCGGGATCGCCCTGCTCGCGGCGATCGTGGCCAGCAGCCTGGCCGGCGGTGGCGCCGGAGGCGCGCCGAGCGCGGCCCGGGCCGACGCCGCGCAATCGGCCTTCGTCACCCGGCCCTCCGGCGCGCAGCTCACGCCGGCCGGCGCCGCCGCCAGCCGGACCCGGGTCTGCCCGCAGACCGTCGCGACCGCCGGCTACGCGAACCCCCTGGCCGGCGCGGCCGTCAAGCCCGAGCGGGTCGACCAGGGTGTCGACTACGCCGGCTCGGGAACGCTCGTGGCCATCGGCGCAGGCAAGGTGACCTACCTGGGCACGACCAACACCGGATGGCCGGGAGCGTTCATCGAATTCCAGCTGCTCTCCGGCGCCGACGCCGGCTGCTACGTCTACTACGCCGAGGGCGTGGTCCCGGCCGCCGGCCTGGCCGTCGGCCAAACCCTCCTCGCCGGCCAGCCGGTGGCCACGATCATCCCCAAGTACCCATCCGGGATCGAGCTCGGCTGGGGATCCGGCCGGGGCACCAAGGCGTTCGCCAAGGTCGCCGGGCAGTGGAGCCCGACCGACGACCAGGACAACGTCGCCTCCGCCGCGGGCCAGAGCTTCTCGGCCCTGATCGCGGCCCTCGGCGGCCCGCCGGGCAAGGTCGAGGGCTAGGAACGCTGCGCCGCTGACGGTTCGACCGCGGGTCGTTCAAGCTCCGCACGCCAACCCTCGGACAGTGTGGCTAACTGCGCACTCGACGCTCGCGGATCGCCGAGTTCTCCAAAACGACCCATATCATGTGGCTAACCGCGCACTCGACCAATGCCGGCATGCCGAGTGCGCAGTTAGTACGGTCCCGGCCGCGTTGACAATCCCCCGCGCCGCGATCAAGATTGAGCCGATGGGGTGCAGCCGTAAGTGAGATCGGGGGCGCGAAATCGCGGCGTGCACGTTCCCCGGGCGCTCGCGGTACGCATGGTGCTGGTTGCCGTCTTGAACCCCCTGGTCGCGCTGGGTCTGTTCGTGGCGGTGATCGTGTTCATGCCGTCGCGCTATCTGCCCATGCTCTTCGTCGCGCTGATCATCGGCACCGGGGCCAGATCGGTCAGGTTGTTCACGAACCCACGAGGCAAGCGGATCGAGCGCAACCTGTCCGAGGCGGATGATCCCGAGCTGTTCGGCCTCCTCCACCGGCTGTGCGCGCTGGCCGACCTGCCCGAGCCGGCGGTCGTGCTCCGCGAACAGGACCTGGTCAACAGCTGGGTGGTGCACCTCCCCGGCAAACCGCCCCGCCTCTACCTCACCACGGGGCTCCGGGAGGCCCTCACGCTGGAGGAGCTCCAGGCCGTCCTCGGACATGAGCTCTCGCACATCGCCAACCGCGACGCGCTCGTGATGACCGTGGTCGGCGCACCCGCAGCGATGATGTCCCACACGAGCGGAGCCGGCGGCCTCGACGGCATCCTGGTGGCGGCCATCGGATTGATCTGCCAGCTCGGGACCACGCTGCTCTCGCGCTATCGCGAGTTCGCCGCCGACGCCGGGGCAAGCGCGATGACCGGCCGGCCGTCCGCGCTGGCCTCCGCGCTGCTCAAGGTCTCGAGCTCGTTCGAGCAGATCCCGCGGAAGGATCTCCGGTCGGCCGCCGCGCTAGGCGCGTTCAACCTGGTCGCGCTGCCCCGCCGCGGATGGCTCCTGACCCGCACGCCGCTGGCCCGGATGACGGCAACCCATCCTCCACTCCAGGCCCGGCTGGACGCCCTGCACGCGCTCGAACGCGCCCAGCAGCTCGGGCGCCCTTAGGGCCCCCGCGTCCCGCGACCCCGCGGCTACCCGCGCTCGGCGGTCACGGCCCCCGCCCCGGCGGTCAACGCGTCCGGTGCGCTCGCGTCATACGCGGGGATCCACGCGGTCCCGCGACCGTCCGGGTCTCGCCCCAAGCGCCGGCGCAGGGCGATCGAGACATCTCGCCGCAAAGCCGCCCACGGCGAGGCGAGGTGGTTGCTCACCCCGCGCTCGCGGGCGGCGAGTACGACCTGGCTCGCCCGCGGACGCCGGGCGCGCTCGTACACGCCGAGCGCACCGACCGGATCGTCCGGCTGGGCGGCCAGCGCCGCGGCCAGCACACAGCCGTCCTCGATTGCCTGGCACGCGCCCTGTCCCAGGTAGGGGAGCATCGCGTGCGCGGCGTCCCCGAGGATGGTCACCCGCCCCCGCGTCCACCGCGGGATCGGGTCGCGGTCGTAGAGCGCCCACTTGTACCAGAGCTCTCCGGCCGAGAACACGCGCAGGAGCGACTCGTGCCAGCCGCGGTAGCGCTCGAGCACCTCGCGGCGCTCGCACTCTGTGACCCACGACTCGTGGCGGTACCCGTCGTCGTCGTAGTGGCAGACGACATTGATCAGCTCGTCTCGCCGGACCGGGTAGAGCACGATCGTGCCGTGAGGACCCAGCCACTGGGCATTGTCGTTGGCCGGCCGCTCGCCCGCCACCGCCTCAACCGGAACCACGCTGCGGTAGCAGATCTTGCCGGTGAAGCGTGGAGCATCCGGGCCGAACAGGGAAGCCTTCACCGTCGAGTGGATTCCGTCGGCGCCCACGATCACGTCGGCCTCGACCTCGCTCCCGTCCTGGAAGCGCGCCACCGCCAGCTCGCCGTCTGGCTCGACCCCGACGCACCGCGCCCCCAGTGTGACGATCCCACTCGGCAGCGATCCGGCCAGCACGTCGAGCAGGTCGGCACGATGCACGGTCGCGCCGGCACGGCCGAACCGGCTCGCCTGCTCGCGCCGGCTGGTCCGCGAGATCATCCGGCCGGTCTTCCCGTTCCGCGTGAGCGCCCACTCCGAGCGGCCGGCCGTGGCCCGGACGTCGTCCTCGAGACCCAGCGACCGCAGCACCTTCATCGCGTTCGGGTGCAGAGCGACCCCGGCGCCGATCTCCCGTAGCTCGGGGGCCGACTCATAGATCGCCACCTCGATCCCGCGCCGCCACAGCGCGTGGGCCGCGGTGAGACCACCGATCCCACCGCCGACGATCGCCACGCGCGTCATTCAGATCGCGACTGTACCTCCGATCTGGTGAGATCCAGCCATGGACTCGACCACCGACGCCCACATCGCCGGCCAGGCGCCCGAGCTGTCTCGGTCACTCGAGGCGATCCGGAGCGAGTTCCCAGGCCTGCTCGAGGGCGAAGTGCGGCTCGACGGCGCCGCGGGAACGCTGGTGCCGACCGCGGTGATCGACGCGGTCAGCGATGCGCTGCGGTTCTCGATGGCCAACGTCCACGGCGAGTTCGCGGCCAGCCGGCACAGCACCGAGACGGTCTTGACGGCGCGGCGGGCGCTCGCCGATCTGCTCGGAGGCGACCCCGACGGAGTCGTGCTGGGACCGAACATGACCACACTGACCTTCCGGATCGCCGACACCCTCTCGACCAGCTGGAGGCAGGGCGATGAGGTCGTGGTCACCTCGCTCGATCATGACGCCAACGTCCGGCCCTGGGTGCTGGCCGCGCAGCGCGCCGGAGCGATGGTGCGCTGGGCCGAGTTCGACACCGAGACCGGCGAACTGCCGGTCGCCGCCTTCGACGGGCTGATCGGCGATCGGACCCGCCTGGTCGCCCTCACCGCTGCGTCCAACGCGATCGGAACCAAGCCCGACGTGCGGGCGATCAGCGACCGAGCGCACGAGGCCGGCGCCCTCACCTATGTGGATGGCGTCCACGCCACCTCGCATGGCCCGATCGACATCGCCGCGCTCGGCGCGGACTTCTACGCGTGCAGTAGCTACAAGCTGTTCGGACCGCACACCGGTGCAGTCATCGCCGACCCGTGGCTTCTGCAAGCGCTGAGGCCGGCCAAGCTGGCTCCCGCACCCAACCAGGTCCCAGACCGCTTCGAGCGGGGAACGCCCGCGTTCGAGCTGCTGGCCGGCGTCAGCGCCGCGATCGACTGGCTCGCCGGGCTCACCGACGCGCCGGGCGCCCGCCGCGAGCGCGTGCTGGGCGCGCTCAGGGCGATCGAGCGGCACCTGGCCTCACTGCTCGATCGCGCGCTGACCGGGCTCGCGGACATCCCCGGCGTCCGCACGCTCGGAGCGGCCGACCGGCGCACCTCCACGATCTCGTTCGTGATCGACGGCCATCCCCCGGCCGAGATCGCGCGCCGGCTCGCCGAGCAGCACATCGCCGTGTGGGCGGGCGACAACTACGCCTACGAGCTCATGCGCCGCTTCGGGCTATCGGACGGCGGGGGCGCGATCCGCGCGAGCATCGTCCTTTACAACACGCGCGAGGACGTCGACCGTCTGCTCGAAGGCGTCGCCGCGATCGCGCGCTGACGCCCCCGGCAGCGATCGAAGTCAACCGCTCAGGCGTGCACCCAGTTGGCGCTGACGATGTTGCTCGTGTAGGCGTCGGCCACGACCGTGTAGAGAAACTGAGCCGGTGCGCCCACCGGGGAGTTGACCAGCAGCACGAACTCCATGTCGTGGGGCAGGTAGAACAGGACGGCCTGCTCGGTCTGGTTGGCCCCGTCGTGCCAGAACCCGTTCTTGGCGTAGTAGGAGCCGAGCGGCGTCGAGACCGTCCAGTCGATGCCGAAGCCGGCGTCGAGCATGGTCTGGGCCTGGAGCGGACTGAGGATGGTTCCCGCGCGCCGGAACGCGCTCATCACGGCGAGCATCTGATCGACCGTCATGTGCCATCCAGCGCCCCCGGCCATCGTGGTCAGGTCGCCCGAGTTCCAGCCCGTCCCGGTTACCGGGAAGTTGTAGGCGAGGGCATCGGCGGGCTGATGGTTGAGGGTCGGACCCGAGACGCCAGAGGGCCCGAACACGTGGTTCGCGACATAGGCCTCGTACGCCCCGAGCGTGATGACGTCCCAGACGATGTCGTCGAAGGCGTTCAGCCCGAACAGGGGCGGCAGCGAGAAGTCCACCGGGATGAAGCCACCGATCGTCGCGAGCAGGATCCGGCACAGCCCGAAGTTCATGTTCTGGTACCAGTATTGGCCCAGGTGGGTCGTCCCGGCCGCGATCTGACCCTTCATGAAGGCGAAGTCGGAGGCCGACGAGCTGACGCCGTAGTCGAGCCCCGAGGTGTGGGTCATCAGGTTGGCGAAGGTGATCTGGTCGACGTTCGGGCCCTTGGACCAGTACTCGGGCAGGTAGTCGATGATCTTCGCGTCGTACGGGATGCCATGGTTGTCGAGCAGCTTGGTCATGGCGATCGCGGTGACTTGCTTGCTCAGGCTGGCGACGTGCATCCGGACGTCGGGCGTCCACCCCTCGGCCGTGTCCTGCGGCTCCTTGGCCCAGTTCCATTCGGCCGTGCGGATCCGCCTGCCGTGTTCGTTCAGGCGCATCGCATAGCCCGCGACCTCCCCGGTCAGCGCCGACTCGAGCGCCCGGATGAACCCGTCGACGTCGAGCCGGTACTGGATCGGCCACACCGGCGCGCCCTTCTCCTCGGGCGCGCCCGTCTCCGCGGCCGCCGCTGCCTCCGGTGGCGCGGGAAGATCGAGACGGCCCCGGTCGGAGCTGGCCCCGTCCAGGTGCGCCGGACGCATGTCGTGCGCGAGTAGAGCGGCCTCGGAGACTTGCACCCCCCGTACGCGCCTCAGTGCGACGGCCAGCCGCTGGCTGTCGGTCAGCTGTCCTGGTTCGGTCATCGGTGTGTTCCTCCGGTCTCTCGGCGCCGTGGGCGGGGTGCGTCGTGCCGTGGAGGATCGCCTCGCGCGGGCCGCGTGGACACCATCCCTAGGGTCATCCGTCCACACCTGGGGCCCGCAGCGTCGGCTGGGCGGAGGCCGAGACCTCCGCCCAGCAACGTTCTGCCCGCGATCCGTGCCCCTGTGCCTGTCTCCCTCGTCGGCACTCTCTGACCATAAGAGCACCGAGCGACCGGACAAATACGCAGCTGTCACCGCCCACGTGTCACATTTCGGGCGCCGGCGGTGCTAAGTGGGTGTGATCGATTTGCAGGCAAGACATGAGCAGGTGGACGAGACCCCCGACGGCGAGCCCGGGCTGGCCGCCTTCGAGGCATTCTTCCGGCTGCACTACCGGGTGGTCGTGCGCCTGGCGCACGGCGTGATCGGCGACCTGCACGGGGCGCAGGACGTGGCCCAGGAGGTCTTCCTGGCCGCTTACCGGCGCTTCCCGGGCGATTACGAGCAAGCGGCGGGCTGGGTCAGGGTGGCGGCCGTGCACACGGCGCTCAACGCCCTCCGCGGGGAGCGTCGTCGCGACCGGCGCCAGCTCCTCGCCCACCGCGTCGAGGTCCTGCCCAGCGCCGAAGAGACGGTGATTGCGCGGGAGGCTCGATCCGAGCTTCGCCTCGTGCTGCGCCGGCTGCCGCGCCGGTCCGCCGCGGCGCTGGTCATGCGCCACGCTGGGCTGAGCTATGCGGAGATCGCCGAGGCCCTCGGCATCAAGGCCGGACACGTGGGAACCCTGCTCAGACGGGCGGAGTCCGCACTTCGAAAGGAGATGGACCGTGAGACACGTTTCTGACGGCGTGCTGCGGCGACTCGACGACGAGCCTCTCGCGGTTCCCGATCGGGTCATCGCGCACCTCGCCGACTGCGCGAGCTGCAGCGCCCGGCAAGCCGAGATCGCTCGGGATACGCGACGTGCGGCCGAGCAGTTCTCCGATGGGCGGCTGGCTTCGGACACCGACATCGCGTGGGCGCGGCTCCGGCGCGAGCTCGCGCGCCGTCCCGACGGCACTGCCGACCGCCGCGTCGTGCCCACGCCGGCCCGCTGGCGCCGGCTCCGTTTCCCGACCGTGTCGCTGCGGGGCGCGCTGGCTCTCGGCGCCGTCGGGATCGTGGTCGCGAGCACCGCCGCGGCGGCCACGCTGACCACGATCTTCGCCCCGACCCACGTGGCTCCGGTCTCCGTGAGCCCGGGCGACGCGCGAGCGATCGCCGCATTCATCGGGCTCGGGCCCGACCACTCATTGGGGGGCTTCGCCACCCCGCAGGGTTCGACCTCGGTTCGCTTTGGAACGATCAGGTGGTCCTCGCCGCAGACCGCCCACCCGGTGTCCTCGCTGGCCCAGGCCAGTGCCGAGGCCGGCTTCCCGGTCGCCCTCCCCGCTCACCTTCCCGCGGGCATCGGCACCGTCCAGCAGGTCACCGTTCAGCCGCGCGTGAGCGCCACTGTCACCTTCAACTCGAGCGCCGGGAAGCTCGACGGCAGCTCGGTGACCCTCGACGCCGGTCCCGGTGTCCTCGTGGAGTACGGCGCCACGAACGCGAACGGGCAGCCCACGCTGGGCGTCGCGACCATGCCTCGCCCGACCGCGCGCTCGTCTGGGGCCAGCCTGAACCAGATCGAAGCCTTCCTGCTCAGCCAGCCCGGCCTTCCGCCCCAGCTGGCTGAGGAGATCCGGCTGCTCGGCGACCTGAGAACTGTCCTTCCGGTGCCGGTCCCGCCCGGCGCGTCGGTTCGCTCGGTTCAGATCGGCGGCTGGCCGGGCGTGCTCCTCGCCGACTCCTCCAACGCGGCGGCTGGCGTCGCCTGGGAGGATGGCCGGGGAATGCTCCGGGTGGTCGGCGGGATCCTCGATTCACGAGACGTGCTGAATGTCGCCGCCCAACTCGGCTGAGCGGCCCGCTGTCGGCCGCGGCGAGACCGTCGCGGCCGACGCTCCGGTCCGGCTCTCGGAGGCCGGCGGCGCCGGGTTGGGCAGCCGCTCCTCCGTGGCCACCGCCTCACCCGCCGTCCACACCGTCGCGCTCCACAAGCGGTTCGGCAACACGATCGCGGTCAAGTCGCTGTCGATGACCGTCGAGCGCGGGGAGGTGTTCGGCTTCCTGGGTCCAAACGGCGCCGGCAAGACCACGGTGGTGAAGCTCCTGCTCGGGCTCTCTCGGCCCAGCGGGGGCGAGGCGCTCGTGCTCGGCGCGCCGTTGGGGGACCTCGAGACCAGGCGGCAGATCGGCTACCTCCCCGAGCTGTTTCGCTTCCAGCCGCTCCTCACCGCGCGCGAAGTGATCCGGTTGCACTGCCGCCTCCTCGGGCGACCCAAGACGGCGTGGACGCAGGACGCCAACGAGGCGCTCCACACCGTCGGCTTGCTTGAGCGCGCCGACGACCGGGTCGGCACCTTCTCGAAGGGCATGCAGCAGCGACTCGGGCTCGGCGTGGCGCTGCTCGGCACGCCTGCGCTCGTCGTGCTCGACGAGCCCACAAGCGCGCTTGACCCGGTCGGCCGCCACGACGTGCGGGAGATCATCCGCAACCTGCGCGAGCGCGGCTCGACCGTGTTCCTGAACACCCACCTGCTCGAGGAGGCCCAGCATGTGTGTGACCGGGTGGCGGTCATCGACAAGGGAACGGCCATCGCCACCGGCAGCCTCGGCGAGCTTCTGGGTCACCACAGCCGGGTGCGGCTCAAGGTCGAAGGGCTGGGTCCGAACTGGTGGAGCGGTCTCGGCAGGTTTGGCCGTTGGCACCGCGAGGACGAGTGGACGATCGTCGAGGACATCGATCCGAAACGGGTCGCGGACCTCGTCGGCGAGCTCGTCCGGCTCGGCGGACGGGTCGAGGCCGTGGTCCCCGAACAGCAGAGCCTCGAGGCTCGCTTCCTCGAGCTGCTGAGCGAACGATGAGCCAGATCCTGACCATCGCCAACCTGACCATCACCGAAGCGGTCCGCCGCCGGCTGCTCGCCGCCTTTCTGGCCATCACGGTGGTCATCGTCGGACTGAGCGCTTGGGGCTTCGACCGGCTGAGCCATGCTCAAAGCCTGACCTCCGGCGAGAGCAATATCGCGGTTCCGCAGGCGCTGATCCTGTTCCTGTTCATGTTCAGCTTCGTCCTCGCGCTGAGCGCGTCGGCGATCGCCTCCCCGTCGATCTCCTCCGAGATCGAATCCGGCGTGCTGCTCACCGTCGTGGCCCGACCGATCCGGCGGACCGAGATTCTGCTCGGAAAATGGCTCGG
Source organism: Solirubrobacterales bacterium (assembly GCA_019241635.1). Taxonomy (GTDB): domain Bacteria; phylum Actinomycetota; class Thermoleophilia; order Solirubrobacterales; family Solirubrobacteraceae; genus Palsa-465. The sequence continues at coordinate 9,344 of JAFAWR010000381.1, forward strand.
GCTCGCGGTGTTGTTGGCCGGCTACGCCGCCGGGGTCTGCGCCCTCGAGTTCGCGGTCGTCTACTGGGTGAGCGGCTTCGTGCCGCCGAGTCCGTTCCTGGTCGGCGTGTATCTGTTCGCCGAAGGGGCACTGCTGCTCACGCTGTCGCTGGCGTTGAGCACGAGGATCCCGGCCATCGCCGCCGGTGTCGTCGGCGTCGCCGCGTTCGGGGCCGGATGGCTGGCCGGCGTGGTCGGCACCCTCGGCACCGGGCTCAACATCGCGGCCCTGCGGACGGTCGGAGATGTAGGGCGGTTCCTCCTGCCCACCGACGGGCTCTGGCACGCCGCGATCTACTACCTCCAACCGTCCTCGTTGATCGTCCAGCACTTCGCCGAAGGCCAGCGATCGGACCCGTTCTTCGCGCAGGGAGCGCCGTCCTGGGCCTACCTGCTCTGGGTGCTCTGCTGGCTCTTCATCCTTCTGCTCGCCGCCGTGACGAGCCTCGAGCGCCGCGAGCTGTGACGCGCCGCTAGCGGGCGGGGCGCCGGTCGTAGAGATACCGCGCCCAGAGGTACGCCGCGGCGGTGATTCCGAGGCACCACAGCACGGCGGCGAGACCGGCGCTGCCCACGTGCTGGCCGGCGAGCAGGCGACGCACGCTGTCGGTGATCGGAGTGAACGGCTGGTTCTGGGCGAACCAGCGCAGGCCGCCCGGCATCGAGGCGACGGGGACGAAGCCACTGCCGAGGAACGGCAGCAGGATGAGGAACATCGGCATGTTGCTCGCGGTCTCGACGCTCTTGGCAAACAGGCCCAGGGCGACCGACACCCAGATCAGCGCGATCGCCATCAGCACCAGCAGGCCGATGGCCGCGGCCCATCTCAGCACGCCGGCCGCGGGGCTGTAGCCGATCAGCAGCGCGACCACGACGGTGACAACGAGGCTGATGACGGTCAGGATCAAACTGCCGAACACATGCCCGGCGAGCACGGCGGGTCGCCAGATGCGCATCGTCTTGAAGCGGGCGATGATGCCCTCGGTCATGTCCTTGGCCACCGAGATCGCGGTGATCTGGGCCGCGCCCGCGATCGTGAACAGCAGCATTCCCGGGGTGAGGAAGTTGATGTAGGCGCCGCGTCCACCGCCCGCGGTGATTCCGTTGCCGAGGGTGCCGCCGAACACGTAGACGAACAGCAGCAGGAAGACGACCGGCATCAGGATCGGAAACAGGGACAGGCCGGGGTAGCGCTGCAGATGGCGGAGGTTGCGCCGCAGCATCGTGGCGGAGTCGCGTAGCGCGTAGGCTCGGGTCATCGGTGTAGCTCCTGGGGATCTCCTGGCGTCGCCGCGCGGTCTCCTCGGCCGGTGAGAGCGAAGAACACGTCGTCCAGGTCGGGTGTGTGAATCGCGAGATCGACCACGTCGACCGCCGCCTCATCGAGCTCGCGAAGCACGCGGCGCAGCGTCGCGACGTTGCCGTCGGTGGGGATGTGCAGGGTGAGCACGTCGTCGTCGTCTCGAACCTCGACGTCGAGGGCGCCGGAGGCGGCGAGCTGCGAGGAGGTGTCGGCGAACCTCAGATCGATGCGACCGCCGGGGA
>JAFAWR010000003.1 GCA_019241635.1 Solirubrobacterales bacterium
GGTCAGGGCGGCGACTACTACACGACTCTGGTGCTCGCCGAGGAGCTCGTGCACGCCCACTGCGGAGGGCTCGGGATGGGCGTCGCGGTCCAGACCGACATGACCATCCCGCCGATCCTCAAGTTCGGCACCGACGAGCAGAAGCAGGAGTGGGCGGTCCCGGCCATAACCGGTCGCAAGATCCTCTGCCTGGGCATCACCGAGCCCGGCGCCGGCTCCGACGTGGCCGGGATCAAGACGCGGGCGGTTCGCGATGAGAGCTCCGGCGAGTACGTGATCAACGGCTCCAAGACGTTCATCACCAACGGTCACCGCGCGCATGCGATCGTGCTCGTGACCAAGACCGATCCGGACGCCGGATATGACGGCTTCACGCTGCTACTCGTGCCGATGGACTCACCCGGGGTGATCCGCGAGAAGCGCCTGCAGAAGCTCGGCATGCACGCCTCCGACACCGCGCTGCTGGCCTTCCAGGACGTGCGGGTGCCCGAGTCGGCGGTCCTCGGCCAGGTGGGCAAGGGCTTCTACCACATCATGTGGGAGCTCCAGGGCGAGCGGCTGATCGGCGCCGCCGGGTCGGTGGCCGGCGCCCAGCACGTGTTCGACCGCACCTTGGCCTACGCCAAGGAGCGCACGGCGTTCGGGCGGCCGATCGGGCACTTCCAGGCCATCCGGCACAAGTTCGCCGAGATGGCGACCAAGATCGAGACGGCCCGGCAGATGGTCTACAGCACGGCCTGGCGCTTTCAGAATGGCGAGTACCCGGTGCGGGAGATCACCATGGCCAAGCTGTACGCGGCGCGGATCGCCGTCGAGGTCGCCGACGAGTGCATTCAGATCCACGGCGGCAACGGCTACATGAAGGAGTACGGGATCGAGCGCTCGTGGCGGGACCTGCGGCTGAACCGGATCGGCGCGGGCAGCGACGAGATCATGCTCGAGGTCATCGGGCGCTCGTACGGTCTCTAGGCGAGCAGGGCACCCGTCACACAATCTGAAAAGGCCGCCTCGCGTCACGCGCGAGGCGGCCTTTTCGGTGATCGGGCGGGCGAAGCGACAAACGCCCCCTAGCGCATCATGTGCGGATCGATGAACACGTCGTCGATCTGCGACGAGCCGGTGACCGAGGTGAAGCGCAACGCCACCTGAGGCGTTTGACCGGTGAGGACGGCGTCGAGGATCCCCTGGGGCAACGACAGCGTGGTCATCCCCGCGGACGGAGCCCAGCTTCCGCTGAGCGCGAACAACCCGACCGGCAGCGTGGTCGTCCCGAGCAGCGGCTCCTTGTAGACGATCGAAACGGCGACGATCGACAGCAGCCCGTTGTTGCGGCCGAAGAAGCGGAACGTCGGGTACGCGGCGTCCACGCACGTGTAGGGCGACTGCACGCTCGCCCCGGCGGGAACGTAGAGCGATGACCCACCGACGGTGCCGGTGGCACCGAACGGCTCGCTGCCAGACATCCGCTTGGCGCCGCTCAGCGTCCAACCGGACAGGCTGCCTTCGAAGTCGCCGCCCGGCACGAGCTTGTAGTAGCTCGGATCACCGAACTGCTGGAACGGCTGCGTCAGCGTCGCGTTGTCGCAGGCGTCGGTGTTGATCAGCGGTGTCGCCTGAGCGGACGCGGCGGGGAGAACGGCAAGGGCCAATCCGCCGAGGACTCCCAACGGGAGCAGCCGGCGCGGGGAACGTAGGGACGCAAGAAAACTGATCAAGTAGAGCCCTCCTTGGCTTTACTGGCAGCCGAGCCATCTCACCCCCGGCGAGACCTCTTGCTTTGCGTCCCCGGCTCACGCCAGGTTTGCCCTTTTCAGTTGGGTTACACCCGGCGAATCGGTGCGGGCAATCTCGGACGGGAGCGCTGCGCTGAATATCTGGACACCTGTACGAGGATCGGCGCCTTCACGCGGCGATCGCTAAGGCCGGGGTGGCCCGGTGTCCGATACGTCCCTGGAGATGTCCTTGGAGCCGAGCTTCGAAGAGCAGGAACTGCTGGCCGAGAGCGTGTCACGCGATGGCACGCGCATGACCGGGCGCGATCTCGCCGTCGCCACCGTCCTCGCCATCGGCTTTTTCGTGGCCGTGGGCGCGGTATGGCTGTTGCGCGCTCCGCATTCGTTCGCCGTGCTGCCCGCGCTCGTGTGCCTCCTGGTGTTCGTCGTGGCGGCCCTCGTCCGCTTCGACACCCCGTTCGGGCTCGCCCCCGCGACGCAGATCGGCTTCGTGCCGCTCCTGTTCGCCCTGCCGCTTGCCCTCGTCCCAATCGCGGTCGCGCTCGGGACGGCCATCTCATGGCTGCCCGAGGTCAAGTCCGGTGAGCTGCGTCCCGTCCGGCTGCTCCAAGCCCCCTGCAACTCCTGGTTTGCCATCGGTCCCGTGGTCGTCTTCGCGCTCGCCCACACCGAGCCGCGCCAGGCCGGCGCGGTGCTGCTCCTCGGTGCTCTCGCCGCGCAATTCGTGGCGGACTTCGCCATCTCGTCGCTGCGCTTCGTGATCCTCCGCGGCGCCACCATCTCATCCCTGCTGCGCTCGAGCTGGGTGTACGTGATCGACGCAGCGCTGTCCGGCATCGCGCTCGTCGTCGCTACCGACGTCCACGACGCGCCGGTAGCCGGCCTCTCCCTGATCCCGCTGCTCGGCCTGCTCGCCATGTTCGCCAAGGAGCGCCATCGCCGCCTGCAGGGAATGCTCGAGCTCTCGAGCGCCTACCGCGGCACCGCCCTCGTCCTCGGCGACGTCATCGAAGCCGACGACGGCTACACCGGCGAGCACTGCAAGAGCGTCGTCACGCTCGCACTCGAGCTCGCCGAGCACCTCAACCTCACCC
>JAFAWR010000007.1 GCA_019241635.1 Solirubrobacterales bacterium
CTTCGCCTTCGCGGTACTCGCGGGGTCATATCTGGGCCTGCTTGGGGATCGCCACCAACAGCACCGGTCTCGGGCGGCGACCACACTCACGCGAGTCTTCGTCGCGACGAGCGCGAGCGTTCCCGTCGCGATCGCGTTTCGCACAGCGATCTGGTCGCTCCTCGGCGTTCCGCACAAGAGCTTCAGCTGGCTGACACTCGACGTGACCGTCCTCGCCGTTGCCGCCATCGTGGCGATGCTCACGTTGGTGGTCGATTGGCGACTGCGACGCCGCTGATCACCAAAGCATCACTGCTGGCGTCGTGCGAGCAGCGAGAGCTGGCCGGTGCCGGCGGCGGGCAGGGTAGACCTTTTAGTTGTCGTCCGCCGGGTGGGCGCGGCGATGGTTGCTATGAGGATGTGCGATCCGTCGGGGCGTGCGAGGGACTAGGAGCGTGACCGAGCGTGCGGGCGCGTATGTGAGGCGTGAGCGCCTCCTGGCCGCGCTGAAGTCGAGCCGGGTTGTGGCGGTCGAGGCGGGGGCCGGGTACGGCAAGTCGGTGCTGGCGTCTCAGCTGCGTGAGGAGCTTGGGATCGCAACCGTCTATCTGCCGCTGGATTCGGCTGATACAGCGCCCGCGATGCTGATTGCGTCCGTGCGCCGCGCATTGCGTGCGGCGCGGCTGTCCGACCTCGCCGCGGCAGTCGGCGACTGGCCGAGCGAACCGGCGGCGTGGGTCGACAGGCTGCTGGACGTCCTGGCGAACGTCGAGGGGGAACTGCTGTTGATCGTCGACGATGCGCATCGCCTTGGTTTCGAGGCGGCGTCGCTCGTCGTGCGCCTGGCCCGCGGCCTGCCGGCGCGGCATCGCCTGTTGGTGTGCGCGCGGAGGCTGGCAGGTCCGCTGGCGTCGGGGCTGGGAATCGAGGGAGCGGTGACGCTTGATGCGAGTGCACTTGCGTTCACGGTCGATGAGGCCCAGAAGCTGATCGAGGGTCGTCGCGGCAGGCGGCCCGCGCCAGCGGAGCTGCGGTCGCTGGTCGAGGCGACGGGGGGATGGGCAACGGCTCTGGTGTTGTCGGCGAGCTGGGGTTCGGACGACGTGGCCGCGAGCTCCGGGATTCGCGGATCGGAGCTGATCGGAGCCGCGCTGCGCCGGATCCTCGAGCCCGTTTCCGCGAGGGAGCGAGAGGCGCTCGCCTGGCTGGCGCATCTGCCGCTGATCTCGCCTGGCCTGTGCGAGGCCTTGGCGGGGGAGCTGGCGTTCGAGCGCTTCGTGGAGGCGGGGCTGCCCCTAGCTCGTACGGCCTCGGGATGGTGGGAGTTGCCGGGCCCGGTAGCCGAGGAGCTTATGGCGCGCGCGCCGCTGCCCGGGCACGCCGCGCAAGCCGCGGCCGATGTCTATTCGAGCGAGGGCGAGTTGCTGGCGGCGGTCCGCGTGCTGCTGGCTAGTGGGTTGAATCTGCGGGCAGCGGCGCTGCTCGAGCGGGTCTTGCCACGGGATCTGGAGGAGCTCGGAGTCGCGGCCTTACGCGACCTTGCCGAGGCGCTCCCCGACGAGGCGCTGGCGGCGCACCCAGGCGTGCTGCTGCACCTTGCGCGGATCGCGGAGGCGACGCAACAAAGGAGGGTTCGCACCGCGGCGCTGGACCGCGCACGCCGGCTGCTCGCGTTCGCGGCGGATGCGATCGATTCGGCAATCGGGCTCGAGCTCGACGCGGAGGTTGCGCGCGATCTGGCCTGGGATGAGCGGACGCGAGCGGACGCACTGACGCTTGCCTCCTCCGTGATCGATCGCGCGAGCGAGGCGCAGTTGATTGCCCGCGCCAGGGCGCTGGACGTACTCGGACGCATTACGTCGTGGTTGAGCAGCGACGGTCCGCTACCCGAGTCGGAGGGGCTGCTGGCCGAGTCGGCGCGGCTCGCGCGCCGGGTTGGCCAGCCGACGTGGGACGCGCAGGCGCTGGTTGCATTGGCGGTAGGGCTGCATTTCGCGCAGTGCCGGTTCGAGCGGGCGCTGGAGCTCCTCGACGAGGCGCTGGCTGAGCTGCCGGCGCGAAACCCATACCGGGTGAATGTGTTGACCTGGCGCGCGGAGGTGCTGCTCGAGGTCGGTCGTTATGCCGAGGCTGAGGCATGCGTGGCCGAGATGCGTGAGATCGGGCGGCTATCGCGTGAGCAATGGATGCTTGCCTACTCGTTCTGGAACGAGGCGAACATTGCCTCCTATCAAGGCGACGGTCCGCGCGCCCGGGCCGCGGTCCTAGCGGCCGAGCAGCATCGTGATGAGTGGTTTCGGCAGCCGTCGGGGGTTGAGTTCCTCGCCCAGGTGGCCGATTGTCTGGACCGGGTCGGCGAGCAGGAGCTTGCGCGCGACTACCTGCGCCGTGCCGGGGAACGCATCGCGGGCGTTGAACGGCCGGTGCGGCTTTACGAGGCTGCGGTGCTGGCCCGCTCCGGCCCTCCGCAGCAGGGCCGTCGCGCGGTTGACTCGGTGCTCGCAGAGGTGGTGGTCGAGCCGCAACAGCGGTGGCCGCTGATGGTTCTGCGTGCCTACGTGGCGCTGCGAGGTGAGGATCCCGATGCTGGACGACTCGCGGCGGAGGCGTTCGACACGTGCGCGGCGCTCGGGCACCCGGACGGGCCGCTGCTGCGTGAGCGAGCGGCCGCCGACGCGATCTTGCCGTTAGGGGCGGCGGCGGGATCGCGCGCCGCGGCCAGGCTGCTCGAGCGCGGCGCGCGGATCCAGGTGCGGGTGTTGGGCGGGTTTGAGGTTCGTCGCGCGGGGCGGGCGGTGGAGCTGCCGGCGGGGCGCCCGGCGAAGGCGGTGCGGGCGGTGGCAGCGGCCGGAGGGCGGATGCACGCCGAGGAGCTGATCGAGCTGCTGTGGCCGGAAGCGCCACTCGATCTCGGGCGAAACCGGCTACGCAACCTGCTGAGCCGTCTTCGGTTGGCAAGCGGCGCGCTGCTCCTGCGCGAGCGTGAGCTCGTCGTGTTGGCGTCGGGCTGCGACATCGACGCGGATGGGTTCGCGGCCGACGCGCGCGCGGCGCTCGCCGCTCGATCGAGTGGCCAGGCGCGCCGCGCTGAAGTCCTGGCGTTCGGGGCGCTGGAGCGCTACCAGGGGGAGCTGTTGCCGGATGACCGGTACGAGGGTTGGGCGGCCGGACCGCGCGAGCGGCTGCGTATGCAGTTCCTCGAGATGCTGGACATCCTGGCTTCCGGTGCCGAGCAGCGCGCCGAGATCGACGAAGCGGTGCGGGTACTCGAGCGGGCCCTCGAAGCGGAGCCTTACGACGAGCAGCGCTACGTTCGCTTGGCGCAGCTGCTCTTGTCGCAGGGCCGCGCGGGCAGCGCGCTCGCAGCCCTACGCCGTGCCCGCGCTGCGCTGGATGACCTTGGCCTCGTCCCATCCGCCGAGCTCGAGGCGCTGGAGCGCTCCTTACGCCGGCGTGACGCGCCCCAAGACCTCGTTTAACGCTCGTTGGACATCGGGCTCGTAGGGTGGGGTCGTGCTTGCCTCGTTCGTGCTCAGGCTGGACCCGGAGGCCCTCGCGCAGCGTCAGATCATCGGCCGCGCGGAGGCGGTTTGGAGTGCTCAGGAGACGGCGATTCGCAGCGCCGAGGAGCTGATCAGCTTCCTCTACGGCAGCGCCGCGATGAGTGATGAGGCTGCGATTGCGGTGTCGCGTGAGTCCAAGGGGGTTGTGGGTTGAGTGAGCGAATTCGTGGGGTGGAGGACGTTTGGCCGAAGCGCGGGCTAGGGGCGCCGCGCGCGGGCTTTGCCGCCCGCGCGAGCCGAGTGCTGCTCGGCACGGTTGCCATGGCCGTCCTGATCGCGGTCGGCGCTGGGCCGGCGTCGGCGTCGTCGCTGTGCACGGACTGCACCGCGTCCTACTCGGGGACCTGGTCGGTTCAGACCTCCGCCAACGCGGTGGTGACGCTGAACTTCACCGAGAGCCTTCAGTCCGGGAATTGGTCGCTCACCAGTGCGAGCGGCAGCTACTCCGAGCCGGCCGACCCGAGTCACCACTACCCCGGCTGCAGCGCGACGCTTAGTCTGAACCCGTCCGCGGCGTCGATGCTCGGCAGCTACGGTCCCAATGTCACCATCCGCCGCAGTGGCTACTGGACGGCCGAGCTCTTCCCGCCGACCTATTGGGGCTCTTCGGGCGACCCGATCAATAGTTCGGCCACGATGTACGATTGCGCCTCCTCGGCGCGGGTCGACTACGCCGGACTCAGTCAGGGCCTCAGTGGTCCGGAGTGTCACTTCGATCCGACGGCTGGTAACACTGAGGCGATCGATTTCCCCGTGGGGTCGAGCTACACCGTGCAGGACAACTGCTCAGGCACGGTCACCAACAACGGTGTCGACTACAGTGCGGGCCTCCAGTCGACGGTGACGTTCACCTCGCCTGGAGTCGCCCCTCCCGGCTCCACCGGCCCTACGGGCCCTGGACCGTACTCTGGGCCGCCACCGGTCTACGGGCCGTACTACCCGCAGGCGAAGGCTGATGCCCGCGACGACATGCGCCTGCACGCGATCCCGAACGCAATCGACTACTGCCTTCCGTTCACGAGCGGTGCCTTGCTCACCGGAGCAGGTGTGTTGAGTTCCGGGCTGCCGGGTGCCGGGATCACGCTCGTCGTCTCAGGTTCGGTGACCGCGTCGGCCACAGCGCCGTTCTGCGCCGCGACAATCAAGCGCCTCGTCATGGACTACAGGACGTATGAGGACCCGCCCCGCAGCGACTTCTGGGCGATCGCGCGGCCGGCGCCCGCGCACGCCGCTGCGCTCCCCGGATGCTCACGCTTCGCTGCCGCAGCTGCCCAGCTTTGCCGGGCATTGCGCGCCGCCGAGCGCAGGTGGGTGACCTCCGCGGCGGATTCCGAGTCGGTGGCCGCGGCGATCGACGCGACCGTGAGCCGCGAGCATGCCGCCGCGATGGCGGGACAGCAGGGCGCCGTGAACGCGCAGGACGCGGCGCTGAAGCCTCTCCTCGCCGATCGCCATCGGGCCACCGCCGCGGAGAGGGCGGCAGGTCGGGCCGTTGCCTCCGTGTTGCGCGCCGCCCACCTCCAACTCCGCCTCACCAGGACTCAGTCCGCCCGTTTGATCGCGCTGGTCAAGCGTCGTATCTCCGCCAACGGCATCCCGGCCGTCGACGTGATCGGCATCGATCCAGCGGCCTTTCAACCGCGCGCGCATGATCTGCTCGCGGGGCTGGGCTTGCTGTAGCGACGCTCCAGGCCGTGGTTGCCGGACAACCGGCGCTACCGTTCGGGACGACTTCCCCACCGATGATTTCTCGGCGCTTCGGCGATCTTGGCTGCAATGAAACCAACCACGTGCCACATGTCCATCTCTCTCGACGGCTTCGTCGCCGGCCCCGATCAGAGCCGCGAGAACCCGCTTGGCGTCGGCGGCCTGGAGCTCCACCACTGGCACCTCGACGAGCCCTTCCATGAAGCCGATGCCCGTGTCCGCGATGAGCTCCTGACGCCGTGCGGAGCGTACGTGATGGGCCGCAACATGTTTGGCCCGGTTCGAGGCCCGTGGGACGAGGATTGGCGCGGGTGGTGGGGCGAGGAGCCCCCCTATCACGCTCCCGTGTTCGTTCTCACCCACTACCCGCACGACCCGATCCCGTTGGAGGGCGGCACGACGTTCCACTTCATCACCGAAGGCTTCGATGTCGCCTTCGAGCGCGCGCAGGAGGCGGCCGGCGAGGGCGGCGTCGACATCGCCGGTGGCGCCTCGACCGTTCGCCAGGCGTTTGCTGCCGGCGTGATCGACGAGCTTATGCTCGATGTCGCCCCCGTCCTGCTCAGCGCCGGCGAGCGCCTGTTCGACGGGGTGAAAGATCCCGGTCTAGAGCCCGTTGAGGTCATTCACTCTCCGCGGGCGACGCACATTCGCTATCGCGTCGGCCGCTGACTCGCCGGCGAAGCAGTCGCCGCGGCGACCAGGCGGGGCGGTTGTTCTCGATGTGCACGAGCGCACTCTGCGCCGGCGTCTTGAAGGCACAGAAGGCGCCGGGTCGGTCAGGCGCCGGCGTCGGCGGCCAGTCCGGTGGCGGCGCCTGCGCGACGGGCGCGTCGGTCCGCAATCGCAGCCACCAGCAGGCTGGCCTCGAACAGCAGATACAGCGGCACGGTCTCGAGCGCCATCGTGATCGCGTCTCCGGGAAGCAGCGCGGCGATCAGCGCACACGCCCCGAGCGCGTACCGGCGGCTCCGCCGCAATCGCTCGACTGTCACCAGTCCGGCACGGGTGACGGCCAGAATTGCCACCGGCAATTCAAATAGCAGGCCCATAGTCAGCAGCGTGGTGGCGGCGAACTTGTAGTACTGGCTGGCCTGCACCAGCACGTTGAACTGGTCGGAGTTGAAATTCTGAAAGAACCGCACCGCGGCCGGAAGCACCGCGAAATAGCCGAATGCAATCCCCGCGAGGAACAGCCCCGGCACGGCCGGCAGAAGCGGCCGCAGCCGGTTGCGCAGCGCGGGCTCGACGGCCGGCGCCAGAAACGCGTAGGCCTGGAGCAGCAGCACCGGCAGGGCGAGGATCAGCGCGAAGATCAGTGTGACCGTGACCGTGGTGGTGAACGGCTCGCCGATCCCGAGCGTGATCGGGCGATCGCCCTGCGCCGGCGCGGACAGCTGGCCGACGTCGACCTGGAGGCGGTGGGCGACATGCTCCAGCGTTCCGGACGGCGCGAGCGGCGGCCGGGCGTGCTCGAGCGCGCCGACCACCGTCCGAAGCTGGATCGCCACGTCGCGCGCGCTTCGCTGGACCGTATAGGTCGCGCCGAGGGGACCCCGGCCGGCGCGCACTTGCGCTTGGGTCTGATGCGCCAGCGGTCGGTTGATCAGCCCGAGCAGACGATGGTTCTGCCAGAAGCAGAGCCCGAACGCTATGCCGAGCGCGAGCAGCGACACGATGATCCGCGTGCGGAGCTCATCCAGATGCGAAACCAGGCTCACTTGGTCGTCATAGCCCACCGCCCGCAGCCGCGGCCGATCTCTGAGGCGCATGATGGAGCCGAACCGCTCGGCCTACGCGACCGGACGCTCGACCCGCTCGACCCGCTCGACGTGGCCAGTGTCGCGGCCGGTCGCGGGCTCCGCGTGCGCGGCGCTCAGCACTGCCTGCGGGTCGGTGTGTGCCTCTCCGCTGACCGACTCCTTGAAGCCGCGCAGGCCGGACCCGAGCGAGCGGCCCATCTCCGGCAGGCGCTTGGCGCCGAACACCAGCAACAGGATGACGAGCAGAAAAGCGAGATGAATGGGATTGTCCAGACCAACCATGCCTCTCCAATCGATTCGTTGACCTGTCCTTTCCTACGCACGAGCCGCCCGCGTGGATCACACGCGAGATCCGATTCGCGTCAGACCGACAGCCGCCGCCCGCGGCACGCCGGCGTTCAGTGCAGCTCTTCGGCGAGTCCGATCAGAAGTCCGCCGGGACCGCGGATGTAGCAGAGCCGGTACACGTCTTCGTACTGGACGATCTCGCCTACGAGCTGGGCGCCGTGCTTGCCGAGCCGGTCGAGCGTGTCGTCGATGTCGTCCACGCTGAACATGACGCGCAGATAGCCGAGGGCGTTCACCGGCGCGTTGCGGTGATCCGCGACCGGAGGCGGCGTGAGAAACCGGGAGAGCTCGAGCCGGCTGTGGCCGTCCGGCGTGCGCATCATGGCGATCTCGACGCGCTGGTCGCCCAGTCCGGTGACGCGCCCTGCCCATTCCCCTTCGACGGTGGCTTGTCCCTCGAGCTCGAGGCCGAGCTCGCAGAAGAACGCGATCGTCGCCGGTAGGTCCTCGACGACCACGCCGACGTTGTCCATCCGTTGAAGCGTCATCTGACCACCGTGCATTGTGTCGTAATCCCCGGATCGGCTATTCAGGACAGCGCGTGTTCGAGCGCCGCTCGGTCTGTCGGCGCGCCGTGTGCCGGGAGGACGATTTCGACGGGCAGCTCGAGCAGCGGCCGCAATCGCTCGAGGACCTGCTCGCGAGTGACCCCGCCGCGCAACCACTCGTTGAGCCCGAAGCCCGCTCCGAAGTCGGCCAACGAATCACCCGCCACGACCACGCCGGCGCTCTCGAGCCAAAGGACGAGGTCGTTGCCCTCTCGGCCCTCGTAGGCCTCAACCCCGATTGGTAGCCGATCGCCGGGTCCGTACCAGTGGACGGTGTCGCTGTCGCTGTCGCCCCGAAACCAGGCCAGATCCGGACTGCCGTCACCCGCCTGCTCGGCAGTGATGCCGTATTTACCCATCAGGTCCTGGGCGGTGTCGGGCGGGGGCGCGAACACGGTGGCGTCGAGTTGCGCGACGAGCACCCTGGCATCCCGCTCGTGCCAGGGTGCGGTGAGAACGATCACCGGCTCGCGTTCCCGGCCGAGTGCGAGCAGCGCATCAGGCACGCCGAGCGGGTCGAACAGGAGCAAACGCTGACCGTCGTCAAGCGCGTAAGAGGACACCAACTGCGGCCACCGCTGTCCCGGCGTCCACTCCGGGTGTGGCGCCTGCCAGTACCAAAGCCCAGACCGCAACTCGCGCACATCGCGATGCTAACGACCCGGACGCGCACCAGCTTCGGAAGCGACAACAGACGCCAGCTCGCTCAGGTGCGAGGCGACAGTCAATCCCCGCCGCGCCGCGAGGCGAGCTGTTCGAGGCTGCCGGCGACGGCCAGCAGGCGCGCCGGGTCGGTGCGATACAGCCAGAAACGCCCCCGGCGGTCAAGGATGACGAGACCGGTCTTGCGCAGGACCTTCAGATGCTCGGACAGGTGTAGATGGGTGAAGATGCGGAGGTACTGAGAAGCAACCAGAGGCGGAGGTCGAGATGAGGGTGGTTTTCGTGCACGGGGCGTGCGTCAAGGACGGGTCGTGGTGGTGGCGCCTAACCGCTGAGCGGTTGGCCGAACAGGGCGTGGTCAGCGAGGCACCGGGGTTGCCGAGCTGCGGCGAGACCGGGGAGACGCCCGGTGCGCGAGGGCCTGGGCTGCCCGAGGATGTCGCCGCCGTCCGGCAGGTTCTCACCGCGAGCGAGGAGCCGACGGTGGTGGTCGCGCATAGCTACGGCGGGATCGTCGTCGCGGAAGCAGCGGCCGGCCTCGACACCGTGCGCCATCTGCTGCTGATCTCCAGCTACCTCCCCGAGGTCGGGCAGAGCCTTTCCTCGTTCGGCGCCGAGGAGCCCGCGCCCTTCCTCGACGTCGACGCCGACGAGGGGACGTTCACCGTCCGGCCGGATGCCCTGGCCGAAACCTTCCTGCAGGACTGCGACGCGGAAATCCAGCGAGAGGCCATGAATCGGACGGCCCGGCAGAGCCTGGCGGTCGTCGAGCAGCTGGTGCGCTCAGCGGCGTGGCAGCACATTGCCTCCACGTATCTCGTGTGCGTCGAAGATCGCGGCACCCCCGCCGGCCGGCAACGCGCGTTCGCCGGCCGGGCGACCCACGTCGTGGAACTCGACGCGGGGCACCACCCATTCCTATCCCAGCCGAGCGCCGTACGCGACTTGATCTGCGGCTTGTGACGAGCGGGTGCGAGGTCGCGAGCGTCACCGCGCGGGGAGGTCGATGCGAAGTGCCGCGGCCGCCGTCTCTCGCGCGCCCGGGGCCACCGTGACGCGCTCGCTGGCCAGCACGCGCCTCGACTTGGCGTCGAATACGCGGACGGTCACCGATCCGCTGCTGGGCATCCGACCAAGCCGGTAAAGGAGATCGGGCACGCTGGCGCAGGCACGGGCCGTCGGCCGGCAGGGATCGACGACGTTCGAATCGGTCGTGGTGGATCGCACGTGTCCGTCAGCGCCGAATACCTCCACGATCACGTTGTTGGGCACAAACGGGCGCGAGCCGATGATCGCGCCCGAGATGAATGCCCCATCGGCGAGGCGATCGCTGAGCAGGGGCGCGACGGTGGTGACCGACGTGAAATCAGGCAATGACACCGTTTCCTCGTCGACCGTCCCCTGGCCGTTCTGGAGCGCGAGCGTGCAGTTCGTGCACCCCTTGAGATGTAAGAGAGTGAACGGCAGCGCGTCGGTCGCCTGGCTACCTGCCGTGACCGTGGTGGTGGCGAGCTGGAGCCCATTCGGGTCATAGAGCGTGACCTGGAAGCGCGAGCGGGCGGCGACGGGCGCGGACTGGCCGCCGCCCGCGTAGGGGCCACCCGTCTCGATCGAGCCGCTGATCTGAGACCCGGGATCGCCCGCGCCGGCCCCGGGGAGGAGCGTGAGATCCGGAACGATGGTGTCCACGTCGCCCGAGTTCGTTTGCAGGAGCACGGAGTCGACCGGAACCCAGACGAAGCCCGTGCGGAACATCAGCGTCACCAGGACCTGGGTCTTGGCTGGGACCCCACCCAGCCGGTAGACATGGTCGCCGGAGCAAGGGGCGCCAGGATGGCAAGCCTGGGGCAGCGACAGCGAATCGGCGATTGGCGTGGCGTTCTGGGGCCGGCGAACGACTACCCGCAGATTGTCCCCGCGCACGCCGTCGGGGGCCAGGATCGTGCCGTCGATGAAGTTGCCGTTCGGGTCTTTGAGTTGGAGGTCTCGCTCCGTGACACTCGGCTGACGAGTCGAAAGCACGACCGGAGCAGTGTCGATGAGGCGGCCGCGGTCATGGAGCTCGACCCGGCATGACGAGCAGGGTGCCACGCCGTAGAACCAGTACGTGGGCAGGCTCGAGTTGAGCACGGTGGTCGTGCCGATCTGTCGCTTGCCCTGGAGCAGCGTGACCACGGGGTGGTCGCCCGGGGCAAGCTTCTCCCCGGTCAGGGGGTCTGCGCCAGGTGCGAACGGTGCCCTCGCATATACGTGCCCATAGAGGACGCGGCCTTGGGAGCGCGGCGGGATGACGCTGAGCGACGTGAGCGGCGGAAGGCCGGTGAAATCCGCGGCGCCGAACCGGAGGGGCGCCGTCGCGCTGTCGACCGCGACTGGCGGCCCGGTAAAGGAGAACACACCGTTCAAGGACGAGAGGGGACGTTCGTAGAGCGTCACGGTGACCGGCCGGTTGTCGACGGGCAGACCGGAAAGCCGGTAGGTGAGGTCGTAGCCGCTCCCACACAGCGGTTGAGCCTCGGGCCTCATCAGCGGGCACTGCGGGCTCAGGCTCGCCGTGTCGGCGATCACATGGCCGCCCGCGGTGGCCCGGACGCTGAAGGCAGCGGGGGGCGTGTGGCCGTCCGGGACGTTGATCAGGCCCCCGGCGTAGCCACCGGGTCGATTGGAGAAGCTGAGGAAGACGTTGGTCTGTCCGTCGAAGCCGTCGAAGCTCACGGGCTGGGAGTCGAGCGGCGGCCCGCCATTGCTCACCTCGACCCGGCAGTCGCCGCAGGCGGCTAGCCCGTCGAAGCGATACTCGGCGTCGCCGTTCCGGCTGAGGGGGGTGTTCCCGGGGTCAAGCCGCTCCTGCGCGATTCGTGTTCCGTCGCCCGTCAGCAGGCTGACCAGGAGGTGGGGGGTCGGATGGAGGTCAAACAGCGACGCCGGTTCGGCGGCGTCGCCCTCGGCGGGAGCAAACGGCGCAGCGTAGGCAACGACGCCGAGCACCGTGTGGTCGTGCGGCGGGGCTTGTGGCTGGGGTTGCGGTTGCGGCTTCGGTTGGGGCTGCGGCGTGGCTGGGGCGTCCGCTTCGACGGCGCCGGCGTCGCAGGCCGCCCCCTGCGGCCGCGGTCGGTCGCGCTGGTCGGTGGCGGGGCAGCCTGAGACGGGAGCCAGGTCGATAGCTGGACTCCCGGCCCCGAGCGGGAGGACGTCGGTGTCACCGCCCTGATCGCTGAGCGTGCCGAGGATCGGGGCCGCGTTCTGACGATCCGACGAACCCGAGAAACCGCAATCGGTGCCGGTCTCGACGTTCGACCCGGCATCGGTTACAGGCCCGGCGCAGTTCGCGGGTGCGGTGCCGAGCTGGTTGCCGGCGATGATCGAGTCGCCGACCAGCGTCGTGCCGGACCCATCGGTGCTCAGGCCGCCGGCGCCCGCCGCCTCGGTGCTCGTGTTATCGGCGATCGTCACGTACCGGACCGTGGTCTGGCTCGAGGTCGCGCTGCTGACGCTGATCCCCGCACCGTCGCCGGCCCCGTTGCCGGTGAGCGTCGAGTCGGTGACGGTCAGCGACGGCGCCGATCCGGTACTGAGGATCGCGCCGCCGGCGCTCGTCCCGGTGGCGGTGTCGCTGTCGAGCAGGGAATGGTCGATCGTCAACGTCCCACCCACGTTGGCCACGCCGCCGCCGCCCGCGGCCGAACCGGCGGTGACCCGTACGTGGTCGAGGCTGAGATCGCCCTCCGACAGGATGTCTCCGCCCTGCACGCCCCCGAACGCGTTCGCGTCCGGAGCGCCGCCCGTGACCGTGAGGTGTGACAGCGTGACCGGCGCCCCCGAGGCCAGCAGCAGGAACACGCGGTCGTGGGTGACGGTGCTGTTCGCGTCGATGATCGTCGTGCGGGCGCCGGCACCCTGGATCGTCGTGCCCGGGCTCACCGAGATACTGCCGACGTGATCGCTGTCGGATGTGAGCACGTAGTCCCCGGCCGGGACGATCACGGTGGAGCCGGGGTTGTCGCCGGCCAGCGACACCGCCTCTCGCAGCGTGCACGACTGCCCCGGATCGCAGCTGCTGGGTCCGTCGTCTGTCGCATTGACTGTGTACGTCGCCGCGGCGGCGCTTGCGGCGCTCGCGCTGAGGCCTGCGAGAGCGAACACCAAGCCGAGCAGCAGTGCTCGCGCAAGGCTGCGCTCGATCGCGGGCATCCGGCCGATGAGGTCGTGGGTACGTGTGGAGAGACGGATCATGTTCGAAATCAGCATGCACCCAGAATCGCGCTAAGCCCCCGGGGCGCACATCGGCCAGCCGCCCTATCTTGGCCGCCGCAGTGGCTTAGATGTGCCGGGGCCGCGGTGCGGTGGGTTAGCTTAGGGCCGCCCTCTGCTCGTGCTCGCATGAGGGCGAGTGGCGCCGCCGGAGCGGCGCCACTCGAAGAACCGGTCCGTGTCCCGGGACGAGGACCGTGTCGGCGAGGTCAGGCTTGGCTGATCCTCAGTTGGAGCCGGTGGTCAGGCCAGCGCACTGGCCGAGCTCGCGGCCGTCGACCTGGTTGGCCTCCGGGGCGGTTGGGGCAGGCGTGTTGTTGTAGCACGCCAGGTTTTGCTTGATGTGATTGGCCAGCAGGAAGATCGGCTCTTGGTTGTTGGTCAGCAGGACATTGCCGTCGATCTCCTGCGGTCCCTCGATGTACCAGTTGCCGAACCCGGCCTGGGTCGCGTTGAGGACCAGATTGCCTCGGATCACGTCTTCGAAGAACGAACCACCCTCGATGGTGTTGTTGGCCACGATGCTGCCGTCGATCTCGCCCTGGGAAAAGGTGAGGCTCCCGGCCGTCTGGCTGAGCACGTTGTGCACCGTACCTTGCGTGATCTGCAGGTTCTCGGCGTTGTTGAGGTACGTCGTGCCCTCGATGATCGCGCCCGGGTTGACCACCGAATATCCGATGCTGCCAATCGTGAGGTTTCCGTGCACCGTCATCGGGCTCGATGGCAGCGGGCCGGTATTCGCGCTCGTGTCGAAATCCACCTCGGCTCCGTTCGTGCCCACGGAAACGTTGCCCCCCACTTGGCTGTCGGTCAACGTCGCATAGGCGCCGTCTTCGTCGGTGACATCGCCGATTACCCTGACCTGCGTCAGTGAGCATGAGGACGTGTTGGCGGGCACCTCCACACTCGAATACGTACCCCCGACCACCGGTCCGGTACAGACCAGGTTCGGGGCGCTGCGAGCCGCAGCGCTGGCAGGACACACAACCGCTAAGACACATCCCGCCGCAGCCGCGGCGGAAACGAGTCGATGAATCATTGGTACCTCACAGTTCTGATGACGGGATCGGGACGTCGAGCCGAGCTGCTGCCCACCGCGACCTGTCGCCTATGTGTATGCGACACACGACGCTGGTCGCGGGATGGAGGGCCCGGGGGCTCGGCCCACACCCTTTCCACAACGAACCGGCCGGGGCTCGTCTTCCGCTGACGACACTCCGCGCGGAGCGCCAAGCGTGCGTGATTTCGTCGCGCGTGCCGGGCCGGCCCAGATATGAAAGATGTCTTGCGCATTCGTGGCTGAGGCGCTATAACGTGAAACATGTCTTTCACATCACCGTCGGCGGTGCCGGAACGGCGGGTGCGCGTTTCGGACCCGCGCGCCCTCCGAGCGCTCGCCCACCCGCTGCGTCTCGCGCTGCTGGATCACGTCATGGCGTTTGGCGAGCAGACGGCGGCGCAGTGCGCGCAGGCCGTAGGCTCGACGGCGTCGAACTGCAGCTATCACCTGCGCGCCCTGGCCCGGGTTGGCCTCGTCGAGCCGGCGGCCTCCAGCGACGGTCGGGAGCGACCCTGGCGGAGCGTCGCCACCGGCCTCGAGTTCGGTCCTGAGCGCGGCACCGATTCGCCGGCGGCCTCGGTCGCCGCCCGGGCGGTCGACGAGCTCGAGCTCGGACGCGAGGAAGAGCTGACCCGGCGCGCGCTTAACCGGCATCCTGGGTTGCCGGCGTCGTGGCAGGCGGCAGAGGCTCGCCACAGCTACGGGCTGCGTCTCACCCCGGATGAGCTTGCGGGCCTTGTCGAGGCGATCGACGGGCTCGTGCGTCCGTACATCGCGCTGACCCGGGTGCGAGCGCCGGCGGACGCAGAGGTGGTCCTTCTGCGCCTGCTCGCGTTCCTCCATCCGCAAGCGCAGTGACCCCGGCGCTCGATCACCGCCCAGAGGCTCCGGGCCTTCGCAGCGCGCCTTACCGCGCCCTGCTGGGCGCGGTGGCGATCTCTGAAACCGGCGACTGGCTGCTGTTCATCGCCCTGCCGCTGTATGCACTGACCGCGTCCGGATCGGCGCTGGCCACCTCGACGGTGTTCCTGGCCGAGTTGGTGCCCGCCGTGCTCGTGGGAACCGCGTGCGGCCCGCTCATCGACCGGCTCGACCGGCGCCGGATGCTCGCCGGTTTGACCACCGCCCAGGCCGCTCTGCTCCTGCCGCTCCTGCTGGCAAACTCCCACCGGCTCTGGCTCGTGTACCTGGTCGCGGCGCTTCAGGCGGCGATCGCGAGCATCACTCGGCCGGCTCAGCAGGCGCTCGTGCCCGCGCTGGTGGCCACGGATGAACGCGCCCGCGCAAACGCCCTGGTCGAGATGGCAGGCAACACGGCGCGCCTGGCCGGGGCGCCTCTCGGCGGCGTGCTCCTGCCGATGCTTCATCTTCAGGGGCTCGTCCTGGGTGACGCGGCGAGCTTTCTCATCAGCGCCGGACTCCTGGCCCGTGCGGCGGCCGCCGAGGTGCCGCAGCGTCTCTGCGGCACCGGTGCCGGCGGGATCGAGGCCGTCCGTGAGGGATGGCGGACCGTTCGCGGCGATGCCACGC
Organism: Solirubrobacterales bacterium; assembly: GCA_019241635.1. Lineage (GTDB taxonomy): Bacteria > Actinomycetota > Thermoleophilia > Solirubrobacterales > Solirubrobacteraceae > Palsa-465. The sequence goes on from JAFAWR010000007.1 coordinate 15,413, forward strand.
TCAGCACCGCGCTCCTCATCACCTTCCTCGGAGCGGTCGCCCAGGGCCTGTTCCTAGTCCTGTTCGTGCTGTTCGTGCTCGACCTCATCCATGCCGGAGACGCGGCGGTCGGCCTGCTCCGCGGGGTTCAAGCGATCGGCGGTGTGCTCGGCGGGCTCGTGGTGGGCATGTGGGCCGTCCGGCTGGGCGGCCGCCTGCTGGTCGCGGGCGGGCTGGCGGCGTTCGGCCTGATCTCGCTGATCACGTGGAACAGCCCGCCGATCACCTCGTCCACGTGGTGGTACGCGGCCCTGTTCGTCGCCGCCGGGATCCCGGCCACGGCGTTCACGACGGGGCTCATCACCGGCACCCAGGACGCCAGTCCGGCCTCCATGCGAGGCCGGGTCTTCAGTCTCCTCGGCGTCGCCGACGCGCTCGGGCAGGGGGCCGGCATCCTCGCCGCTGGCCTGCTCGCCGGCCCGGTGTCGTTGACCGTTCTGCTCAACGGCCAGGCCGGCTGCTACCTGGCCTGCGCTGCCATCGCCGCAGCCGGGTTCGCGCGCCGACCATCCGGCTCGCCGCCGCTACTCAGCCCTCAGCGCCGAGACGGTTCGCGCCTGCGCCGCCCATCCGGCCGGCAGCAGCGCGCCGGCCACCGCGATGACCAGCCCGGCGAGCACGAGCGCCAAGAGTTCCACGGCGCCGTATACGTTCAGCAAGCCGGGCGGGACCCCGAGCCCGGCGGCGCCCGCCATCGCCGGGATCACGTATCGGTGCACGACCATCCCGGCGGGGACCGCGAGCACGCCCGCGAGTAGGCCCGTGCCGGTTACCGAGCAGAGCACCATCGCGACGGTCTGGCGGGGCGTCATGCCAACCGCCCTGAACACGCCTAGGTCGTGAACGCGCTCGCGGGTGTGGAGCACGACGGTGTTGAGCACACCCAGCGCCGCGGCGATCGACAAGAGCAGCGTGAGCGTGCCGGCGAGCGCGATGGCGATCTCGGCGCCTCCGCTCCGATTGATCGAGACGCCGTAGCCCGACCCCAGCTTCGGGCCGAGCGCGCGGACATACGCAGTCGGATCCGTGCCGGGCCGCAGGCCGACGTCGTACTGGAAATTCAAGGGGTCGGGTCTCAGTCCCGGGTCGGCGGCGGTGAGCGTCCGCCAGTCGGTGAGCATGGTCATGCCGTCGTGGTCCTGGTAGAACACCTCGCCGACGATCCGCACCGGGACAGTGCGCCCGCCAGTACCGGTGATCGTGACGGTGTCGCCGACCGAGATGTGAAGGGTGGTGAGAACGCGCTTGGGCACGACCGCCTGGTCCGGACCCGTGTACCAGTGACCACTCGACAGGGCGTAACCCGTCCACCGGGCGTCGCCGACGAACGCGGTCACGGCAAGCGGCTGTACCAGCCCGGCCACCTTGACGTACTGGCCATCCTCCTCGAGGACGTAGTGGGCAGTACCGGGTTGCGAACGCAGTGCCGCGGTGATCACTTGCCCGGATTGGGGTGCGGACGGCGGCGCCTGGCCCGGTCCCTTGACCGGGACGGGGCCCGGCCCGTTGAGGAAGACCTGCACCTGCTCGGTCTTGGTCAGGTCCAGATCGGCCACGGCGCGCCGCAGTGATGTGACCAGCCCGACGGCGAAGGTCACCGCGGTGACGCCGAGCAGTACCGCCGCGAGGGTCGCCGCCATCCGCGCCGGGCGGGCGAACGGTGACGCGAGTCCGATCGTCGCCGGCCGGGGCAGCGCCAGTCGCCCCAGCAGACGGTGGGCCAGATAGCCGCGGCCGGTGCGTGGGGCGCGACCGGCGGCCAGAGCCTCGGTGGCGCTCAATCGACCGGCGCGAAGCGCGGGCAGGATTGCGGCCACCGCGACCAGGGCACACATCGCGAGCGGGACGCCCAAATTCACCCACAGCGGCACGCCGAGCTGCCCGACCCCGTACACGTCCGAGGTCTTCCGGAGCAGCGGGACGGACAGCAGGTTGCCGAGCGCTACGCCGCCCAGGCAGCCGACCATGGCCGGCACTAAGACCTGGGCGGTGTAGGCAGCGACCACCTGGCCCGGGGTGAACCCGATGCTCTTGAGGATCCCGATCCGGTTGTAACCCGCGATCACCGCGCCGCTGACCACATTGGTCACGATGAGCACGGACATGACCAGGCCGATGATCGCGAACGCGACGACGAACGGTGCGTACACCGCGACCTGATTGCTCTGCGCGGCCCGGACGTTCAGATAGGACTGGGTGTCGGTCATCGCGCCTGCCGGTAATGCGTTCCTCACCGCCGCGGTCGCTGCGCTCACCGCGCCGGCGGTTCCGGCGCTGTGGAAGCGATAGAGCATCTGTGCGATCGCCGGTGCCTCCCGCGAGCGCAGCGCCGATATCTCGGTCGGGACGACCCAGCCGTCGGCGGAGCGCGAGACGGATGTGGCCAGGCCGACGACGGTCAGCCGTGGCCTTCCGGGCGCGCTGGTCACACTCACCGTGTCACCGATCCCGACCCCGAACCCATCGGTGTTGCTCTCCATCACGACCTGGCCCGGTCGCTGCGGCCAGCGCCCGTCCTGCAGCGTGATGTCATCGACCGGCCCGCCAGGTGCCGGGCGTCCCGCCAGGGTAAGCGGCGGCAGGTCGATCACGGGGGCGCCGGGAGAGGAATCGGTGGCGGTCACGTTCGTCTCGGCGAACGGTCCCGCCGCGGCGCTGACCTGCGGGAGGTGTGCCGTGGCGGCGAGCCGCGTGGTGCTCGCCCGTGAGGTGTCGATGGTCGCCACCACGTGCGCGCCGCGCTGCGCGGAGAAGGCGCGGTCGAACGTGGCGTGGGAGTCGGCCAGGAGCGCGAGGCCGAGAACCGACGAGGCCGTGGAGACGACCAGCACCAGGGCGATGACCACCGTCTGAACTCCGCGACGGCGGCCGATCCCGCCGCGAACCGCGCGGAGTACCGCGCCCGGGCTCAACGCCGCGCCTCGGCCGTGCGGCTCATCGGGAACATGTCACCGGTCCGTCCGGTGATCCGGCCGTCGAGCAGGTGGATCGCCCGGTGGGTGTAGCGGGCCGCCAGCTCGGGGTTGTGGGTGACCATCACGAGCGTCTGTCCCGAGCGGTTGAGGTCCAGGAGCAACTGGCCGATCTCTTCGCCGGTGGCGGTATCGAGCGCCCCGGTCGGCTCGTCGGCCAGCAGCACCAAGGGCCGGTTGACCAGCGCGCGGGCGATCGCCACCCGCTGGCGCTCTCCGCCGGAGAGTCGGCCCGGATAGGCGTCGGCGCGGCGCTCGATGTGCAGCGCGTCCAGCAGTTCGGCGACGCGGGCCCGGGCTTGCACTCGGGGCATCCCGGCTAGCTGGGCGGGGAGCAGGATGTTGTCGGCGACGGTTAGATCGTCGAGCAGGTTGAAGAACTGGAAGATCATCCCGATCTGGCTCCGGCGGCACCGGGCCATCCCGGTCTCGCTGAGCCGGTCGATCCGCCGGCCGGCGACCGTGATCGTGCCGTTCGTCGGCCGGTCCAGACCGGCGATCAGGTTTAGGAGGGTCGACTTCCCGCTCCCCGACGGGCCCATCACGGCCACCGCCTCGCCAGGCGCGATCTGAAGCGTTATCCCGTCCACGGCCGGTTGGTCGGAGCCGTCGTAGCGCTTGGTTACATCGTTGATATGCACTAGAGCGTCCATGGCGGGGAACGTATGTCGCGCCGCGGGATTTGTCGTCAGCACGGCGATGTAACTGCGCTATCGCGTTCGGCGTATCCCCGGCGCCGGATCATCCTTACGAGGTACGTCCGTACGTAGCGAGGCGGATGACGGGACGGGCCGGCGGGGCGATAATTAGGACAATGGAGGAGCCCACGCCCAAGGCGATGCGCTGGCGTCTGCGCCTGGCGTGGTCCGTCGAGCCCCGGTCGTTGCCTTCCCGCAGTGCGCTATACGCCGATGGCTTCCTCGCCGCGCTCGTCCTGGTGGCTCGTCTGGCGCGCGGGGAAAGGGGGGCCGCCGTGCTGCTCGCGACCGCGCCGCTCGCGGTCCGCCGCCGCTACCCGCTGGCGGCATGCCTGCTGCTCGTGGCCGGGGTGTACGCGACCAGGCACAACGCGAAGGAGATCGCGATCGCCACGGTCGTATTCGCCGGGTACTCCGCGGTCAAGTACAGCCGTTTCCGGGGCGCGGCGCTCGTCACCGTTCTCTGGCTCGGGGTGATCGTGGGCGCCGCGCTGTTCGGCACGACCGTGCTGCTGGTTCTGGTATCGCTGGCGTTGACGGTGACCGTGGGGTACGCGGTGCACGCCGTCGGACAACGCGACCGGATCCTCGCCGAGCACGAGGCTGCGACCCGCCGCGCGCTCGAGCTCGAACGAACCCGCATCGCCTCAGAGCTCCACGACGTGGTCACCCACAGCGTCAGCGTCATGATCGTGCAGGCCGGTGCGGCGCGGCAGGTCCTCGCCGAGTCGCCCGGCGAGGCCAGGGCGGCGCTGCTTGCGGTGGAGGCGAGCGGGCGCGCGGCGATGACCGAGCTGCGTCACCTGCTCGGACTGCTCAGCCCGGCTCCCGCACGGGGCGACGAAACAGACACACTGGATGGCACCGCGCCCCGCGAGCTTGAGCCGCAGCCCGGGTTGGCCCAGCTCCCCGCGCTCATCGACCGGCTGACCGTGGCCGGGCTGCCCATCGACCTGAACGTCGGGACGCTGCCTCAGGAGCTCTCGCCCGGGCTCGACCTGGCGGCGTTCCGCGTCGTCCAGGAAGCGCTCACGAACGTGATCAAGCACGCGGGCAAGCCGGCGACGACCGTGAGCCTCAGCTGCGGCGAGGGCGAGCTGGTGGTTGAAGTGGCCGACACCGGACGGCCGATCCTCGCGGCTGCGCCCGCGGTCCCAGCCGGGACCAGACGGGGGTTGATCGGATTGCGCGAGCGCATCGCGCTGTACGGCGGCGTGCTCGACGCCGGGCCGAGAAGCGGCGGTGGGTGGATCGTCCGAGCCCGGTTCCCGGTCGATGCCCTGCCGCCCCGCCGGGGCAGCGACGCACCGGCCAGCTGGGACGGGCTCATAGTCACGACCGGGGGCCGGTGAGCGATCCGGCGATGAGCGATCCGGCGACACCACCCCGCGTGGTGGTCGCGGACGATCAGGCGCTGGTTCGCAGCGGCTTTCGGATGATTCTCGGCGCGGCCGGCATCCCTGTGGTCGCCGAGGCGTCCGACGGGGGACAGGCGCTTGCCGCCGTGCTCGAGCACCGGCCAGACGTCGTGCTCATGGACATCCGGATGCCGGGGATCGACGGCCTCGAGGCGACCCGGCGGATCCTCGCGACGTCCGCGGGCGCCGGGTGCCGGATCATCATCCTCACCACCTTCGACATCGATCAGTACGTGTACGCAGCGCTCACCGCGGGCGCGAGTGGCTTCCTGCTCAAGGACGTCTCCCCCGAACAGCTCGTTGACGCGGTCCGCACGGTTCGCACCGGCGATGCCCTGCTGGCGCCCTCGATCACCCGCCGGCTGGTCGAGCGGTTCGCGCCGACTGCGTCTTCGCCGCCGGCCTTGCCCGGCGACCTCGCCGAGCTGACGCCGCGAGAACTCGAGGTCCTCCAGCTCCTTGCCCGGGGCCTGAGCAATGCCGAGCTCGCCGCCGAGTTGGTACTGAGCGAGGCCACCGTCAAGACGCACGTGGCGCGGATCCTGCGCAAGCTCGGCCTGCGCGACCGGGTGCAGGCCGTCGTCCTCGCCTATCAGACCGGTTTGGCCGCGGCTCACTCGGGCACCGGGAACTGACCCCCGTGGCGTTCGTGTCACGGCGTTGGCGCCGATAGGCCGAGCAGGCGGGCGTGGGCCTCCTGGATCGCTTGGCCGGGGGTGATGCCGAGCTGTTCGTCGAGCGTCGTGCGGGCGGTGGCGTAGACGCTCATCGCCTCCGCCGCGTTGCCCTGGGCGGCGAGGGCGTTCATCAGCAGCGCGTAGCCGGTCTCGCGCAGCGGCGCGCGCTCGAGCAGGCGCCGGGCGGCGCGCTCGGCGCCGGGCAGTTCGGTGCCGCCGATGCCCAGGCAGCTGGCGGCGTAGGCCTCGAGCGCGCGGTCGTGTATGTCGTCGAGACGCCGACGCCACTGATCGAGCCACGGTGTGTCGTGCTCGGGCAGCAGCGGGCGGCGGGCGATGAACTGGGCGCGCAGGGCGGGCCCCCAGGCCCGTTTCCAATCGCCCAGCGCCACCGCGGATTGCGCCTCGTGCACGGCGGCCAGGCCGTCCTCTACGTCTATCCGCGCATCCGGCGGGAGGCTCAGGCGGAGCTCGGTGCGGCCGCTGAGGATCTCCGGGCCCACCACGGCGCGCACCTTGGAGACGAGGACCGTGAGTGCCGACGGCGCCGCGGCGGGAGTCGCGTAGGGCCACAGCGCGTCGATGAGTTCGTCGCGTCCCGCCGGGCGGTCCCGGTTCAGCGCCAGGTAGGCGAACAGCAGCCGGCCCTGCCGGCTGGGCAGCCGATCCTCGATCCGCCGGCCTCCGAGCTCGAGCACGAAGCGACCGCACAGCTGGATTCGGGTGCGGTCGCCGGAGAGCATCGAACTTTCCAACCTTTCTCCAAGGTTGATGTCAAGATATGAGAAAGGACCGGCTTCCACAATCGCCGCGACAACAAGATGTCCAGGCAGATCAAATGCGAGTGCGGGTTCGTCGCACGGGGCGAGACCGACGACGAGGTGGTGACTCGGATCGAGGGCCACATCCGGAGCGATCATCCGGACCTCGCCGAGACGCTCAGCCGTGACGAGATCGCCAGCTGGGTCGAGGTAGTCGAGTAGGCACCTCGGCCCGCGCTGCCGGGCAGCGAGCGAAGAATGGAGGACCTCATGGCTGTCAGCGTGCCGCTGGTGAGCAGTGGAGAGCTGGCCGCGCATCTGCGCGACGAAGCGGTGTTGGTGTGCGACTGCCGGTTTGCCGGCGATGCCGGGGGATCCCGCGCGCAGTACCTGAGCGGGCACGTCCCTGGCGCGATCCACGTCTACTGGCTGGATGACCTCTCGGCGACCGATACGGCCGTGACGACGTTTCTGCCGAACGCCGAGGAAGCGGCCGAGCGGCTCGGGCGGCTGGGGATCACCCAGGAGAAGACCGTGGTCGCCTACTCGGACGGCGGGAACCTGTATGCGTCGCGGCTGTGGCACGTACTGGCGCACTACGGCCACGAGCGGGTTGCGCTGCTCGATGGCGGGATCGAGAAATGGCAGGCCGAGGGGCGGCCGTTGGAGGCGGGGGCAGTGTCACCGGTCCCGGGCCGGTTCGAGCCGCGAGCGCCCGGTGGTAGGGGCGGGACCGGACCCGCGACCGGGATCGGCTCGGCGGAGATCTTCGCCCGCCTCGATGACCCGAGCATGCGGATCGTCGACGTGCGCGCCCCGGCCGAGTTCACTGGCGACGAGCGGCGCGCCGCCCGCGGCGGGCACATTCCCGGCGCGGTCCTGTGGCCTTGGGACGAGAACCTGCAAGCGGACGGCACGCTGCGCGATCCCGCGGAGATTCGGGCCAGGGCGCAGGCGGCGGGACTGTCCCCCGAGCACGAGCTCGTCACCTACTGCCAGGGCGGAGTCCGGGCCGCTCACGCGGCCCTGGCCCTGCGCGTCGCTGGGTACCCGCACGTGCGGATCTACGACGGCTCATGGGCGGACTGGGGCAACGACCCGGCGCTGCCGGTCCAAACCGTGCGCCACCTTGAACGAGCGCCGAGCTAGGTAGGTCGGGTCAGCGGGGGCATTTTCCGCCATTTGAACCGATCGTCTTCGGTGGCGACGGATTCTGCCCCGGAGCGGGGCAACATCCGGAATTAGCGGGCGCCCCCGGCTGGAATGATGGAAATTTCGTCCCGGGGGGTGGGGGCGGATCGAGGGGTTCCCCTGCGCGTGGCGCCGGTACACGATCGCGACCGCCAGGTCATCTCGCCACGCCGTTTGGCTCCAGGCCGAGCTCGGCGAGCTGGTCCACGACCTGGGCAAGCGGCTGCCTCGCGTCGATCTCGTGAGTGCAGCCTCGCCGCAGGAGCGGCTCGACCTCGGCCAGATGCTCAAGGATGAGCCGCCGATCCTCGGGGCTCTTGCCGTACGGGTTCGTCGTGCGGCTCTCGATCCGGTCCAACAGCACCTCCACCGGTGCGCTTAGGAGCACAACCGCATCGAACCGCGGGTAGAAACGGCCCTGGTTCGACACCGTCCCGGACACGTAAAGAGACGGACCGGTCTCGCGGGCGAGCAGCTCGGCGATGCGGTCCTCGTGCCAGACGTAGCCGTCGTCGTCGTCGGACCAGTAAGTCCAGCCCGGGTCGTCGGTATCCACGACCCGGAAGCCGAGCTCCTGCAGCTCGCTCAGCGCGCTGGACTTACCGGTTCCCGACATGCCGGTAACCAGGATTCGCCGCACCCCACGGCAGGCTTTCAGATCTGGGCGGGCTGCGCGCGGAGGACCGTGTCCACCCGGCCGCTCACCACGTCGTAGACGTGCCCGGACACCTCGACCCGCGCAGGGATCCCCGGCGCGGAGCGCAGCCGGTCGACGTCGATCGCCACCGTCGCCGCCGGGTCGACGACCGCCTGGTCGCGCAGCGCCGATTCCTCGGCTCCGATGCGCTCGGCGTATCGGCCTCGGAACGTGTCGTCGGCCAGCGCGCCGGCCCCACACTGGGTGTGGTGGATTACCGCCACCTCGAACAGGGGCCCGTCGGGCAGCACGGTCTCGGCGATCTGGGCGATGAAGGCCACGTTGTTGATGACCTCCGGTGTCACCCGGCCGCCGACATTGCGGACCACCATGGCGTCGCTGAGATCGAGGCCAAGGAAGTGAGCCGGGTCGACTCGGGGATCGAGGCAGGTGATCACGAACAGCCTCAGGTTCGGAAACACGACGGCACCCTCATGCTCACCGGCAGCCGCGAAGGCTCGGTTGCGCGCGAGGGCCGACTCGAAGCCGCCCCCGCCGGGCTCGTCGGGGCTGACCAGGGCAAATCCGGACGCGCGTCCGATCGCCGGCTCGGCGGATGGTGTGGTTGGGTGGTCACTCATGGGTTCTCCTTACTGGGTTGTGTCACTCGGATGCTGCCGGGACTGCGAGGCCATGCTCGCGCCACCCGACGCGTTCATAGAGGCGCCGGAGCGGTTTGGGCGCCCACCAGTTGGCGGCGCCCAGCAGCTCCATGAGCGACGGTACGAGCAGCGCGCGGACGATCGAGGCGTCGATCAACACGGCCAGCGCGGAGCCGAGCCCGAGCTCCTTGATGAACACGATCTGCGAGGTGGCGAACGCGCCGATCGCCACCGCGAATAGCAGCGCGGCCGCGGTGACGATCCGGCCCGTGCGCTCGAGTCCGATCGCGACCGCCTCGGAGTTCGGCGCCCCGGCGTCCCGCGCCTCCTTGATCCGCGAGAGCAGGAACACCCCGTAGTCGGTGGATAGGCCGAACGCGATCGCGAACAGGAGGATCGGCTGGGTCGCGTCGAGGGCTCCAGCCCCGTGGTAGCCGAGGAGTCCCTGGAGATTGCCGTGCTGGAAGACCAGCACCAGGATCCCGAACACGGCGCTCAGGTTGAGGGCGTTCATCAGCACCGCCTTGATCGGCAAGACCACCGATCCGGTGAGCAGGAAGAGGATGATCAGGGTTGCGGCGACCACGACCCCGAGCACGGCCGGAAGGTGATCGCCGAGACTCTGCTCGAGGTCGACGAATGATGCGGTCTGCCCGGCGACGCCGATGTAGAACGGCTCGTCGAGGCGGCGAACGTCCTTCACCAGTTGCTGAGTGACGCTGGTCAGCGGCCCGTCCACGGGCGCGACGGCCAGCAGCGAAGAGTCTGCACCGGCGCGTTGCGCCGGGGCGACCGCCGAGACGTCGGGCATCGCCCGGAGACGGTCGGCGAGCGCCCGAACCTGTGGTGAGCCGGCCGGCGCGCCGGCGACGACCTCGAGCGGTGCGGTCCGGTTGGGCGGGAAGGCCTGGCCGAGGATGTCGTTGACCTGACGGGAGCTCGCGTTCGACGGCAGCACGCCGGCGTCGGCCGAGATGAACTTGATGCCGGCGAACGGGATCCCCAGGGCGATCAGGAACGCGGCGCTGGCCACCGCGATCGGGGCGGCCCGACGCATCACCAGGCGCGAGAGCCGATACCACACGCCACGCTCGTCGGGTCGGGCCTCGCGGTCGGCGGCCCGGGCCAGCCACCTCGGCGCGAGCGCGTTGACCCGGGGGCCGAGGACGGCGAGGAGCGCCGGGAGCACGATCAACGCGAGACTTGCCGCGAGCAGTGCCACGAGCGCGCCGGCGATCCCCATCGAGTACAGGAACCGTTGGGGGAAGATGGTCAGCGAGGCGACGGCGGCGGCGATGGTCAGCGAGCTGAAGGCGATCGTGCGCCCCGCGGTCTGGAGCGTACGCCGCAGCGCCTCCACCCCGAAGCCCGAGACCGCCGCCTCCTCGCGATACCGAGAAACCATGAACAGGCTGTAGTCGATCGCGAGCCCCAGCCGGAGCCCGGTGACCAGGTTGAGCGCGAACACCGAGATGTCGGCGAAGCTCGCCAGCACGCGGAGCGCGAAGAACGTCGCCACGATCGCCAGTCCGCCCAGCAGCGGCGGGAGCAGGGACGCCACGAGCGAGCGGAAGAAGAGCAGCGAGAGCAGGAAGATGAACGGGAAGGCGAGCAGCTCCGCGTGGGCGAGGTCGTGACCCACCTGCGAGTTGACCTGGGCGTTGGCGACCGCCTCGCCGCCGAGCTTGACGTCCGGCTGCGCGGAGAAGTCGCGCTCGATCTGCTGCGCCACGTCCTGGAGCGCCTTGTCGGACAGCGGCTTGAAATTGGCGAGCACGTACGTCGAGCGTCCGTCGCGCGAGACCATCGCCGGGTCGCGCGTGTCGTAATAATCGACCACCTGAGCCACGTCCGGCTGCGCGCGCAGTTGCGCCGCGACCTGGCTGACGCGCACGCTCGCGGCTGCGCGTCTAACCCCGTCCGTGTGGACCAGTGCCACGACGCCGGCGTCGATCTGCCGGCCGGCGGCATGCTCGAACCGGTTGGTGGCCTTGACGCTCTGGGTCGCGGGATCGTCGGCCCCATACGGGCTCAGATGGCTCGACACGCCCGCGCCCAGCACGCCGGCGATCACCGCCCCGATCACCGCGGTCAGCAATACGCGGCGCCCGTTGGAGTGCAGGAAGGTTGCCAGTCTGAAGAGCATGTGGTGACTCCTTCGTCAGCCGCGGCCGTCATGCACCCGCGGGCTGGGTGTCAAGTGACACCTTCGCTCCGCATTCCGGGCAGTGGTACGGGCGGAGCGCCGCAAGTCCGCGCGCCGGACCCGTGATCAGGAACGGGAACTTGGTTTTCGGTAGTGACTTCACCGCCAGCACCTGCCCGTGCGCGGGGCACGTTCCTCGACGGGTTCGCGTCTCGTTTTCGATCATGGCCATCGTATGTCTCCTTCGTGCGGGGTTTCAGTCGGTGAGGGGCTGTGGGCACCAAATGCGCTGGTCATGCGCTGACCGCGGCCGGGGTCCAGCGAAAGCGCCGGAGCGCGGCGATCAGACCGGCCACGCCCCACGCCACGACGATGGCCAGGTCGGCCCAGGCGACGCCGTGGGTGCCCGGGTGAAAGCCGCGGCCCAACGCGGCGACCAGGTGCTGGAGCGGGAACGCTTCGGCGACGTGACGCAGAGCACTGGGCAGCCCGACGGGCGGGACGTAGACGCCGGAGATGAACGACAGCGGGAGCGTCAGCGCCAGCACCGCGGGCTGCGCAGCATCGGCCGACCCGATCGCTGTCGAGACGGCGTAACCCAGGCAGGCGAACATGAGCGAGCCGACCGCCACGCTCAAGGCCAGCGGTCCGAGCGCGCCTGGGGCGACGTGCACCCCATACGCCGCCGCCCCGATCGCGATGACGATCGCCGTGACGGTCGCCGACACGACCACCGCGGTCAGCGCCCGTCCCGCGATGATCACCACGGCCGGCGCCGGGGTCGCGCGGCGGCGCTTCAGTACCCCGAGCTCGCGCTGCGCGGTGATGGCAATGACCAGGTTCGAGAACGAGGCCGTGAGCACCGCGAGGGCGGCGATCCCCGGCACGTAGTAAGTCGAGGCCTTGACGTGCTGAGGCCCCACGTGCTGGTTGCCGAACACGCTGGTGAAGATGACCAGGAAGATCAGCGGCAGCAGCACCGTGAAGAAGCGAGCCTGGCGGTTGCGGGCAAACGTCACCAGGTCGTACCGGGTCTGATGCAGGACGAGGCGGATCATCGAGCCCTCCTAGGCGTCGGCGGTGAGGTGGAGGTAAACGTCCTCGAGCGTCGGGCGGCGGAGCTGAAGGTCCGGCAGCGGTTGCTCGTGTTCGAGCGCCCAGCGGGTGAGCGAGAACATCGCCGCCACCGGGTCCTCGCAGTTGATCCGCGCCCTCCGGCTCTCGTCGATGCCAACCGCGCCGAGGGCCCCGGCAGCTCGTCGGCGCGAACGCCGCGCGGGATCGTGAAGGTGATCTCGGCGGTCGTGAGGCTTCGCCCGGCCAGCGCGCGGGGAGTGCCCTCGGCGACGATCCGGCCTTCGGCGATCACGGCGATTCGGTCGGCGAGCCGCTCGGCCTCCTCCATGTAGTGAGTGGTCAGCACGATCGTTGTACCGCCGGACCGAAGCGCTTCGACGAGGTCCCACATCGCTCGCCGGGCGGCGGGGTCGAAGCCGGTTGTGGGCTCGTCGAGGAAGAGCAGCTCGGGGTCGCCGATCAAGGCCAGCGCCACGTCGAGTTTGCGCCGCTGACCACGACAGTCGCTCGCAGCGGCGCGGTGCCAGATCGGCGAGGCCGACCTCGACGAGCGTGTCGTCGACGGGACGCGGATTGGCGTAGTAGCCGGCGTACAGCGACAGGCACTCGCGAACCGTGAGCTCGGGCTCGGGGAGGGTGTCCTGCAACACCATCCCGAGCCGTTCGCGCCAGGCCCGGTCGCCCTGCTCGGGATCGACGCCGAGCACCTCGACCTCGCCGCCCGAGCGCGTGCGGAACCCCTCGAGAATCTCGAGCGTCGTCGTCTTGCCGGCTCCGTTAGGACCGAGGAGAGCGAAGATCTCCCCGCGCGTGATCTCGAGGTCGATACCCCGTACCGCCTCGACGTCGCCATAGCTGCGCCGCAGCCCGCGGACCGAGACCGCCGTCCGGGTCGGAGGACCGGCGAAGAGCCAATCACCGGTTGGGTGGGTGGGTGCTGTGAGCATGGCGGCAAACCTAGGCTTCGCTCGCCGCGCTGTCATCGGCGCCCGGATCGATCTTGCCGGCGCGCCGGCTCTCGTTTGGCGGGCTGACTCGACTCCGCCCCGGGGGTGGAGATGGCCGCGGCCCGAGATCTCCACCCCGGCGCCGATGACACGGCGCGCCCGCGGACTACATTTCGCCCATGGCCGAAGAGGCCGCCTCTGACACCGGACCGATCGACCAGTCATTGCCCGCCCTGCGACGGGCGTGGCTACTTGCGCCTGGCGTCGTCGCGGTCGCGGTCGTGTTGGCCTTCACGCAGCATCCGGCGCCCTCGCTGGCCGGCTCGGGACTCGGTGTGTCGCTGTCGCTCGCGGTGCTCATCGCCGCGACCGCGACCCTGGTTTGGCGCGCCGAGCTGGCGGTCTGCGCGGTCGCGCTGCTTGGGCTGATCGCTGCCTCGGCCTGCCTCGTCTGGCTGCAACCCAACGGCGCGGCGGAGGCCGGCTTCTTCGTGGCCGTGGCGGTCGCCGGCATCCGCCTGCCTGCCATACCGTCGATCGTCGTGCTCGCGCTGGCCGCCGCGGCAACCGTGCCCCCGGCCGTGCATGCGGATCACTCGGTTGGCAAGTTCGTGGGCACCGAACTTGGGATCGTCGCCTTCTATCTCGTCGCGCGCTTCGCGCGCAGCGCCGCCGAGGCGCACGAGCAGGCGACGCGTCTCCTCGCCGAACTTCAGGCGAGCCGTCACGCCGAAGCCGAGGCCGCGATGCTCCGCGAGCGCAGCCGGCTCGCCCGTGACATGCACGATGTCCTGGCCCACTCGCTCTCCGGACTGATGCTGCAACTCGAAGGCGCACGGATGCTGTCGACCCAGGCGGACCCGGACGGGCAGCTGCCCCCCGCGCTGGACCGCGCCCACCACCTCGCCCGGGCGGGCCTCGACGAGGCCCGTCGAGCGATCGCCGCCCTGCGCGACGAGCACCTGCCCGGGCCCGGCCGCCTCGAGCAGCTGGCGGCGGACTTCGAACAGGATTCGCACGTCCACACCTCTCTGAACGTCTCCGGCCCGGCCCGCGAGCTCGACAGCGAGGCCTCGCTGACCCTGTATCGAGTCGCCCAGGAGGCGCTGACCAACATCCGCAAACACGCGAGGCCCGATCGCGTCGAGGTCTCACTCAGCTACGACCCCGACGGCACCCGCCTGATGGTCCGCGACCACGCGCGAGCCGCCACCGTGACCGAGTCCCCGCCCCGGTGGGATGGTGGCGGATACGGGCTGACTGGGATGCGCGAGCGCGCCGAGCTGCTCGGGGGTTCGCTCAGCGCCGACCGCACGCCGGATGGATTCCGCGTCGAGCTGTGGATTCCGGCGTGAGCGGCGAGCGGACCACCGTGCTGATCGCCGACGACCAGCGCGTCGTGCGCGAAGGACTGACGATGGTGCTCGGCCTGATGCCCGGGGTCGAGATCGTGGGCAGCGCCCGCGACGGCGAGGAGGCGATCGCGCTCGTGGAGCAGCTGCAGCCCGACGTGGTGCTGATGGACCTGCGCATGCCCCGGTGTGACGGCGTCGAAGCCACCCGCCGCCTCACCCTGAGCGGCGCGGCGACAAAGGTCGTCGTGCTCACCACCTACGCCGACGATCACAGCGTCATCCAGGCGTTGCGCGCGGGGGCGTGCGGCTTCCTGACCAAGGACGCGGGCAGCCCGGAGATCGGAGCCGCCCTGGAAGCCGCCAAGCGTGGCGAGTCCGCGATCGACCCCGCGGTCCAGCACCACCTGGTCAAGGCGATCGCCCGGACGGCTCCACTGCAGTGGTCGCCGCCCGATCAGGCCCAGCTGCCCGATGGTCTCACGCCCCGCGAAGCCGCCGTGCTTGCCCTGATCGCCGAGGGGCTCTCCAACGCCGAGATCGCCGAGCGCCTCACGGTCACCGAAACCACGGTCAAGAGCCACATCAATCACCTGTACGGCAAGACCGGCGCGCGCGATCGCGCCCAGGCGGTCGCCTACGCCTACCGCCACGGCCTGGCGCCGGGATCTCAGGAGCCCCGCTAGCCGGGCGGCGGGCTCGAGATCTCCTGGTTGATCAGCGCCCCGAGGATCGCCTGCCCCTGAGCGGTTGGATGGTAGGCACCGGGGTTGATGCCGATCACCGTGCTGCCGCTCAGGTGGGCGGTGGGTGCCTGCAGGCATGAGTGCGGATCGGTCATCTCGCATCCGGCGAACGCGTTGTAGGCATTCACGCATTCCGCGCCCACGTTTGCCGACTGCACGGCCGAGCACACCGCCGTGTCGAGCTTCGCCGCCTCACTGTTCAGGAAGCGCTGGTCACCTGCCGACAGGCACAGGTGATAGCTGACGATCGACGCGCCGAGCGTGAGACAGCCTCCGCTACCGGTCGGGTTGGCCGGGAACGGGCGCGGATAGGTGAGGATGATGATCCGGGAATGGGGGGCGCGCGCCCGGATCGCCTGCAGGTCCGAGACCAGCCGAGGCTCCATCTGGCTGATCTCTCCATCGATCGTCGGTCGCTGGGCGAGGCATCCGGCTTCGTGCTGGCCGCCCGGCCGCTCGGCCATGTAACAGTTCTTCAGATCATCCGCGAAGCCCGCATCGTTGCCGCCGATGGTCATGGTGACGAGACTCGTGTTCGCGTTGACACGGTCCACCTGGCAGCCCTCGCCATATGAGCCCGACGCGTGCCCGTGGCTGCAGGTCGGGTCATTCGGCCCGTCATAGATGTCACGCGTGATCGATCCGCTGCACGCCCAGGTCTGCTTGCCGCCCTTGAAGTCATAGCCTCCGGACACGGTCGAGTTGTAAGCCGAGCCCGACCGGTCGCAGCCGTCAATCACCTTCGGATCCTTATGGTAGACGCAGTGACCCAACACCGAGATCCTGCACTGGCTCTGATCGATGTGACTGCCCGGCTGGTAGTTGCCAAGCCCCTCGCCGGCCGAGTATGAGTCGCCGAGTGACACATAACTCCCCCAGGTCGCGCGGGTGACCGGATCGGATGAGGCCCACGGCGCGCCCGGGCCCGATGGCGGCTGGCTCGGCGGCTGGCTGCAGCGGGCGGAGGCGTGGAGGACCTTCTCGACGCTGCATTCGAATCCGCTGGCCACCGACGCGGCCACGCCCGAGGCGAGCAGGACGCCGATCAGCAGGGCGACCAGGAGGAGCGCGCCGCCCCACTCCACGGTGTCCTGTCCGCGCTCGGATGTGAGCCTCTGACCCATCGAGGGGTATTCGATCGGGTCATGCCGCGGCCGCCAAGAGCCGCGGGGCTCAACTTAGGTCCCGGCAGGGCCCACTGTCCCGAGGGCCAGAGGACCCATCCCGGTACCGCGATACCCGTCCCGCGATCAGGCCGGCTCGTCGATCGCCGCCGCGAAGCGCGCGAGGTACAAGGGCCAGCCGCCCTCGCCGCCGACCCCTTCGCGTAGGCTCTCCCAGCCAGGGCCATGGCGGTCCAAGTTGCGATGCAGAAGCTCCACTCGGGTCCGCTCGGCAGACTCAGCGGTGAAGCGCACTTCGACCTCGCTCGTCCGCTCGAGGTCGGACTCGATCTGCCACTCGGGACTGAGGTCCCAGCTGAACAGGACCCGGTCAGGCGGCTCGAACGCCAGTACGCGCGCCCACTGGAACTCGCTCCCGTCGACGCCGCGGTCATATATCCGCCCGCCGACGCGCGGCTCGAACACGGTCTCGGCGATGTCGACACCGAGCATGTTGTGCTCACGCGGCTTGACTCGGTCGAAGTCCTCGGTGAACACGCGGAAGGCTCGCTCGATCGGCGCATCGACCACGATCGCGTGGCGCACGGTGGTCGCGGTGGCCTGGGTGTGAGTGCTCATTCGTCCTCCCTCGTGGGTTGCTCGACCGCCTCCTTGTAGGCGGCCAAGGTCTTGCCCCAGAACCGCTCGAGGTCCGCGCGGAGCGCGGCGAGCCCGTCCGGGTTGATTCGGTAGATGCGCCGGGTGCCGACCGGCTGGTCCATCACGAGGCCGGCGTCCTTCAGCACCTTGAGGTGCTGGGAGACCGCCGGGCGGCTGACCGGCAACTCGCCGGCCAGCTCACCGACCGGCCGCGGCCGGTCCACCAGCAGCTCGAATATGGCCTTGCGCGTCGGGTCGCCGAGCGCGGTCCACGCATCAGATTGGTAAGTCAAAACGCACCGTAAGCATAGACTAACTCAAGCCGGCGCGCGCGTCAAAACTCCCCGCGGCGGTTCGATAACGCGGCGGTTCGATAACGCCTAAGCGCACGGCGCGTGGCGGATTTTGGCCGCTATCACGGCCCAAATCCGCCAACCAACCCCCCGCGCCGCGATCAGCGCAGCAGCTCGGCTTCCGTGGGCTCGGTGGGCTCGATGTCGATGACCTCGAAGCCGAAGCGCTCGGCCAGACGCTGGGCGACGAGCGAGCGATGACACGCCTGCGCCGTCGCCTCGACGCACAGGAGCGCCCCGATCCCGTGAACCGGCAACCGGCGCACGAGCGGCTCGAGGGGAGCTAGATCGAGGATCTCCTCGGTATAGGCGTGGATGTACTCGGGCGAGAGACGGACGCGCGAGCGCTTGCCCACGCCCTGCCGGTCGTCCTCGCGGTACTGGAGTTGACGCAGCTCGGTGTCCGGAGCGAGCTCCGGGTGGTACTCGTAGGCGATGCGAGCGCCGGCGAGGAGGGCCTGGAGCCGGCGGGCGTTGGCCCAGGCGTACTCGGAGCCCCGAACGCCGCGCCGCTGGCGGATGTCGATGACCTGGGTCACCCCGGTGGCGTCGAGCGCGCGGATGAAGCTGGAGGCGTCGAACTCGTAGACGCCGATCGTGGCGATCCTCGGCACTGGCGCCTACGTTAGTACCCCGCCCGCAGCGCACGTCCACGTTGCCGTGTAACGAAATGCCCGCTGCCCCCTCCCTGCGCCGAAACCAGCAGAGAGGACGGTGAGAGGATGACACGGTCATGAACGCGAACGCGCTCGCCGACGCCCACCCGGTGCAGGCCGGGCGGGTCGACGCGGATGCCGAGCTGGTGGCGGCGGCCCGGACCAACCCGCGTGAGTTCCTCGCGCTGTACGAACGCTACTTCGACCGCGTGCTCGGGTATGCGCGGCTGCGCATCCGGGATCCCGCCACCTGTGAGGACGTGACGAGTCGGGTGTTCACCACGGCGCTCGAGCAGATCCACCGCTTCCGCGGCGAGGGCAGCTTCGCCGCGTGGCTGTTCCAGATCGCCCGCAACACGGTGCGCGACGCTCAGCGCCAGCGCCCGACCGAGCCACTCGCCGAGGATCGGCCGGCCACGGATCCGACTCCCGAGGAAAGTGTTCTCGAACGTGAGCGAGCCCGGCACCTCCACGCGCTGATCCGACTCCTGCGACCCGAGCAACAGCATCTGCTCGCGCTCCGCTACGGCGCCGGTCTCCCGTACGAGGAGATCGGCCTCATGCTCGGCAGCGCCCCCGCGACCGTGCGTGTGCGCATGCACCGCATTCTCGAAGAGCTACGACTGAGGTACTCAGATGACCAGGCATGACGACTCCGACCTCCGGCTGCTCGAGCGCGATCTGACCGCTCTGGCCGCGCCACGCGACGACGACGAGCGGCTCCGGCGCACGCTCCGCGACGAGCTCCAGGCCGCTCTCCGTCCACAGCCGATCCGCCGCCGGTTCCCGCGGCGAGTGGCCACCGCCACGGCCGCCGCGATCGTCGCGGCCGCGGCGGTCGTCCTGGTCGCCACGGTAGGCACGAACGGATCGGGCGGCCCCGCGGTCGCCAGCGCGGCCATCGTCCATCACGCGCTGGCCGCCGTCACTCCGCCGGCCAACCAGATCCTCCACACCGAGGTGGTCGGCGTGCAGAACGGCGTGACGGTCGTCGGCGAGACCTGGCAGCAGACGAGTCCGCCGTACGCGAGCCGCGGCATCAAGGGACTCGCGGGGCACGGAAGCGAGTTCTCCGACGACGGCACGACCTCGTACGCGTACGACCCGGTGACGAACACGATCGACGAGCAGCCCGACTCGTCGCCGCCGACGTTCGCCGACCCGATGTCGCAGATCAGGGCGGAACTGGCCAGGGGACAGGCCTCCGTCGTCGGCACGGTCACGATCGGCGGAGCATCGCTGTACAAGCTCGCGCTGCCGCACGGGGTAGTCGGCTACTTCGACCAGACCGATTACCGGGCCCGGTACCTGGACGACCCGCAGCACGACGGCAGCGTGGTGCGGCTCAGGGTCGCCGCCTACGAGTACCTCCCGATGACGCCGGACAATCGCGCCCTGCTCAGCGTTACCGCGCAGCATCCGCGCGCCCGCATCGTCGTCAGCTCGGCCGCCGCGAGCGCCGCGAGCGGGAAGTAGCCGTCGGCTGTCACATCCATGCCGCGGGGCGGGTCATGTCGGTAGACCCGCCCCACCCACGATGTGACAGGAGGCTGCCCGATGGCACGGATCCAGGGGGTACCGCAGGACCAGGCCGGACCGATTGTCAAGCTCGTCTACCGGTTCATGCGCCGTGGCATGAAGAAGATGACCGGACGGCCACCCGCGCACGGCAGCGGGATCGAGCCGGTGGAGATCTGGGCCCATCAGCCGAAGATGATGAGCGGCATGGGCCGCTTCCAGCAGGCAGTGCGCAAGGGGAAGGCGGTCGACGAGCGACTCAAGTACCTGATCGAGCTGAAGGGCGCCCAGATGATCGGGTGCGAGTTCTGCCTCGACCTGGGGTCGCAGATCTGCCGCAACTCGGGCTTCTCCGACGACGAGCTCCTGGCGCTTCCCCGCTACCGCGACAGCGATCGGTTCACCGAGCGCGAGAAGCTGGCGCTCGACTACACCGTCGCGGTCATGCGGACGCCGGTCGAGGTCACCGATGAGCTGTTCGCCCGGATGAAGGAGCACTTCAGCGATGAGCAGCTCGTGGAGATCACCGCGTTCCTGACCATGGTGAACCTGGACCGGTTCAACGCCGCGTTCGGGATCGGCGCCGCGGGCTTCTCCGAGGGCATGGTGTGCGTCGCGCCGGATCGGACCGGCGTGCACTGATCGATCGTCCCGGCATCTACGATCCGGGCGTGGCCGGCCCCATCCGCGTACGCAGCCGGACCGACATCACACTCGAGCTGATCCACGACGTGGCGTGGCGCGGCGCCGGCCTCGAAATCGCGCCGGAAGCCCTGGCCTTGATGGATCGCTGCCATGAGTCGTTCGAGGCGCTGGTGGCCGAGCGCGTCGCCGAGGACCCGCAGGCGCTGGTCTACGGTGTCACCTCGGCACCCGGCGACGGCGCGTTCGCCGCGCTGAGCGACCAGGGACGGTCGGACCGTCCCGGCCGGCTGTGGACCGCGATGTCGTTCGGCGATCCCCTCCCCGACCGGCTGGTCAGGGCGATTGTCGTGGCGCGCCTGGCCAACTTCCTCGACGGGCAAGCAGCGGTGCGCGGACGGCTCGCCCAGGCCGTGGCCGAGATGCTCGAGGCGCCCGCGCTGCCGACCGTGCCGGCTCAGTCGAACGGCGGCTCGGGCGAGATCCTCGCGCTCGGCACCCTGTTCTACTCGCTCAGCACCCGGCTGGCGACCACCGCCAAGGAGCGCATGGCGCTAATCAACGGCTCGCCGTGTGCGGCGGCCCTGCTGGCCGACATCGCCCTGGCCGGACGCCGGCGCCTGGAGCTGGCCGAGGCGGTGTTCGCGATGGTGGCCGACGTGTGCGGGGCACCCGATGAGCACTACGCGCCCGAGCTCGCCGAGCTCTGGGGCGATCAGCACGAAGCGGCTGCGCTCGCCTCTCTGCGCGGGCACCTGGAAGGTAGCGATCGGGTGCGCCAGACCCACCAGGCGGCCGTCTCGCTGCGGATCCTGCCTCGGGTCCTCGGCGCCGCGCGCAGGGCCCAGGCCGCAGCCGAGCAGGCCGCTGCGGTCTCGCTGCGGTCGGTGACCGACAACCCCGTGTACCTGGCGCCCGACGAGGATCGCCCGCTCGGCGCCGTGTATTCGAACGGTGGCTACCACAACGCCCAGGCCGCGCCCGCCATCGACGCCCT
>JAFAWR010000248.1 GCA_019241635.1 Solirubrobacterales bacterium
AACAAGCGGATCGTGTTCGGCGGCGACAACTACGACGAGGAATGGCATGCCGAGGCCGAGCGCCGGGGCCTGCTCAACCTGCGCGCCACGCCCGACGCGCTGCCCCACCTGGTCTCCGACGAGACGGTCGGGCTGTTCGAGAGCCACAGCGTGCTCTCGCGCCGCGAGCTCGAGTCGCGCCACGAGGTGTTCCTCGAGCAGTATGTGACCAAGCTCAACATCGAGGGCGAGACGGCGGCGTCGATCGCGCGCACGATGCTGCTGCCCGCGGCGGCGCGCCATCTGGCGCTGCTGCTCGAGGCCCAGCTCGGCGAGCTGGCCGCCGAGACCTCGGACCTGATCGCGGAGTTCACCGAGGCGATCAGGCGGCTCGAGTCGGCGAACCTGGCCGAGAACCAGCCCGAGGAGCTGGAGGCGCACGCGGAGTTCATGCGCGACAGCGTGATCCCGGCGATGGCGGCGGTGCGTCAGGCAGCCGATCGCCTCGAGAAGGTGATCGCCGACGACCTGTGGCCGCTGCCGAAGTACTCGGAGATCCTGTTCATCAAGTAACCGTTCACCGCTAAAGCCACCGGCGCCGCATGCCGAGGCGATGGTTAGCGACATGCGGCACGTAATTCCTTTATCCCGCAACGCAACTTGTATGCGTGCGTCGGGTTCTACGCTACGGTGGCTTTGGTGGCGGGTCGTTTGACGGAACACCGCGGGCGCATTCTGGCCCTGCTCATAAGCCTGCTGGTGACCGGTATGGCGCTCGTGCCGGGTGGCGCGATCGCCCGCACCAAGATCCACAAGGCTTCCGATCCACTGACCGGCCGGGGCATGTGGATCTGGTACGTGTCGCGCTCCTCGGGTGGCACCGCGTCCTCGATCGCCGCGACCGCGCTGCGTTACGGCGTCAGCACGGTGATGATCAAATCCGGGGACGGCCCCAACATGTGGTCGCAGTTCAACTCCAGCCTGGTGTCGAGTCTCCATGCCAGTCGGCTGCGGGTGTGCGCCTGGCAGTACGTGTACGGCAACCACCCGCTCATCGAGGCACAGGTCGCGGCGCAGGCCGTGCACGACGGGGCGGACTGTCTGATCATCGACGCCGAGGGTGAATACGAGGGCAAGTACGTCGCAGCGCAGAGTTACATAACTCAGCTGCGCAAATTGGTCGGTCAGAGCTATCCGGTGGCACTGGCCGGGTTCCCATACGTCGACTACCACCCCGGGTTTCCATATTCGGTGTTTCTCGGGCCGGGTGGCGCGCAGTACAACTGGCCTCAGATGTACTGGAAGGACATCGGTACCAGCGTGGGCGGCGTGTACGCGCACACCTACACGTACAACGGCGTGTACCAGCGCGCGATCGACCCGCTTGGTCAGGTCTCCTCGAGGCCGCCGATGGGTCAGATCATCCGCTTCCGCCAGCTTTCACGCACCTACGGTGCTGCCGGGGTCAGCTGGTGGGATTGGCAGGAGGCCGGCAGCGGAGGCTGGAAGGCGATCTCGATCGGCGCCGGCAACCTGAGTGGCGTGAGCGCCGCCGCCGCCGCGCCGGTCCTCAAGCGGGGTACGGCCGGCGACCTGGTGGTGTGGGCCCAGGAGCACCTGGCGAGCGCCGGATACTCCACCGCCGTCGACGGCGACTACGGTCCCAGCACCCAGGTCGCGGTGCAGAGCTTCCAGACCGCTCAGGGACTGACCCCGGACGGAATCATCGGGCCGGCCACCTGGACCGCGCTGCTGCACTACTCGCCCGTCGCGGTCACCTGGACGCACGGCGGCGCGGTGATGGCCTCGGCGGCCGACGTCCGCAGCGCGCGAGCCGGCCACACCCTTCGCCTCGCCGTGCCGAAGTCGGCATCGCTGCCGGCCAAGCGTGACGAGATCGCCGCCGCCGGCGGCCGCGGCTAGACGCGAGCTCGGCTGCGTCTCACACCAGATCGTTCTCGCGCGCGTACGCGACCAGCGCGGCCCGCGACGTCCGTCCGGTCTTCTGCTGGATGTGCGCCCGGTGTGACTCGACCGTCCGCACGCTGAGATACAGGCGAGCGGCGATGTCGCTGTTGGTATAGCCGAGCGCGATCAGCCTGAGCACCTCGAGCTCGCGCGCCGACAGATCGTCGGGCGGTCCGGCGGTGGTCTGCGGCTCGGCGGCGAGGCGCGCGCCAAGCTCCGGGCTCAGGTAGGTGCGTCCCTCGGCGGCCAACCTCACCGCCTGGACGAGCTCCGAGTCGGCCGCCTCCTTTAGCACGTAGCCGATCGCCCCCGCCCGGAGCGCCTCGCGCGCGAAGGCCGGGTCGTTCTGCATCGTCAGCACGACGATCTGAGTGTCGGGCGCGGCCTCGCGCAAACGCGGGATGGCCGGCATGCTCGGTCCGCCCGGCATGTTCAGGTCGAGGATCAGGACCCGCGGGTGATACGCGGCCACGCGGCGCTCGGTCGTGGCGACGTCCCCGGCTTCGGCCACAACTTCGAATTCCTCCTCGGCCTGGAGCAGCATGCGCAGGCCAGCGCGAACCACCTGGTGATCGTCGGCCAGGACGATCGTAATCTGTCCCGGAGGCGGAACCCCCTCCATCGAGGTTGCACAATACCTCGCGCCGCGGCGCCCGTCACCCGTCATGCGCATAGTTGTGCGAGCCTGTAGCGCACAAATTCGTGCCGTGACACGGTTCAAGTTGGCACGCGCGCGCGTGTTACGCAAAGCTTTGTCACACACTCGTCCAGCCCAAAAGGGAGAAGCGATGCCTGCAGCCCGTAGATCATCAACCAACAAATCGTCGGCGCGCTCGGGCGGCGGCGTGCGCGCTCGCGCCAGCGCAACGTCCGCCGCCACCCGCCGGGAGGTCGAACAATCGATCACGCGATTCGAGAAGCGGCTCGACGACGCCAACGACGCGCTCGCCACGCTCGGCAAGCACCTCGGTCGTGGCGCGCAGTCGAGCTATAAGGAAGTCACCACGGCGCTGCGCGCGCTGCGACGGGACGCGGCCAAGACCAACAAGCAGGCGCTCAAGGACTTCGACAAGCTGCGCGAGGCGCTGACCCAGGCCCGCACTTCCACCTCGCGTTCAACGCGCAGCACCGCGAGCTCGGGCACCGCACGCAGCGGCTCGCGCGCGACGGCCAGCCGGTCCACCGCGTCGGGGTCGCGGTCCACCGGGTCTCGCGCCAGCGGCTCGCGCTCCACCTCTTCGCGCTCCACCGCCTCGCGGTCCACCTCTTCGCGTTCCACCGGGTCCGGCTCCACTTCCGCACGCTCCACCGCCTCGCGCGCGAGCGGAACGCGTGCCAAGGCCTCGGACTCGACCTCCTCGCGCGCGAGCTCCGGCCGCTCGACCGGATCGCGCGCCAAGAAGAAGAGCTAGTCCTCCGCGCCGTCCAGCGTGGCGCCGGCGTCGATTCGCATCGGCTCCGGCGCCTTCAGCTCGACCGCGCCCCGCACGCGCACGCCGCCGCAGAAGGTGACGTCGCCGTGCACGATCAGCCGCTCGGCCTCGCGCAACGACGGCGCGCCGTCCGGGAAGCGCTGCTCGAAGTCGTCGAGCAGCTTGTAGAACTCGGAGTCGAGCTCGACGTAGGGCAGGTTCTCGGCGCGATCGGCCACCGGCGCCACGACCATGTCGGCCTCCGAGAGCGTGTACATGTCGGAGCGCAGCACCAGCAGGTCGTCGGTCGTCTTGACCGGGGCGAATCGCGTGCGCGGCACGCGCAGCAGCCGTGCTCCCTTGAAGCTGCCGATCGCCGCGCCCATCGCGCTCTCCAGCTGGATCACCGCCGGCGAGCTCTTGTCGCGCGGATCGACGGTCTTGCGGTTGATGATCAGGGGCAACTCGAGCACACCGCCCGACTCGTCCAGGGTCGCCTTGAGCACGCGCAGGTCGACCCACAGGCTGTTGGTGTTGTAGTAGCGCCAGCGGCGATAGTCGCGGAACGACTCCTCGTCCTCCTTCGGAGTCTGCGCGGTCTCGCGCAGGACCAGCCGCCGGTCGGCGCGCCGGCGCGCGATGTGGCCGCCCTTGCGGTCGGCCTCGGTGCCGACCACCACCTCCATCAGGAACGGGATCTTCTCTCGCTCCATGTGCCCCGCGATGCGCGCCTCGCAGGTCGAGCCGAGGTTGTCCGCGTTGGAGATCATCGCGTAGTGAAAGTCACGCTTAAGCAGCGCATCGAGCATCCCCGAGCCCTGGAGCGCCGGGTAGACGTCGCCGTGGCCCGGCGGGTTCCACTCGAGCGCCCGATCCTTCTCCCATCCGACCGGTTCGAGCTCCTCGGCCTCGAGCTTGGGCACCATGCTCTGGAGGAAGTCGAGCGGGAGGCCAACATCGAGCTCCGGATACGCCTCAAGCGCTCGCAGGGTCTCCTCGCGGGTGGCCTCGCTGTTCATCAACACGAGCGGCAGGCGCACGCCGTGGCGCTCGCGCAGCGCCAGCGTCTGCCCGACGATGATGTCGAGGAACGATCGTCCGTCCCGCGCCTCGACCAGCGACTTCGGGCTGCGCAGCCCCATGGTCGTGGCCAGGCCGCCGTTCAGCTTGATCACCGCGACGCGGTCGAGGACCTCGCCCGCGTCCGCCTCGGGCAGGTCGTCGAGCGAATCGACCTCGCCCTCGGGCTCGAGCTCGTCGCTCGGGAGCATCGCGGACTCGCCGCCCACCAATCGCTCGTACGCGCTGCGGAAGCTGCGGATCGCCGCTTCGGGCTGACCCGCCTCGCGCATCTTCTCCTCTGCGGCTTTGAGTCCGTCCTGGTCCGTCACGGTTGCCCGTAGTATGCCTGCGGGCCGTGCTTGCGATCGTGGTGCTTGTCGCGCACCGCGGCCTGGAGCGACTCGGCGTCCGGTGCAAGCACCGTGCTCAGGAGCGTCATCCGCGCCACCTCCTCGAGCGTGATCGCGACCTCGACCGCCTTGGTCGGGTTCGCGCCCCAGCAGAACGGCGCGTGTCCGCGGGCGAGCGCGCACGGAAGCTCGGACGGTCCTCCGTGCTCGGTGATCGCCTCCACCAGCACCGTGCCGGTCGCTCCCTCGTAGTCCTCGGCCACCTCCTCGTCGGTGAGCGCGCGGGTCAGCGGGATGGGCTGCGCGCACAGGTCGGCATGCGTGGTCCCGAGCAGGGGGATCTCGCGCTGGGCCTGGGCCCAGGCGACGCTCCAGGTGGAGTGGGTGTGCACCACCCCGCCGATCTCCTCGAACGCGCGGTACAGGGCCAGGTGGGTCGGAGTGTCGGTCGAGGGCCGGCGCTCGCCTGACACCACGTTTCCGTCCAGATCGAGGACGACGATGTCCTCGGTCGTCATCTCGTCGTAGGCCACGCCGCTCGGCTTGATCGCTACGACGCCCTCGTCGCGGTCGATCCCGCTGGCGTTGCCCCAGGTCAGCGCCGCCAGGCGATGTCTCGCCAGCGCGCAGTTGGCTTCGAGCACCTCCTCGATCAGGCCCAAGGCGCTTTCAGATCTCCACGTACTCGAGGTCGAGCAATTCGGCCAGCCGGCGCCACCGGTCGGCATGCTCGCCGAGGTTCAGCACGAAGTGGTGCGGTCCACCCAAGGTGAGCCAGTCGTCCATGAACGCCCTCATACCCCTTTCGGGGCGGAAGTGAAAGTAATGCATCTCGACCTTGGGAAGCTCGGGGGTGTCGAGCACCTCGCCGCGCCCCACGACCAGTCGGTAGAGCTCGCCCTCGAGCGGGACGAGTGCCGCCGTGGTGGCCGGTCCGGGCTCGGCCGAGAACACCGGCGTGGGCGGGTTGTCCAGGCGACCGATGCCGAGCGGGCGGTCGATCAGCTTGATCGGGCGGTCCTGGCGAGCGATCTTCCAGTTGCCCTCCCCCATGTGGCTGATCAGCACCGAGTCGAGCTCCCAGTCCATCGCGTACATCTCGCTGAAATGGGCCTGGCCGATCAGGGTCTGGGCGGCGCACATCAGCGTGGCCGTGTTGGTGTCGCCCTCGGCGGCGAACCCGTAGCCGTCGGCCATCAAGTCCGAGGCCGCGAGCAGCGGCAATTGCTCGAAGCGCCCGTCACCGCCGATCGAGTCGAAGTGGAACGAGAAGCCCGCGTAGCCCTTTTCCTCGAGCAGCTCGCGAAGGGCTATCTCGAACCGCGCGGCGTAGGCGTGACGCTCGCGGGGCAGGTCTCCGGCGACCTCGAACTGTTCGCGGTGGCGCTCGATGACCGCATCCACGTCGGAGTCGGACACGGCCTGGATCCGCGCGACGATCGGCCCGAGGTCCTCCGCCACGACCATCGCGCCAAGCCGGCGGAGCATGGCCGGCGGGTCATACAGGATGTCGCCCATCCCGTTCATCGGGTAGCCGAGCAGCCCCACCCGGGTCCGGCGCAGCGTGGTCACGGTCTGCGCCGCGGACGCCCAATCGGCGAACGCACTCTCGAACTCAGGTGACTTCCAGTCCCCGGTGATCACCGAGAACGGCACGCCGCAGCGCACCAGCGCATTGGCCTGATCCTGCGCGCCGTGGATCCCCTGGTTGTAGGTGAGGTCGGCCATGTCCCACGCGGGCGTGATGGTCCGCTCGGGCTGGATGTTGGCCAGCAGCACCGGCACCGGCGTGTCCAGGAGTGCCCGCACCGTGCGCATGGCCGGGCCATAGGTGAGCATCACGATCACGATCCCGTCGACGTTGGCGGCCAGCAACTCGCGGGTGACCGCCTCGATGTCCTCGCGGTTTCGCGCCGGGCGCAGGAACTGCACGTCGGCCACCCCGTCCAGACGCTGCGCCACCGACTCCGCGTAACCCGCCTGGCGCTCGGTGATCCCCGGGATCATCTCGTCGTAGAGCTCCTGCATGATGCCCAGCAGTCCGATTCGGGGTTTCCGGCTCATGCGCTGCTCCTTTCGGTACCGATCCGCTTCAGCTCGTGCAGCAGCCGCGCGTCGGAGCGGCCGAGGAACTCGTACAGCGTCCGATAGATCTCGTACACACGGTCGTAGGTCTTCTTGGCCTCGAGGTCCGGCTCGTAGGTGCGCACCTTCTTGGGCCGGGTCGCCTCGATCGCCGCGCCGATGTCGTCGAACACGCCGGCGGCCACCGCGCCGAACAGCGCGGCGCCGCGAGCCGGAATCTCACTCACCTCGGGAACATGCACGCGTCGTCCGCTGGTGTCGGCCAGGAGTTGCATCATCAGCGGGCTGCGTTCGGCGATGCCGCCACAGGCCACGATCTCCGAGAGCACAAGGCCATGCTCCTCGAAGTTGTCCATGATCCGGCGGCTCCCGAAGGCGATCGACTCGAGCAGCGCCCGGTAGATCTCCTCGCGGGTGCTCTGCAGGGTCAGCCCGAAGATCGCCCCGGTGAGATCCGCGTCGGCCAGGATCGTCCGGTTGCCGTTCCACCAGTCGAGCGCGACCAGCCCCGTCTCCCCCGGGGCGAGCTCGGCGGCGCCCTTCTCCAGAGCCCCGTAGCTGTCCGGAGCTTGCGCGAGGTCGTTCACGAACCAGGCCAGCATGTCGCCGACCGCCGCCTGGCCTGCCTCATAGCCGTACAGGCCGGGGAGGATCCCGTCCTTGACCACACCGGTGATGCCGGGCAGGCGCGTCTCCTCGGGGTGGACGATCATGTCGCAGATCGAGGTGCCGATCACGATCACGAACGTGCCCGGATCCTCGACGCCGACGCCCGGGAGCGAAACCCACGCGTCGACGTTGCCGACCGCGACCGCCGTGGACTCCGGCAGCTTGAGCTTCTTGGCCACGTCGGGCTGGAGCGTGCCGGCCTGGGAGCCGAGCGGGACGAAGTGCTCGCCCAGCTTCTCGCCCGGCTTGTCGAAACCCGGGTAGGCCGCAGTGAAGTATTCGGTTGGGGGCAGACCCTCCTCCGGGGACCACATGGCCTTGAAGCCGGCGGTGGCGGTCTGTCGGCACTCCGAACCGGTCAACCACCAGACGGTCCAGTCGGTCGCCTCGATGAACGCGTCACACGCGTCGTAGACCTCGCGGTCCTCGAGCCAGACCTCGATCAGCTTGGGGAAGTACCACTCCGATGAGATGCGCCCGCCGTAGCGGGCCAGGAAGTCCTCGCCCCGCTCGAGCGCGACCTCGTTCAAGCGGTCGGCCACGGGTTGCGCCGCATGGTGCTTCCAGAGCTTCGGCCAGGCGTGGCGGCGCTCGCGCCACTGCTTGAGGGTGCACAGCGGAGTGCCGTCGGAGGTGGTGGGCAGCACCGTGCACGAGGTGAAGTCGATGCCGAGCCCGACGACCTTCTCGGCGTCGACGCCGCTCTCCTTGATCACCGCGGGGATCGCGCGCGTAAGCACGGTCACCCAGTCATCGGGGTCCTGCAGCGCGTAATCGTGGGGCAGCCGCTCGCCTGTCGAGGGCAGCTTCTCGTCGATCACCGCGCTCGGATAGCGCACCGCCTTGGTGGCCAGCAGCTCGCCGCTGGAGACATCGAGCAGGACTGCGCGGCCCGATTCCGTGCCGAAGTCCACGCCGATTGCGTATCGCGAGTCGCTCACCGCGGGCCCGGTTCAGGCACCGGCGTTCTGTACCTCTTCCAGTTGACGTCGATAGGCCGAGACCATCAGCTCTGTGAGCTCCTCGATCGACGTCTCATGCACCTGCACGTCGAGCGTGATGCGACCGCCGTTGATGACGTTGAGCCGGTCGCACAGCTCGAACAGATGGGCGTAGTTGTGGTCGATCACGATGATCGAGACGCGGCCGCTCGAAGAGAGGTCCTTGACCAGGTCGATGATCAGGCGTGACTCGCGCGCGCCCATTGCCGAGAGCGGCTCGTCGAGTAGGAGGATCTTCCTCGCCGAGCGCACGGCCCGGGCGACCGCGATGGCCTGCCGTTGCCCGCCGGAGAGCTGCGCGGCCTCGGCGTCCACACTGGGGACGTTGACGTTGATGTCATCGAGGTACTGGCGCGCGAGCTTGCGCATCTCACGCTTGTCGAGCAGGCGGAGCGGGCCGAGCCGGGTCAGCTCGTGACCCAGGAACAGGTTCTGGAACACTGGGAGCTGCGGAATCAGCGCGAGATCCTGGTAGACCGTCTCGATCCCCTGAGTCCGGGCGCTCTCGACCGAGCTGAACGTCGCGCGCGCTCCCCCGATGAGGATCTCACCCCCGTCGGGGGGGTGGAAGCCGCTCAGGATCTTCACGAACGTGCTCTTGCCGGCACCGTTGTCCCCCACCAGCCCGAGCACCTCGCCCTGGCGCAGGGTGAGGTCGATGCCGCGCAGGACCTGGAGCGCGCCGAAGCTCTTGGTCACGCCGCGGACCTCGAGCACGGCCTCGCCGCGGTTGACGGCGGGGGGCGTGGGCTCGGACGGTTGGGGAGCCGCGCTCATCTCGACCTCGAGCGGGCGATCAGCCGGTCGAACTGGACGTTCAGCGCCATCGCGATGATGATCACCACTCCCACGTAGATGAAGAACTGGTTCGTGCTGACTCCGGTCAGCGTCAGCCCGTCCTCGAGGATGCCGATGAGGATCGCGCCGATGAGTGCTCCCAGCACCGTCCCGCGCCCGCCGGTGAGCGCGGTCCCGCCGATCACGCAGGCGCCGACCGCGTACAGGATGTAATCGACGCCGAAGTTGCCCGGATCCAGCGTCCCGTACTTGATCGAGTCGACGATTCCCACCAGACCGGCGAGAAACGAGCACAGTACGAAGCACCAGACCTTGACGCGCCGGATCGGCACGCCCGCCTCGGCCGCGCCGATCAGGTTGCCGCCGGTGGCGATGATCCGAACGCCGAAGCGCGTTCGGTTGAGCATCGCACCGAGGAGGATCGTCAGCGCGACCACCCAGAGGATCTCCGACCACTTCCACGCCCCCATCAACTGGCTGGCGAAGCCGGTGTGCCCGCTCAGGGGAATCGGCGACGCCTCGGCGTCGTTTGACTCGACGAGCACCAGCCCGTAGAGGATGAAGTTCGTGGCCAGCGTGGTGACGAACGAGGGCACGTTCAGGCGCACGGTGATCAGCCCGTTGATCGCACCAACCAGGCAGGCGGCGAGCAGCGCGATCAGGATGGCGATCACGATCGGCAGCCCGTCGTTGTGCATCCAGTACATCATCCAGGGGGTGAACAGGAACACCTGACCGGCGGACAGGTCGATCTCGGCGAGCACGAGCAGCAGTACCTGGCCGATGGCGATCGCGCCGATCGGCCCCGCGTAGCCGGCCGCCGAGCTCAGGCTCAGCGAGTCGGTGAACGTCGAGCCGGCTTTGATCGTGAAGTACAGGAACAGCGCGATCGTGATGACGATCGGCGTCAGCTCCCGCTGGTAGAGGAACAGGCGCAGGACCCGACGGCCCGGCGACACGGACTCGCTCTGCTGCCCCGGGAGGCTGGTCTCCGGGGCAGCAGCGGGCGTTGGAGCGGCTGCGGGCACGCTCGCGGGAGTCTAGGTCGAGATCGACGACGGCGTCGACAATGCCTTCTTGGCCGCCGAAGTTCCCTCGAACCGGCTCGGCGTGAGGTACGGCGTCACGTTCGCCTTGGTGACGATCCCCAGTCCGGTATCCGTGTTGGTCGGCTTCATCAGCCCGCCCGACACGTTCCAGAGGAACAGCTGCATGATCGTGTCGAAGCCCTGCAGGTAGGCCTGCTGGTCGATCGTCGCGGTCACGTAGCCGGCCTGGATGGCCTGCACGACCGGCAACCCGACATCCCACACCGAGGCGCCGACCTTGCCGGCCAGGCCCTGATTCTTGATGAACTGCGCAACGGCGTTCGAGTCGCCGCTGTCCACGGCCATCATCCACCGCACGGACTTGTTGCCGGCGTACCACGAGGAGATCTTGTTGTACTCCGGCGAGCCCTCGGTGGCCGAGGTTCCGACCTCCTGGAAGTTGACTCCGGCGGCCTTCAGGACGGGCTTGGCGCCGTCGATCCGCGGCTGGATGTTCCCGGTCCCCGGAGTCGCGATGATTCCGGCCACCAGGTCGCCCGACTTCACGCCGGCCTTGAGGATCGCCTCTCCAACTGCGGCACCGGCGGTCAGGTTGTTCTGTCCGACGTAGGCCATCCGGCTGTTCTTGGCCCCCGCCGAGACGTCGGCGTTGTACGCGATCACCGGAATGCCCTGGCTGAGCGCGGTATTGACCGGTGAGTTGAACGCCGTGTTGTCGATCAGACAGCACCCGATCCCGTTCGCCTTGGCCGCGATGGCCGAGTTGAACGCCGAGACCATCTCGCTGATGATCGAGTTGTTGGAGCCGGTCCACTGGTACGAGGAGCCGGTCAGCGCGCAGGCGTCCTGGATGCCATAGATCGTGGCGGTGAAGAACGAGTTCGTCGTGACGTGACAGATCATCACGAAGTGGTTGCTCTTGCTGGTCCCGAACGTCCCGCTCCCGTTCGACGCCGCCGCCGCCGAGGTGGTGGTCTTACTCGAGCCGCAGGCCTCGAGCACGGTCGCCGCGATCGCCGCCGCGCCGCCGGTCAGCGCCGTGCGCCGAGTCAACTGCTTGAAGCGCTTATACGGGTCGTCCGGAAGCTTGCGCTCGTCCCACTCGAGCCGCTCGATTGCGTCGCCCGTCACATCATCTGGTGACACCTGTGCTCCTCCTCTGGTCCGTTCAACGTCTCGACCTACGCCTCCACGAGCGGCTGGTGCTCGTCCACCCTAACCATGCCCGCTGCACGCGTGGGAGGACAAATGCATCGCCGAGCGATCCACCGCGGGTTCACCCGTGACCAGCAGGTTCGCTCGTTTGCCCACATGCGTTCGACGCCGCGCTCCACCACGGCTCGACCCACGCCTGATATCTCCTCTCGCCTTCGATGCGGCGGGCATGTTAGCGATCACAACCGACGAGTGTCAATGTCGGCAAGGCACGCCCAAACCGCTCCTAACACTCGGCCCGTCCGCGGTGGTCGGTCAGCGCGCCGGCGGTGGTCGGTCAGCGCGCCGGCAGCGATCGGTCAGCGCGCCGGCAGCGATCGGTCAGGGCGCCGGCTGGGATCGGTCAGGGCGTGGGCGGCGGGCCGGTGCTGCCCCGAACCACCAGCTCCGGCGGAACCAGCGGCTCGGCCGAGGCGCGCCGGCCGGTCTCGATCCGCCGCAGCAGCATCCGCAGGCTGCGCCTCCCCATCTCGATGAAGTCCTGGCGGACCGTGGTCAGCGGCGGCAAAAAGTAGGCCGCCTCGGGGATGTCGTCGAAGCCCACCACGCTGAGGTCTCCGGGCACTTCCCGCCCGGCCTCGTGCACCGCGCGCAACAGCCCGAGCGCCATCTGGTCGTTGGCCACGAACACCGCGGTGACCGACCGATCGGCGGTCAGGCGGAGGCCCAGCTCATAGCCTGCCTGCGGGCTCCAGTCGCCCTCGAGCGGCTCGGGGATCTCGGCGCCGGCGTCTCTGAGCGTGTTCATCCACCCCTCGTGGCGCTGCCTGGCCTCGATGAAGTTGCGGGGCCCGCTGATGTGCCACACCGTGCGATGCCCGAGCTCGAGCAGGTGCCGCGTGGCGCTGACCGCGCCCGCCACCTGGTCGACGGCCACCACCGCGGCGCCATGCTCGGGCCCGGCCTCGGCCGCCACCAGCGGCACGTCGGTGGGGGCATGAAGCAGCGCCTCGCCCGCCTCGGCATGCGGCGCGATGACCATGATCCCGTCCACTCCCTGGCGGCGCAGCCGCTCGACCGCGTCGACCACCGAGGAGCGGTTCAGCGACTCCAGGCTGGCCACGATGATGAAGTAGCCCGACTCGTGCGCCGCCCGCTCGATTCCGAACAGCGTCGAGGCCGGGCCGTACAGCGTGGTGTCGAAACTCACCACGCCGAGCATCTTGGAGCGGCCGGTGACCAGAGCCCGCGCCACCGGGTTCGGGCGGTAGCCGAGTTCCTCCATTGCCGCGGTCACCTTGGCCCGCGTCTCCGGCCGGACGTGCGGGCTGCCGTTGATCACCCGCGAGACCGTCTGGTGCGAGACGCCGGCCAGCCGGCCGACGTCGGACATCACCGGTGCACGGGCGCGCTGGCGTGGCGAGGCCGCGTCGGCTAACCCCGGCGATGCGCCACCGTCACCAATTCCGGCTGGCCCGGCCGATGCGTCACGGTCACCAAACCCGGCTGGCCCCGCCGATGCGTTACCGTCGCCCGATTCGGCTGCGGCTATGTCGTCCCCGGTCTGCATCTCAGCTCCTCCTGCGCACGCCCGACCTGCGGCGGCGCGTCCCCCCGGAAAACCCTCGCCGATCGCGGCATGTTAGCGCTAACCGGCCCGCGGGATTAAGATCGCCCGGCACGCGACGAACTCGAAGGGAGCGCTGATGAAGACCAGCCTGGGGATTTGGGCGTTCGGACCGATGGTTACGCGATTCGTCCCAGTCGGCTATCAGCCCAAGCACGGGTATGAGCCTGAGCCGGTGGCCGAGAAGGTACACCGGGCGGTCGACGGGCTCGGCGATCTGATGGACGGCTACGAGTTCCACTATCCGAACGAGCTTTCGGAGGAGAACCTCGACGAGGTCCGTTCCGCGCTGGGCGACCATGACATCTACTGCATAGCGGGCGGCCTGCATCTCGATCCGCGTTTCGGCCGCGGGGGGCTGGTCAACCCGGATCCCGAGTTGCGCGGTGAAGCGAAGCGGATTCTGCGCGACGCGGCCGAGTTCGCCGGCTCGCTCGGTGCGCATCTGATCGTGTGGCCGGGCGGCGAGGGCTACAACTACCCGTTCCAGACTCCCTACGCCGAGTCGTGGGGGTGGCTGATCGAGGGTCTCGGCGAGGCGGCGTCGATCTGCGGGGAGCGCGGGGTCAAGCTGTTGCTCGAGCACAAGAACTCCGAGCCCGCGATGAAGATCCTCATGCGCAACATCGGCATGTGCCTGTTCGTCGTGCACAAGCTCCGCGACCAGGGACTCGAGAACGTTCAGATCAACATGGACTGGCAGCACCTGATCATGAACGGCGAGCACCTCCCGGAATACGCGGCGCTGCTTGCCTCCGAGGGCCTGCTCGGCCACCAGCACGCCAACTCCGGTTGGGGAACGTTCGACGACGACAACATGGTCGGCGCCACCGCCTTCATGGAAACCCTCGAGCTCGCGCTGGAATTCCGCCGCTGCGGCTATGGCTCAAACGGAGAGCGACTCGGATTCGACCTCTACCCCTACACCGAGGATCAAGTCGGCGCCGTCCGCCGCTCAGTTCTGCAATGGCAATTCATCGACACGGTCGCGGGCCGGATCGACGACGCCGCGCTCCGCGAAGCCCAGCAGGCCAAAGACGCCGTGCGGGCCTACGAGATCGTCTACGCCGCCCTCGGGGCGTGAGCGGCGAGGATCGCCCCCAGCCGCTTCGCCTCCCGATGCGGCCGCTGTCCCATCCGCTCCCATGTCATTCGCAGCGTCACGAATCCGTGCGCGAGCGTCTCGGCATCGCGTTCCCGATCGGTCTCGAAGGCGATCGCATTCATGTGGTACTCCCGGCTGTCCAGCTCGACAATCACCCGCTCGGCCATGAACAGCGCGTCGACGATGTATCCGCACACCCGCGCTCCCATCACCGGTGTCGGCAGGCCATGCCTCGCGCAAAACGTCGGGAAGTCGTCCTCCCAGGCAGATCGCGTGGGGGTTCCCGGCAGCCCGACCAGCGCTGCGGCTCGCTTCGCGCCCGGGAGGATGGGATGCAACACCACCGCCTCGGCCAGCTGATCCTCGGTCAGCCAAGGCGAATGAAGCGCGTTGCTCACCGTGCGCTTGAACGCCTTGTCGGTCAGCCGGGGCGAGATGTCGAAGATCGTCCGCGCGGGTGTGGTCACCCGTATCCCCAGCTGCGTGGTCACGTCGCGCCGGTGAAGGGTGGTCGAGCGGTGAACTCGGATGCCACTCGTCCGCCGGTCCCCGACCACAGTCACCTCATAGGGCCGATCCCACTGGCGCCAATAGCCCCACAACGCCATCGCCGACCCGAAACTCAGCGCCGCGCCCGCCCCGCACGCGAGCACCGCCGCGCTGGCCCACTCCTGCGGACTGCCCGGCGGGCGGCCAACCGAGTACACGCCCCGGAACACGCGGTACAGCCGCCCGATCTTGACCCGGTATGCGATCGCCGCGTCGTCGAGTCCAAGGCCAAGCAGCTGCTGCCGAGTGATGCAGCCCTGCTGCCTCGCCGCCACCCCGGCGATCGCCCGGTCGATCGCTTGGGAAGAAACCCTGAAATAGTCATAGTTTCTTCCCAAGTTCTCGGGGGTGGGAGGTGGAGGCATCACGTACATCCAGAGCCCGCGGGACCGACCTCTTCTCCCCCCCGATGACGGCGTTGTTCGGCATCGACGTCGGCACCTCCGCCACCAAGGGCGTGGCGATCGACCCCGAGGGCACGGTCCTCGCGCGGACCGAAGCCGAATACCCGCTCTCCACCCCGCGCCCCGGATGGGCCGAGCAGGACCCCGAGGACTGGTGGCGCGCCACCGAGCACGTCCTCAAGGAGCTC
>JAFAWR010000269.1 GCA_019241635.1 Solirubrobacterales bacterium
AGGGAATGCTCGAGCTCTCGAGCGCCTACCGCGGCACCGCCCTCGTCCTCGGCGACGTCATCGAAGCCGACGACGGCTACACCGGCGAGCACTGCAAGAGCGTCGTCACGCTCGCACTCGAGCTCGCCGAGCACCTCAACCTCACCCCCGAGCGCCAGCGCAACCTCGAGTTCGCCGCGCTCCTGCACGACGTCGGCAAGATCGCCATCCCCAAGGAGATCATCAACAAGCCCGGCAAGCTCGACCCCCACGAATGGACGATCATCAAGACCCACACGATCGAGGGCCAGAAGATGCTCGACCGCGTCGGCGGGTTCATGCGCGAAGTCGGGATGATCGTGCGCTCCCACCACGAGCGCTGGGACGGCGGCGGCTACCCCGACGGACTAGCCGGCGAACAGATCCCCCTCGAGGCCCGGATCATCTCCTGCTGCGACACCTGGAACGCCATGCGCACCGACCGCCCCTACCGCAAGGCCCTCGACTACGCCACCGCCGAGGCGGAGCTCAGGGCCGCCTCGGGGACCCAGCTCGACTCGAGCCTCGTCGGCGCCCTGCTCGAGATCGTGATCGCGGAGGCCCCGGTCCTCGAACCGGAGCCGGTCAGCCCAGATGCAGCCGGTGCGCCACAGCCGCGGCTTGAGTACGGCTTCGCACGCCAAGCTTGCTGAGGATCCGCGAAACGTGCACGCTGGCCGTCTTCTCGGCCATGAACAGCGCCGCCCCGATCTGTCGGTTGGTGGCGCCCTCGGCCAGGAGCGACAGCACCTGACGCTCGCGCGCGGTCAGCCCGAACGGGTCCTCCCCCGAGCCCGAGCCCGAGCCCGAGCCCGCCGCGTCGCCGTTTGACTCCGAGGCGCGTACGAGCTCACCCACCGGCTCCCCGAGATCGAGGCGGGCGCGCTGCGACAGAGTGCTCACCTCGCCGGCCAGCCACCCGGCCCCGAGCCGCCGAGCGATCTCGAGCGCGGCCTGTGCGGTTTGCCCAGCCGCAACTCGATCGCCCGCGTCGATCTGCGCCTCGGTGCCTCGCCACAGCGCAACCGCCTGCTGGAAGGGACGAGACAGGGCTTCCCATTCCCGCGCCGATGCGCGCCACAGTTTCGGATCGCTGCGGCCGCGCGCCCGGGACAGTTCGGCGGCGCCGACCGCGCGCCAGGCGCGCTCCACCGGTCCGCCCTCCTGGGCCGCGGCGTTCAGGCGCTGCATGTGAATCCGCGCCCGGGCCAGCGCATCGCGCTCGTCCCCGCGCTCGCGCAGGTCCCGCGCGCGCTGGGCGATGTCCGCCTCGACTCGCATCCCGGCGGCGGTGACGCGCGCGATCCGCATGACATCGTCGGTGCACAGCTCGATCCGGTCGAGCGCGGCCCCCACCGCGGCGCGTGCGGCGGCGAGATCGCGCCCGCGCCGCAGGCACTCGGCCTTGAGCGTGCCGAATTCTCCGATCCACTGCGGCTCCGAGGATCGGCTGATCAGCGGCTCGAGCTCCTCGAGGCACTCGACGGCCCGCGCGTCATCGCCGAACCCGAGCGCCAGCTCGGTCTCGCGCAGCAGGCGGAAGATCAGCGTCCGGCCGGCCGGATGGGCGGCGACCTGATCGAAGTGCTCGCGCGCGCTCGGCCAGTCGCCGGCCTGGAAGGACAGGTCCGAGACCGTGAGCTGCAGCCAGTTGGTCACCCGGGCGCCGCGGGCGGCGAACGCGGCGAGCCCCTCCTTGGCCACCTCAAGCGCCTCGAGCGTCCGGCCGGCCAGGCTGAGCGAATCGGCCAGGTTGGCGTATCCGCCTTCGATGCTTCCGATGTCGTCGTCCTCGATGGCGATCTCGATCGCCGCGCGCAGGCAGGACACCCCCTCGTCGATGTCGCCCAGCGCGATCTGGGCCATGCCGAGCGTGTTGAGCACCTCGCTTTCCGAACTGCGGTCGCCGGCCGCGCGGGCCGTGGCCAGCGCGGCGCGGCCGTCGGTCATCGCCTCGCGATAGCGGCCCCGGAGAACCCGGATCCGCGCCAGCCAGACCTCGAGCGAGGCGCGCTCCGGGCTTACCTCGTCGCCGGTGAGGAGGGCCAGCGCGCGCTCGGCCGTCTCGACCGCCTCGAGTCCCCGGTTGAGCGTGAACTGGATGCGCGAGAGCTCGTCGAGCAAGCACGAGTATCGTCGGGGATCGGCTTGCGGATCTAGCTCCTTCAGCGCGCGGTGGAGCAGGACCTCGGCGCGCCCGCGGTCGTCGGCGGAGCGATGCGCGGCCGACGCCAGGGTGAGCAGCTCGACGTGGTCGAGCGGGATCATCCCGGCCGCGTCGGGGACCCGCGGCCACAGGTCGAGCGCGCGCTCGGCGAGATCGGCGGCGTCGCCGTAGGCCCGCGCCTCGCGCGCGGCCAGTGCAGCCTGAACGGTGGCCCGCAGCGCGGCCGGCTGATCGCCCGCGGCGGCGTAGTGATAGGCGATCGCCGAGATGAACTCGAGGCCCCGGTCGCCCGCGATGTCGAGGCGTTCCTCGAGCGCCTGGGCCAGGGCCAGGTGCAGCTCGCTGCGCTCGCCCGGCAGCAGATCGTCGTAGAGCGCTTCACGCAGCAACGCGTGGCGGAAGGCCAGGCGGCCGTCTTCTCCGGCCACCAGGACCTGCTCGGCCACCGCCTCGCGGAGGGCCTGATGGAGCGCGTC
>JAFAWR010000355.1 GCA_019241635.1 Solirubrobacterales bacterium
GCGATCGTCCAGTCGACGAACCTGTGGGTCAAGCACGGCCTGCCGGCGTTGTTCGCCGTGCTGGTGTACGGCCTGGGGCTGGGGTATCTGGCCCGGTTCTCGGCGGCGCGGGCTTAGTAGTAGACGTCGACCCAGTTCCCGATCTGCAGCCAGTCGAAGATCGACAGCGCATCCGGGATCGGCACGCGCATGCAGCCGTGGCTGGCCGGATAGTCCGGGGCGGGGTTGTAGCCGTGGATGGCGTAGCCGCTGATGAAGAAGTTCGAGAAGTACATCCCGTCGGGGAGGTAGCCCGGGACCTTCGAGTAAACGTGGAAGTCGCCCAGGATCGTCGGCGTAGACGGCTTGCCCGAGCTGATCGGATAGATCTGGTAGACGTGCGAGCCGTCGGCCAGTGCCAGCAGCTGGAGCGAGAGGTTGCCCTCGGCGTGGCGGCCGTGGCTCGGGAAGCGGAGCTTGAACTCGCCGAAGCCGTCCAGCAGGTAGCTGACCGTGCGCCCATCGAGGGTCTGGTAGGTGCCCCAATGGAGCAGCCGGTGGTACGCGTCGATGGCGAGACCGGTGCCGCTGTCGTACACGCCGGTCTGCGGGATGTAGAAGTGAAGCGCGGCCAGACGCTGCTGGATCAGCTCCACGAACGGCCCGCGTGAGCCGAACCCAGCCTGCTCGGCGAGTGCGGCAAAGCCACGACGGGCCAGGAGGCCGCTCAGGGTGGCCGTGCGCGTGTGGCCGACCTGCACGGTCACCTGGCCGGCTCCCGGACTCGACAGGGCCACGCTGAATCGCCCGCTCTTTGCACCGGGCGCCGGACTGATCGCTACTCGCTTGATCTTGAATTGCCGGCTGCCCAGGAGCGCCTTCACGAGCACGGTCTGACCGGGAACGTACGGCCGGACCACCCCGTCCACGTGGACGACCCGACCCGGCACGGTGACCAGGTGCCCGCCGACTACGAACGCGTCGGGGATGGTGAGACGCAGCGCGCCCTGGGCCGGCTTGGCCGGCGGCGTGGCGGCAGCGGCGGGGAACGCCGACACCGCGAGGATCGCCGCGACAAGCGCGACAACTGCGGAGACCCGGCCAGCAAGCACCCCCATGACGATCGGAAGTAAATCACGCGGGGCGCCCGGGACGGTGGTTTGGGGGCGGCGAGGACTCGGCGAGCGGCGAGCGACTAGGGGGCGGCGAGGACTCGGCGAGCGGCGGGCGGCTAGGACTCGAGGAGCGGCGGGCGGCTAGGACTCGAGGAGCAGCGCGGGGCGCCTCGCCAGTGGCAGGGTGATTGCGCCGACGACGGTGACCGAGGCGGCCAGCAGGGCCAGGATCGGGCCGACGTCCCAGTGCAGCTGGTTGACGCCGAGGGCGAGGGCGTTGTTGATCGAGTGAAGGGCCATGCAGGGGTAGAGCGAGCCGGTGCGCCAGCGGACCAGGCAGAGGACGAACCCGAGGAAGCCGAGCGGGATCAGGTACTGGGCGGCGGCCGAGCCGGTGTGGGCGAGGCCGAACAGGATCCCGGTGACCGCCGCGGCCAGCCAGATACCGATGTCGTGGCCGCCGATCACGACGTGCCAGCGGCGCAGCGCGCCGAAGATGAAGCCGCGGAAGAAGAACTCCTCGGCGATGGGCGCGACCACGCAGACGAACACGCCGGCGCCGATCAGAGCCGCGGTGCTGCTTCCGACACCCAGGCTCTGGGGGAGCTTGTCGCTGCCGTGGAGATGGACGAGCGACTGATAGGCCGCGGTCACGATGTAGTAGCCGATACCACCG
The DNA here is from genome assembly GCA_019241635.1 of Solirubrobacterales bacterium. Classification (GTDB taxonomy): domain Bacteria; phylum Actinomycetota; class Thermoleophilia; order Solirubrobacterales; family Solirubrobacteraceae; genus Palsa-465. The sequence goes on from JAFAWR010000355.1 coordinate 1,771, forward strand.
GCCACGCAGGCACCGATGCCGAGGGCCAGGGCGATGCGGCGATAGCCGAAGTCCTCGGGCCGGGGACGGCCGCGAAGCGAGGCGTAATACAGCGCGGTGACGACGAAGCCGACGTCGAATACGAAGTCGCTGATCAGGTTCACGGCGGGCGCGTTCTTGCTGGAGCCCGCGGCCGCCCCGATGCCAGCGACCAGGACGCTGCCGAAAATCCCGACCACGAGCCCGGTGAGAACGGCGGCTGGCGCGGTCCAGATCGGCCAGGGCACCTCGCGGGACGGACCGGACGCCGCGGGCGCCGGATCCGGGGGCGGGGGCGGCGCGGGCGGCGACGAGGTTACGCGCGGCGGCGGGACGCTGGACATCGCCACGAAGACTTTAGGGCGCCCGTCGCGTCTCACGCAGCGGGTAGGGAGGCCAGCTCGGCCAGGCTCGAGATCGTGCGGACGCCGGTGACCGGCGGGCCGTCGCCCCGGTGGATGAGCACGGGCTCGATTCCCGCGGCTCGTGCTCCGGCCACGTCCTCGTCGAGGGTGTCGCCGACGTGGACGGCTTCGCCGGCGCCGACCCCGGCCAGCTCGAGCGCCTGCGCGAAGATCGCCGGCGAGGGCTTGCGCACGCCGGCGGCGGCCGAGGTCACTATCCCGTCGAGGAGCGGCTCGAGCTCGAGCCGGCGCAGGACCCCGACCAGCGACACGTCCCAGTTGCTGACCACGACAAGGCGCTGACCGCGCTCGCGGGCGGACTCGAGCGCGGGGCGGACGTCGGGGAAAGCCGTGAAGTGCAGCGAGGCGAGGAGCGCGTGAAGGAGCGGATCGAGATCCAGGCCGGCGCCCTCGCCGGGGAGTGCGGAGCGGAGCACCTCGGCGCAGCGGCGCCGAAGCGCGGCGAGGCGAATCTCGTCCCCGCCCTCATCCAGGTGGGTGCGGTAGTAGGCGATCTCGGCGGCGATCGCCCGGGCCGCGTCGGCTTCGCTGATCTGCAGGCCGAATCGCTGGGCCAGCTCGGCGCGCAGGCGAGGCGCGGGAGGCTCGAGGGCCACCAGCGTGCCGAGGGCGTCGAGCAGGATGGCGGCCGGACGGGGAGCGGACATGGCGGCGGCGAGTCTCGCACGGCCGGGGCTCGAACGCGGGAGGACGCGCCAGCACGGCGGGGCGCGAACGCGGGAGGACGCGCCAGCACGGCCGGGGCGCGAACGCGGGAGGAAGCGCCCGCCGTGCAGGAGCCCGAACCGGCAGGCCGAAACAGCCTGCGAGCTACACTGACCCGGTCCCGGTGCAGAGATGCCCCTGCGCACCGGCGATTGCCCGCCGCAGCTTCCCGCCATGAGCCGACGCGAACGACAGCGCCGCCGCCGTCACAACCGCGGACATCCCGTGGGCCGCGTCCTGTTGATGAGCGGGATCCTGACCGTCTGCGCGGTGGCCATCGCTGCACTGCTCGCGGTCGGCTGGGTCGTCGCGACCGCCGATTCGGCTCCGAACCTGAGCCAGCTGCCGGCGCGCCACTCCAACCCGCCCACGGCGGTCTACGCCTCCGACGGGAGCCTGCTGGGCTACGTGCACACAGACACGATCTCGACCTACGTCTCGCCGAGCCAGATCCCGCAGCGCCTCAAGGAGGCGACGATCGCGATCGAGGACCGGCGCTTCTACCAGCACGGCGCGCTCGACTACCAGGGGATCCTGCGCGCGGGGGTGAAGGACCTGCTCGGCCAGAGCAACTCGCTGCAGGGAGCGTCCACGCTGACTCAGCAGCTGGTCAACCAGGTGTATCTCCCGTCGAAATACCACGAGCACCGCGACCTCAAGTACAAGATCATCCAGGCCAAGCTCGCCGAGCAGCTCGAGAGCAAGCACACGAAGAACTGGATCCTCAACCAGTACCTCAACGACGTCCCGTACGGGACCACGAACGGCGAGGAGGCGGTCGGCGTCGGGGCCGCCGCGCTGATGTTCTTCAACCGGCCGGTGTGGAAGATCAACCTGGCGCAGATGTCGCTGCTGGCCGGGCTGCCGCAGTCACCCACCAGCTACAACCCGACGGTCGATGCGCATGCCGCCACGCAGCGCCGCAACGAGGTGCTCCAGGCGATGGTGCAATCGCACTACATCTCGCAGAGCCTGGCCAACGCGGTGATGAAGCAGCCGCTGCAGATCCACCCCAACGCGCGGTTCATCGATCACAGCCAGCCGTACATCTTCGACTACATCGAGCAGCAGCTCGACCGGAAGTTCGGTGCGAACACCGTCGAGCACGGCGGGCTCAAGGTCTACACGACGATCAACCTGCACATGCAGCAGGAGGCCGAGACGGCAATCCACAACCACGTCGGTGGACCCGTGCTCGACGCTCAGCCCGCGGCCGCGCTCGCCACCGTCGATCCCTCGAACGGGAACATCCTGGCCATCGCCTCCTCGGCGACGTATCAGCAGACCAAGTTCGACTTCCCGGTGCAGGCCGAGCGACAGACCGGATCGGCGTTCAAGGTGTTCGCGCTGATGACGCTGATCCACGACTACGACGGGGACCCCAACCAGACCTATTACACGTCGAAGTTCCTGCCTGCCGGGTGGAATCCGTTCGATCCGACCTGGTCGGTCCACACCGCCGAGCTGAGCTATCAGGGCACGATCAGCGTCACCAAGGCGACCACGGTGTCCGACAACACGGTGTTCGCCCAGCTCGCCGAGGACGAGGGCTACGCCAAGCTCGACGCGACCGCGCACGCCATGGGCATCACCTCGGAGCTGACCGGCTACCCGTCCGAGGTGATCGGAGGTCTCTACAAATGCTGCACGATGCTCGAGATGGCCGACGCCTACGCCACGCTGGCCAACGGCGGCATCCATATCCCGCCGACGATTTTGAGCAAGGTCGTGTTCCCGGACGGCAAGGTGGTGAACCTCGGCCAGCCGCAGGGAAACCGTGTGTTCACCGACGGCGAGACATATGCCGCCACCCAAGTACTGAAGACCGTGATCCAGGACGGAACCGGAACTAACGCCAACTACGGCTGCCCGGCCGCGGGCAAGACGGGCACGGCGGAGAACGAGGACAACGCCTGGTTCGTCGGCTACACGCCCAAGCTGGCCACCGCGGTCTGGGTCGGCTACCCACAGGGCAACGTTCCGATGGGCACCTACGGGTTCGGCGGGACCGCGGCGGCACCCATCTGGAAGGACTTCATGCAGGCCGCGTCAAACGGCTACTGCGGTGACTTCCCGACTCCGACCACGTACTTCACCGGTACCGCGTTCACGGGCCCGCATTCGTCGGCCCGGTCACCGAGCACCACTCAGAACGGTCCGCAATCCGGCCCGAGCGCGTACAGCAACCCGAACCTGTACGCCCAGCCGCCGGCCCCCAAGAAGACGACGTCGCCGACCACCACGGTCCAGTCCGGTGGCGGCGGGGTGGCTCCCACCGGGGGCGGCGGCACCGGCGGCCACGGCCACCACGGCAAGCACGGGTAACGGCGCCAGGTTGACGGTGACTCACCTGGCCGCATAGGTCAGAGTCATATCGCCCGAATGGACCCGTGCGCCATCCTCCGTTCGGACAAACCTGCGCGGCACGCCTTGACCGGGCCAATGACCGCCTCTAGCGTTCCCCACTCGGGAAGAGTCAGGGGAAAGCCACGAATACGTATGTGTCAATCGGCGTCCGAAAGTGACGTCACTGATGACGTCTCACTGAGGAGCTAAGAGCAGAGCCGCGCTCGCCTGGGGCGCGGCTCTGCTACATCTCGGCCAAGTAGGTTTGGCTAGTGGCCGTTCACGAGATGCGCTGCGATTCGATCCAGCGCTCGAGCGCCGGACCGCTCTCAACCGACGCGATCACCGCGTAGCGCATGTGATCTGAGTCGTGGTGGCCGCCGTGCCACAGATACTCGGAGTCGACCACGGCCTGCTGGTACTTGGGCAGCTCGATCCGGACCTCGCCCTTGCGGTCGAACTCGGTCGGGCGGACGACCAGCGAGCTCGAGGCATCGTCAGTCAGCTCGAGCCACACGCGCACGACCCAGCCCTGGTTCTCGGGATTGCCCTGGTTGTTGTTGTCCAGGTGCAGGCCCCAGCGGCACTCGCGCATGGTGTTCGCCTTCATGCGCAGGAGCTGTACGCGGCCGAACCGGGCGCCGATCGACTCGACCCACTTGACGACCGAGGGGCACTTCTCGGCGTTCGAGGTGAACACGCCGTCGAGGTCGGCCTTGCCGTACTCCCAGAAGCCCTTGAGCTCGATCTCGCCGGTCGCCGAGGTGATCGGGGCGAAGAACGTGGTCGGATCGCTCGAGTACGTCGTGTAGGTCAGGCTCTCCCACTCCGAGGGGTCGATCGCGGGGCCCTCGTACTTCTTCAGCTTCATCCAGCCGCCGGCGTCTTCGAGCAGGGGCATGCGGTAGTGCGGCGTCTTGCGCTGCTGAAGGCCAACCTTCCGAACGCCCGTGGCGCGCAGGATTTGCTTGGTGTACTCGTTCTTGAGCGCTTCCTTAAGTGCGGACAACGGTCCTCCAGGAGGGTCGCTTTTTACGTACGGCCCAGCCAGACCGGGCGAGTGGCCAAGCATACCCACTACTCTTACGGGAACCGGAGACCCGAAGAGCATGCCCAAAGAAGAAAAAGTCGAACTCGAAGGCGAGGTTGTCGAGGCTCTGCCGAACGCGATGTTCCGCGTGAAGCTCGACAACATGGACCGCGTGGTGCTCGGCCACGTGGCCGGCAAGATGCGCCGCTTCCGGATCCGGATCCTGCCCGGCGATCGGGTCCGCGTCGAGCTCTCGCCGTACGACCTCGACCGAGCGCGGATCGTCTACCGGCACCGCTGAGCGAGCTCGAGCTGATCGGCGCGCTCGAGGCCCTGCTGGGGGGCGCGGGCGGCCGCGTGATCCGCTCGGTCGGCGACGACGCGGCGGTGGTCCGGGCTGACCGCTACGCGGTGACCTCGGTCGATGCCATGGTTGACGGCGTCCACTTCCGCTCCGATCAGCTGCGCCCGGAGGAGATCGGGCACCGCGCGCTGGCCGGCGCCGTGTCGGACCTGGCCGCGATGGGCGCCCGAGCGGGCGAGGCCTACCTGGTGCTTGGGCTGCCCGGCGGCTTCGGGACCGAGGCGGCGACCGCGCTCGTGAAGGGCGCCCACGCCCTGGCCGAGGACGTCGGCATGGTGATCGCCGGTGGCGACGTCACCGGCGCCCCCGCTCTCACGGTGTCGTTCACCGTGGTCGGCTGGGCGCACGACGCGGACGAGCTGGTCGGACGGGACGGGGCGCGGCCCGGCGATCGGGTGGGCGTCACCGGCCGGCTGGGAGGCGCGGGAGCCGGGCTGGCGCTGCTCGAAAACCGGGCGGGCGCCCGTCTCGACCAGGCCACCAGGGCGGCCCTCCACGCGCGCTACGCGACGCCCCGGCCGCGCCTGGAAGACGGCCGCGCGCTCGCCGCGGGCGGCGCCACGGCGATGATCGACCTCTCCGACGGACTGGCCACCGATGCCGGGCACCTGGCCCGGCGCAGCGGCGTGAGGATCGAGCTGGAGCTGGCCGCGCTCCCGCTGGCCGACGGCGTGGCCGAGATCGCGGCCGAGCTCGGAGTCGACCCGGGGCGGTTCGCCGCCACCGCGGGCGAGGACTACGAGCTGTGCGCCTGCCTGCCGGGGCCGAGCAGCCCGCGCAACATGACGTGGATCGGGTCGGTGGTGGAGGGAGAACCCGGCCTGGTCTTCCTCGACGCCGACGGGCCGCTGGCCGGGTACGAGCACTCGGTCTGAAGGCGGCGGAGCAGGGCATCGGCCACCGCCGTGGTGTCCACGCGGTACTCACCCCTGGCGATCTGCTCTCTCAACATGGCGGGATCCATAACTTCACTGTACCCGAGGCATCGGCCC
>JAFAWR010000370.1 GCA_019241635.1 Solirubrobacterales bacterium
GCCCCGGTGACCAAGGCGGCGCGCCTGCTGCGAAGCGCCGACGAGATCGCCGGCGCCGCGCTCGAATCCGGCCGGACGGCGCTCGCCGCCCCCACCGCGCCGGTGTATCTCGGTGTGCCGACCGACCTGCTTTCGGCCGAGGCCGCCGCCGCCGGGCTAACGACGGTCATGGCGCCGGTGCCCGATCCGCCGCCGCTCCGCCATGCCGCCGAGCTGCTGACGCGTGCCGAACGCCCTCTCATCTGGGCCGGGGGTGGGGCGTTGCGGGCCGAGGCAGGGCCCGCGGTCGGCGACCTCGCGCTGAAGCTGGCCGCCCCCGTGGTGACCACCTACATGGGCCGCGGGCTGCTCGCCCCGGATCATCCCTGCGCGGTCCCCGGCCCCGTGCACGCCCCCGAGATCGGCGCGCTATGGGACGAGGCCGATGTCGTGCTCGCGGTCGGCACCGACCTCGACGGCACCAACACGCAGAACTGGAAGATGCCCGCGCCGCCGACCCTGATCGCGGTCAACCTCGACGAGACCGAGGCAAGCAAGAACTACGCCGCGGACGTGGCGCTGATCGGCGACGCCCGCTCCGTGATCGAGCAGCTGGTGCGCCGGGTCGACGCCCGCCCCGGCCTCCCCGAGCTCGAACGCCGCCTGAGCCGGATCGGCGCCGAGGTCGAGGCCTGGGTGCGCGACGACGAGCCGGGCGCCGCCGACCTGCTCGAGGTCATGCACCGCGCCCTGCCGAAAGACGCCGTGGTGGTCACCGACATGTGCATCCCCGGCTACTGGCTGGGCGGCTACTGGCGGGTGCCGGCCCCGCGCAAGCTCGCCTATCCGCTCGGCTGGGGCACGCTGGGCTTCGGCTTCCCCGCCTCGCTCGGCGCCGCGCTGGCCGGCGCCGGCCCGACCGTGTGCGTGTGCGGGGACGGCGGCTTCATGTATGCATGTGGTGAGCTGGCAACGGTGGTCCAGGAGCGGATCCCGGTCACCATCGTGCTGGTCGACGACGGCGGCTACGGGATGCTCCGCTTCGACCAGATCCTGGCCGGGGAGGAGCCGTTCGGCGTGGACCTGCTCACGCCCGACTTCGCCGCGCTGGCCGCGTCGTTCGGTCTGACGAGCATGCGTGCGGACGGCTTCGGCCCCGAGTTCGAGGAGGCCCTGCGAACCGCGATCGCGGCGCAGGAGCCACGCATGATCGTGGTCCGCGCATCGCTCAAGCCGCCGCCCACCACTTCGCCGCGCTGGTACCGAAAGGACCCACCCCAACCGTGACCTACTCGATCGTCGCCCGCGATCCGGATACCGGGGAGCTCGGGGTGGCGGTGCAATCGCACTGGTTCTCGGTCGGCTCGATCGTCACCTGGGCGCGACCCGGGATCGGCGCCGTGGCCACCCAGGCCAACGCCGAGGCGGCCTACGGCCCGCGCGCCCTGGACCTGCTGGCCGACGGAGTGCCGGCGCCCGACGCGCTCGCCCAGCTCGTGGCCGCCGATCCCGGCGGTCCCTCCCGCCAGGTCGCCGTGGTCGACGCGGCCGGCCGGGTCGGTGTCCACACCGGACCCAAATGCATTGCCCAGGCCGGCCACATCACCGGCGAGGGGGTCTCCTGCCAGGCCAACATCATGGCCTCCGAGCGCGTGTGGCCGGCCATGCTCGACGCGTTTGCGGCGAGCGCGGGATCGGGAACGCTCACCTTCCGGCTCCTCGACGCGCTCGATGCCGCCGAGCGCGAGGGGGGCGATCTGCGCGGGCGTCAGTCGGCCGCGATCCTGGTCGTCCCGGCCGAGGGCGAGCCGTGGCGGGCGCTGGTGTCGCTGCGAGTCGAGGATCACCCCGACCCGTTGGCCGAGCTGCGCCGGCTGGTCAGACTGCACGAGGCCTACGGTCTGGCCGGAGAGGCCGACGAGCTACTGAACGCGGGCCGGCACGACGAGGCGGCGGGCCTCTACGTGAAAGCCAGCGAATGCGTTCCGGACAGCCATGAGCTGCTGTTCTGGGCCGGCCTGGGCACCGCCCAGGCGGGCAATCTCGAAGCCGGGGTGGCCAAGGTGCAGCGCGCGATCGCCCTGCAGCCGAGCTGGCGCGAGCTGCTTCCCCGCCTGCCGGCGGAGCTCGCCCCGGCGGCTCCCGACGTGCTCGCCCGCCTCGCCGCCGGGAGCTAACGCCCCGCCTCGCGCCGGGCGTCGCGGACCTCGCGCCACGCCGCTCGGGCCTGGCGGAGGGCCTTGACCACCTGGGCGCGCGCCTCCTCAGCCGCCTTGGCCGCGTCGAGGATCTGCTGACGGGTGCGGCGGCCGTGGGTCAGGAGGTTGAACGACCACAGCCCGGTCTCGAGCAGGCGTGCCGCCCGGTCGAGGTCGGCAAACACGGCCTCGCGCAGTTGGGTGCCGCGCAGCCCCTGCTCGATGTAGCGCACGCGCGCGGCCAGGGCCACGCCGCTGAGACCGCCGAGGGCTCGAGCGGCGACCATCGGCTCGGGGTCGCGTGGGTCGACCTCGGCGCTCTCGGCCAGCGCCTCGGCGGCCACGGTGACGATGCGGTCATACAGCTCGAGCCAGGCCGCGCGCAGCGACGGCGTCGAGTTGACCAGCGCCAGGAACCGGGGCAGGAAGCCGACCAGCTCGTCGGGGATCTCGTCGAAGCGCTCCATGTCCTCCTTCATCGCGCGGACCACCGCGTCGATCAGCGATTCGTCCTTCCGGCGCGCGCGAATCGCCTGGGCGAGGCTGTCCACCGCCTCGTCGGCCCAGTCCAGGACCATCGACTCCTTGGTCGGGAAGTAGTTGTAGACGGTCTTTTCCGACACCCCGACGATCTCCGCAATCGTCGAGACCTTGACGTTGTCGAAGCCGCGCGTGCCGAACAGGATCGTGGCCACGTCGGAGATACGCTGGCGCGTCACCCGGCGCTTGCGTTCGCGCAGGCCCTCGTCAGGGTGGCGTTGGATGTCGAGTCTCTCCTGGAGGCGCCGAGCGCGGCGGAATGCGTCGGCCACCGGCTCGCCCAGCTCGGCGACCAGCACCCGGTGGATCCGGTCCTCCGCGAACGGCTCCTCGAGGACGTCTTCGTCGACCACTCCAGCAAAGGATATCGACCTAGTTCAGTTGCAGAAACTTTTCAGTCACTGTAGAGTTCCAGTGCATGAACGAAACTCTTGTGATCGAAACGGCCGCGCTGACCAAGCGCTTCGGCGATTTCACCGCGGTCGCCGACCTTGATCTCCACGTGCAGACCGGCACCGTGGTCGCGCTGCTCGGCCCGAACGGCGCCGGCAAGACGACGACCGTGCGCATGCTGGCCACGCTGCTCCGGCCCGATGGCGGAAGCGCTCGCGTGGGCGGCTATGACGTCGTGCGCGAGGCGCCGCAGGTCCGGCGTCTGATCTCGCTGACCGGCCAGTTCGCCGCGCTCGACAAGCACCTGACCGCCCGCGAGAACCTTGTCCTGATGGCGCGGCTGCGGGGGCGCAGCCGGCGGGAGGCACATGCCGTGGCCGACTCGCTGATCGAGCGCTTCGCCATCGAGGACTTCCGCGACCGCCTGGTCAAGGACCTCTCGGGCGGCGAGCGGCGGCGCGTCGACCTGGGCGCCGGGCTGATCGAGACCCCGCACGTGCTCGTCCTCGACGAGCCGACCACCGGCCTGGATCCGCGCAGCCGCCAGGTCGTGTGGTCGACGATCCGCGACCTGGTCGCCGCGGGCGTGACCTTGCTGCTGACTACCCAGTACCTCGAGGAGGCCGACGCGCTGTCCGACCGCGTGGTGCTCATCGACCGCGGACGCGAGGTGGCCGCCGGCACCCCCGCGCAGCTCAAGACGCAGGTCGGCGAGCAGCGGGTCGACGTGATCGCGGCCGACGCTGCGCAATTCGAGCGAGCCGGAGCGGTGCTCGCCGAGCGATTCTCCATCACCATCTCGCGCGAGCAGCGGACCGTGTCGGTGGCAGCGCCCGGTGAGGCCGAGGACCTGGCGCGCGTGGCCAGCGCCGTGGCGGAGGCCGGGATCGGGGTCGACGAGATCGCGCTGCGGCGCCCGACCCTCGACGACGCGTTCCTTGCCCTGACGGGGCACGCCGCTCATGAAGAGCCGCAACCCGAGGAGGCGGCGGCGTGACCTTCGCGCGCGACACCGCGCTCCTCACCGCGCGCAGCCTGCGCGCGATCCCTCGCGTCCCCGAGCGCCTGCTCGACGTGACCGTCCAGCCGATCGTGTTCATCCTGCTGTTCCTGTACGTGTTCGGCTCGGCCATCCACGTACCGGGGATCAGCTACAAGGACTACATGTTCCCCGGGATCATCGGCCAATCACTGGCCTTCGGGGTGATCGGCGCCGGCGTGGCCACCTCGCACGACATGACCGAGGGCGTGATCGACCGTTTCCGCTCGATGCCGATCAGCCGCCTGTCGATAATCAGCGGCCAGGTCGTCGGTCAGTTCTGCGAGCAGGTGCTGGGGCTGGTCATCGTCGTGGCATTCGGAGCGGTCCTCGGCTGGAGGCCGCACCTAAGCGCGGCTCACGCCCTCGAACTCGGCGGCCTCATGGTCCTGGCAATGTTCGCCTTCACCTGGATGGGTGTACTGCTCGGGATGCTCGTCCGATCGCCCGACGCCATGCAGGGCGTTGGGTTCATCGTGATCTTTCCGCTTGCCTTCCTGGCCGGCACGTTCGTGCCGATCGCCGGCATGGACTCGGTGCCTCGGGCGATTGCTCAGTGGGATCCGATCTCGGCACTGGTCGGGACCGTGCGCGGACTGACCGAGGGCGTCCATACCACCGGCTCCTGGCAGCTCGTGCATCCGGAGATCTCCATGGCTCTCTGGTCGCTGCTGATCATCGCGATCTGCGTGCCGCTGGCGCTGCGGCGATTCAACCGGACGCTGGCCGGGTGACCGGCTCCCGAGCCGGCTCCTCGACGCCGCCACGCTCGCGCCACTCCTTGAGCACGATCAGCGAGCCGTCGATCAGCCGGTCGGTGAACATCTTCGAGTCGTTCAGGCGCGGGAACTCCTTGTCCGGGACATCGACGCCGAGGAACGCGCACAACGGCTCCCACCCCTCGGTGACGCTCCAGACGAGCAGCCGGTCCTCGGGCAGGTTGCGCTGGACCGACTCCTGGTAGCGCACGATTGCGTTGGCGAGCTGCCCGGGGCGCAGCTCGCTCCCGGCGAAGATGCCCTGGGCGGCCCACATGCGCGCCATCATCTGCAGGTAGTCGCGCCACTCGGGGTCGACGAACTCGCGGGCCTTGGAGATGTGGGACATCGGCGAGTGGCCGTGGAAGAGGCCCCAGATCGTGTCGATCATGCTCTTCTCCCAGGCCTCGGGATCCCGTGTGCTGAGCACGATCTTGGCGTCCGGATAGGCATCGGCGAGCTCGCGGTAGAAGAACGCACCTGGCCAGTCGACCGTCGACTCGTGCTCGCCGAACACCTCGTCCCAGTCCACCTCGCCGTCGAGGGCCTGCTCCCACTGCCGGGACAGCGGCAGGTTGGTGAGAACGTTGACCATGTGGTAGCAGGGACCGAGCCCGAGCATCTCGAGCGCGACCTTTTGCGAGAGCGTGCCGGTGCGAGGCAGTCCGGCGCCGATGACCTTCATGTACGTCTCCTGTCTTGAGATGTGGCCTCGGCGAGGATCACGTAGAAGCCGAGGTGAAGCTCGTCCATCCTGAGCAATTCGCGGTGACGTTCGTGCCACCTGCCGTTCCGGAGATCCGCGCCGAGTGCAGCCAGGGCCCGGTCCACCGCGGCGGAGCTTAGCTTTGCGAAGACCGAGATGCCCGCCCGGACCGCGGGGTCGAGATACGCCTCGGGCCGGCGCCAGTAGGCCCCGTAGAAGCCGTCGGTGCAGTCGTGCGGGACCGGGACCTCGGTCAGCTCGATGCCCCCCAGCGCCTCGCGGAGCTCCGACTCCCAGGCTCCCGGCGCGCGGTAGCGCTCAGGGATCAGCTCGAGGAACTCCGGCAGGTATTCGGTGGTCAGCCAGAACCGGTCCGCCTGCGCCGGATCGGTGTTCAACAACACGACCCGCCGGCGAGCCACGCGACTGAGCTCGGCGAAGCCGCGCCGGCGATCGCTCCAGTGATGATCGCTCAGCACCGCCATCACGGCATCGAACGAGCCGTCCTCGAACGGAAGCTCCTCGGCCCGGCCCTGCACGACCGGAGCCGCATCCGGCGGGCGTTGGGCGATCATCACCGAAGACGGCTCGAGCGCCACCACCTCCCGGTCGCTCGGCTCGTAGTGCCCGGTCCCGGCGCCGACATTGAGCACGGTCTGGGCATCGCCGAGCGCCTTCCACACGGCCGCGGCGATGCGCGGATCGGTCCCCCGCGTGGTCTTGTAGGTCCGGCCGATGCGGTCGTAGAGCTCCGGGGTCACGGTCCGATCAGCACTCCCGGGTTGAGCGCGCCGCTCGGATCGAGCGCCGCCTTGGCCGCTCGCAGCGCGACGGCGAACGGCTCGGGACGCTGGCGGTCATACCAGCGGCGGTGCTCGCGCCCGACCGCGTGGTGGTGGGTGATCGTGCCCCCGCCGTCGATCACCGCCTCGGAGGCGATCCGCTTCACCTGCGCCCACTGCTCGAGCTCGGCGCCCCGGCGCGCCGGGGCGAGGATCGTGTAGTACGGCGCGGGGCCGTCGGGATAGACGTGGGTGAAGCGGCAGGTGACCGAGCCGCCGCCGCACGCCTCGCGGACCGCGCCGGACACGTCGGACAGCAAGCGCTCGTGAAAGGCCGGGAAACGCTCCCAGGTGATCGCGGTCTCGAACGTCTCGGACAGCACTCCGATGGCTATCAACACATCTCGCAGGTAAGGGGCGCGCAGGAAGGCCGCGCGCCAGCTGCCCGCCGCGTCGCCGGATCCGGCGCCGGCGCCTGCGCCTGCGCCACGGCGCTCCCACGCCCCGCCGTGATCGCCGCAGCACTGCAGAGCCGTCGTCATCAGCGCCTCGACGTCGTGCTCGGCCGACTCGAAACCCAGCATGAGCAGCGCGTGCCTGCCGTCGCCGGCGCCGGTCAGCTCGGCCTCACGCGGGTCGATCAGGCGACAGTTGGTCGGGTAGAGCCCGGATTGCGAGAGCGCCCGGACGGCCTCGGCCCCGGCCATGAAATCGTCGAACCGCACCGGCGCCGAGGCGCGGTGGACGGGACGCGGACGAACTCGGACCCACGCCTCGGTGATGATCCCGAGTGTCCCCTCGGATCCGAGCAGCATCCGGTCGGGTGAGATGCCCGCCCCCGAGCCAGGCAGCCGGCGCGACTCCCACACGCCGGCCGGTGTGAGCGCCCGGATCGACTCGACCAGGTCGTCGATGTGGGTGTACAGGGTCGCGAAGTGCCCGCCGGCCCGCGTGGCGATCCAGCCCCCCAGGGTCGAGAGCTCGAACGACTGCGGGAAGTGACGCAGGGTCAGTCCGTGCTCGCCCAGCTGCCGCTCCAGCCCCGGTCCGGTGGCGCCGGCCTGGATACGCGCGGCCAGCGAAACCCGGTCGACCTCGAGCACGCGGTCGAGCGCCTTCAAATCGATCGTCACCACGCCGGCGAACCCCTCGCAGCCCGCGCCGGCCTCGACGCCGCCGACCACGCTGGTCCCACCGCCGAACGGGATTACCGCCGCGCACGCTGAGAGCGCCCAGTCCAGGACGGCGGTCAGTTCAGCCTCGTCGCCCGGGTGCGCAACCACGTCGGGCGGGTGGTCGAAGCGGCCCCGGAAGGCCCGCACCACGTCGGCGTACGAGCGACCGTAGGCATGCAGGGCGCGCTGATAGTCGTCGGTGGCGCAGATGTCTCGCAGCGCGTCCGGGGCCGACAGGCGCGGTGCCGGGAGCTCCACCGAAGACAGCGGGACCGCCTGCTCCGGCTCGTCCGAGCCGAAGCCGAGCCGATCGGCCAGAAACCGGGCGGCGCCGCGGAGCTCTTCGGGTGAGGGCTCCTCGTCCTCGTAGCCCCATCCCCAGTGCTTGCGCCGTCGCTCCACGGGTGCCGACGGTACCTTGTGGGGCGTGGGCGTATCCGCCGGTGTCCTGGCCCGAGGGCCGTGGGAACCAGCTCAGGTCGACGTGGCCTGGCGCGAGGATCCGTTCGATCCGCCGGGCGAGGCCATCGAGGCGGCTGACCACGCGCTCGCCGCGCTCCGGCGCCGCGGCTCGCCCAGCTACGACGGGTTGGCGGCGCGCCTGGCCGACTTCTCGGCCACCGACGGCCGGCTGTCGCTCGTGCTCCAGCCCGCTCGCTGGGCGCTGCGGCTGATCCCGGAGGGCGCGGCCGGGAGCCTGTCGATCCTGTGCACGGTGCGTGCGGCCGACGGCCGCTGGCTGGCCGGGCGCCGCGCCGAGTGGCTGGCGTCGTGGGCCGGTCGATGGGCGCTCGGAGCCGGGGGCTCGGTCGAGGTCGACGAGAACCCGGTCGCAACCATGCGGCGCGAGCTGCACGAGGAGTGGTCGGTCGAGCCCGAGCGGCTCCGCGCCGAGGCGCTGGTCCTGCTGCCCAGCGGGGTGGTGATGCTGATCGGCCAGGCGTGGCTGGCCGCCGGAGCCACCGTGGTGCCCGACCACGAGCACGACGAGTTCGCCTGGTGGCCGGCCGAGCCGGCGCACTGGCCGGAAGCGGCCCACGAAGCGCTGCACCGCACGGCGGCGCTGGTCTCGGGCTGATGGGGCCGATCACCTTCGACCGCCTGAAGGTCGTCTCGTTCACCCATTCCTGCGTGTACCTGGCGCTGCTCATCTGCGCCTTCGTCCTCAGCAATCCCGAGCCCGCGACCTTCATCTTGGGCATGTCCCACGGCCTGCTCTGGATCGGGATGTCACTGATCTGCATCGCCGCCGCCCGCGAGCGGGTGATCCCGTACTGGCTCGCCGTCACGGTCGCGGTCCTCGGCGGCCTGGGCCCCTTTGCGGGCACAATCGGGTTCGTGGTGCACGAGCGTCGGCGTAGGCAGGCGACGGTTTCCCGGCTACCCTCTACGGCAGCAGATGGCAGTCAGTAGCGGCACTGTCCAGGTCGTCATGCCGGCGATGGGGGATTCCGTCGCCGAGGGGACCGTGCTCGAATGGCACAAGCACGAGGGCGACTCGGTCTCGGTCGATGAGACGATCGTCGAGATCTCGACCGACAAGGTCGACGCCGAGGTGCCGTCCCCGGCGGCCGGCCGGCTGGTCAAGATCCACGCTGCCGAGGGCGACACCGTCGCGGTGGGCGCCGTGCTCGCCGAGATATCGACCAACGGCGACGGTGCGCTGGAAACGCCGGCCACGCCGGTCTCGGGTGAGTCCCCGCCGGCCACTCCGCAAGAAGCCCTGGCCAGTGCGACGACCGAGGCCGAGGGGGTCGCGGCCGCCGAGGCATCGAGCGGCGAGGCCATCGACATCGTCACTCCAACCGGCGGCGAGTCGGTCACCGAAGGGACCATCCTCGAATGGAGCGTCAAGGTCGGCGACGCGGTCAAGCAGGGCGACACCGTGGTCGAGATCTCAACCGACAAGGTCGACATGGAGCTGCCCGCCCCGGCCAGTGGGACGATCACCGAGATCCTGTTCGCCGAGGGCGACACGGTCAGCGTCGGTCAGGTGATTGCCCGGATGCAGGCAAGCGCCGCCGCCCCGGCCAACGGCGCGCCGGCTGCCGGCGCTCCGTCCGCTCCCAGCTCGGCGCCGACCGGTGGCGACGGCGGGACCGCCGCCAATATCTCCCCGGTCGCGCGGCGCGTCGCCGCCGAGCAGGGGGTCGATCTCTCGAGGCTGACCGGTAGCGCACGCGGCGGGCGCATCACCAAGGCCGACGTGCTCGCGGCCAAGGCCAACGGAGGCAATGGTGCCACCGCGCCCACCGCACCCGCCCCGACCGCTCCCGCTCCCGCCCCGATCGCCCCCGCTCCCGCCCCCGCCGGCGCCCAGCCGATCCGCGGCGGCGCTGCGGCGCTCGCCCGCTACATGGATGAGAGCCGCTCCATCCCCACCGCGACGTCCTTCCGGACCCTCACCGTCAGCGTGCTCGAGCAGCGGCGCGCGCAGCTCAAGGACGCCGGCCAGCGCGTCTCGTTCACGCACCTCATCGCCTACGCGATCGCTCGGGTGGCCACCGCGGACATGGCGATGATGGCCCACCACTTCGCCGAGATCGACTCAAAGCCGCACCGGGTGGATGACGGCGCGT
>JAFAWR010000183.1 GCA_019241635.1 Solirubrobacterales bacterium
TCGGCGACCTCAACGGCAACGTGATCGAGGACAACATCCTCAGCCACGACAACCTCGACGGCGACTTCGACTTCGCCGCCGCGGCCGACAGCCAGACGACCGGGATCCTGGTCGCGTCCGGCTCGCCCCCGGGGCCGGCGCTGCCGCCCCCGCTGGTTCCCGGCCCGATCAAGAACACGGTGATCCGCGGCAACCGGATCTTCGACGACGCGGTGGGGATCTGGACGCTCGGGGTGGATCCGGCGACCACGACGATCGCCCACAACCACTTCGGTCCGGGCGTCACCCCGGTGAGCGCTCACTGACGACTATGCGCTGATCGCAGAGCGGAGTCGAGGCCGGGCGCGGGTTCCACCGCGCCCGGCCCGATCTCCGCCACCGACCGGCACCCGGCCAGTCCCATGGTCAGATCGAAGTCGGCCGCGAGGTTGAGCAGGTACTCGCGCACGCCGGTCCGGCCGGCGATGGCCAGGGCGTAGACGTACGGACGGCCGATCAGAACCGCGCGCGCGCCGAGCGCCAGCGCCTTGAAGATGTCGGCACCCCCGCGGACGCCTGAATCGAGCAGGACCGGGAGGCGGCCGTCCACTGCCTCGACCACCGCCGGCAGGGCATCGAGGGTGGCGATCGCGCCGTCGACCTGCCGACCGCCGTGGTTCGAGACGACCACGGCATCGATGCCCTCTTCCACGGCGCGGGCGGCGTCCTCCGGGTGGAGGATCCCCTTCAGCACGATTGGCAGATCGGTGCGCTCGCGGAGGAACGCGAGCGTCTCCCACGTGAGCGAAGGACGCGAATAGATCTGGGTGAAGCGCTGGACGGCGGCGCGGCCCCGGCCCGAGAGCAGCGTCGGCCAGAAGCCTTCCGGATAGGCCCGGGTAAGCTCGATCAGGGTTCGCAGCGCCGCCAGGTTCGGCCGCGGCTGGGGCGCTTCGGGGTCCCCCGGGGACTCCTCGCTGATTAGCCGCCTAAACACCGGATCGCTGGTGTACTGCGCGATGCCCTTGCCGTGCAGGAACGGCAGGTAGGCACCCTCGAGATCGCGCGAGCGCCACCCCAGCATCGTCGTGTCGAGGGTGATCGCGATGGCCCGGCAGCCGGAGCGCTCGGCGCGCCCGGCCAGGCTCTCCACGAGCTCATCCGAGCGGCTCCAGTAGAGCTGAAACCAATGCGGCGTGTCCCCGAGGATCCGGGCCACGCCCTCCATCGGCCGGGACGCCTGGTTGGAGAGCACCATCGCGGTGCCGGTGTCCCGCGCGGCGCGCGCCACCGCGCAGTCCGCCTCCCGATGGGCCAGCTCGAGCACGCCGATGGGCGCGAGCAGGAACGGGCTGGGGAGTCGCTGGCCGAACAGCTCGATGCTGGTGTCCCGCCGTTCGACGTCGCGCAGCATGCGCGGCACGATCCGCCAGCGCTCGAACGCCGCACGGTTGGCCGCCACCGTTCGCTCGTTGCCGGCCCCGGCGGCGACGTAGGCGAACGCCTCGTGGCGCATTCGCTTTTGCGCCGCCGCCTCCAGGCGGTCAGCGTCGAGCGGGATCGACGGCCGGCGGGCGCCGACGCCATCGAGGTAGATCTGGGTCTGGCGTCGCACGCCGATCATGCGGCTGCATGACAGCACACATGATCAACGTGCGTTCCACACCAGCGAGCGTCCCTGCCCGATGGACGATGCCCTTCCGGTTCTAGAGCAACCCCCGAAGCTCTGGGAGAGACGCGACGTGAATCGTGTATCCCCGCTCCGGAAGGGCATCGGCCGTTTCACTACAGCCCCCGTATTTGGCCCCCGTGTTTCTGTCTCGGCCCCCAGCCCATGTCGCCCCTCGGTCGGACCCCGTGATCCGGAAGTTGCCCCCGTGCCCCCTGGTGTCGGCTTCCGGTGTTGTCCGCGAGTGGCTCTTCGTCATGGGCGAAAAGGTAAGGCCGGGGGGCTGCTATTACAGCCACCCCTAGGGTGGTTCTCTCACACCTGGTGTGGGCGTCGAGCGCCGGCGCCAGGGAAGCCGCTCAGAAGTCGCGCGGGGCGAGCACGCCGGCATCGAGCACGGACGCGACCAGCCGGGCGCGCTTCTCGTTCTGCGGCAGCTGGCTCAGGCCGTAGCGCTCGAACAGCACGCGGAGGTGGGCCTTGACCGCATCGACGGTCAGAAACACGTCCTCGGCGATCTGGCGGTTGGTGGCCGGGATCGCCGCGGCGGACTCGTGCACGGGCCGGCACAGCGCGATCAGGACCTTGCGCTGCATCGGGGAGAGCGGGATCGCGGCGGGAGAGTCGATCGCCGAGGCGGTCTGGGTGATGCCGCCTGAGGTCTCGCGGTAGGTCACCGCGGTGGCGCCGACCACCAGCCGGTCCTTGTCGCGCAGCCGCCGGCGGCCGACCACGCGGGTCCCGTTCACGAACGAGCCGTTTCGCGAGAGGCCGTCATCGACGACGGTCCAGCCGCGACCGACCTGCTCGAGCAGCGCGTGCGTGCGCGACACCTCGGCATCCCATGGCAGCGGGAGGTCGGCGTCCGGATCGCGCCCGATGGTCACTCGCCAGCGCTGCTCATCCAGGAGCAGCAGCCGCTGCTCGCCCTCGTCAGTCCGCCACACGAGGAACGGGTGACCCGTCCGCTCGGCGGCGATGACCTCCTTGAGCTCAGCGGGGGTCTGCGTGACCCTCGACCGCCGAGACTCGGCTCCCGTCTGGATGGTGGGTGGCCGGCTCATCTCGATGCCCCTTTGTCTGAGCTAACGCTACAGGACGCCCGAGGTGGTCGTGCCTTGAATGCGAGCGTAGTTGTTGCCGGGGCGAACACTAATTTTGGTGAGTTACGGGTAGAACGTGGATGTCGCGCTACATCCAGGGCTGGCGCGGCCGATAAAGGGCTCAGAAGTCAATCTCGAGCCCTACGAGACCGGGAAACACACCCATGCTACGCACCCCAGCCCCCGCCGCCGCAGCAGCAAGCGTGCGCGGTCAGCTCGGTCAGTCAGCGAAGGCCTGCGGCCACACCGCCCACGTGGGCACGTGCTCCGCTTGTCAGCGCGCCCAGCTGGCCAAGTGGCAGGCACAGCTCGCCCAGGTCGCACACTAACTACGAGTCTCAAGCAGGGGGGGTCGCCCGCAGATATGCGGCGGCCGATTCCCACCCCAGCGCCGCGAGCGCATCGGCTTCCGCGCCGGCGCACACCTCCAGTTTCATGCGCAGCTCCTCCTCGGTGGGGGGCCGCTCGGGCGCGCCGGGTGGCAGGGCCAGCGTGGTCCGCACATCGGTGCCGTCCTCGAGCGTGACCACGAGCTCGATCTCCCCGATCAGCAGGTGATCGCCGCCCTCGGTGGCTACCGTCTGGACCAGCTCGACGAGGCGCAGGGCCTCGGGGCGCTGCACGGCTTGATCGGAGAAGCTGGCGATACCGGGACGGCCGTCCAGGAGCGCGGCGGCGATCCCGTACTCCAGGCTGAACTTTCCCTCGAGCCCGGTTTCCGGTCGTTGGTGGATGAGCGGGGCGAGCGAGGCAGCCGGGGTCTTGACCCGGACCTTCCGCACCTGCGGGAGATCGATCGGGCCGAGCTCGGCCGCGGCGCGGATCGGTCGCTGGAGCGCGTAGCAGCAGGGATAGAGCTTGATCGCCAGTCCGCCGGGCACCGCAGGGCTATCCGGATGCGACGCCTCGGGATCGCCGCCAACGAGCTCCATCCACTGCTCTAGCGCGCGCAGGTCCGCGGTCGCCCCCGCCTCCGCGAGGGCGGTGGCACGGACGCCCGCCTCGACGGCGAACCCCACCTGGAGCGCCTTTGCCGCGGTTCCGAACGCCCGCTGCACGCCCCCGGCGGCCGGAATCGCCAGCGCGATCGCGACCGCGGTGCGTTCGGCGTCGAGGCCCCGCGCCACGGACGCTGCCACCGCCGCGGCCGGCGCGCCCGCGGTGCAGGTCGCGTGCCAGCCGAGGCTGTAGTGCTGCCACCCGAGCGCGGTGCCGAGCCGGGCCATGACCCCGGCGCCGGCGAGATATGCCCGCTCATCGCCTCCCTCCGCGAGCGCTGCCGGGACGCACACCGCGCTGATGTGCGTGGTCGACGGCATGTGCAGGTCGTCGTAGTCGAGCACGTGGGCCAGCGCGGCCCACCGCCCGGGTTCGGACAGCTGGTGCAGCAGCGGTGCGCGGGGATCGGCCCCCCCGGCGTACATCACCGCGACAGTGTCGAGCAGCGAGCGCCGCGCGAGCGCCAGGTCTTTCTCGGTTGGTTGGAGCTCGGTCGCCCAGCGCGCGAGCGCGTCAGCCGTTGCCGTTCTCATGGAGCGCCCGCCACACCCGTTCGGGCGTCATCGGCAGCCGGCGGGAACGGACGCCCGTGGCGGCGGCGATCGCGTTGGCCACCGCGCCGGGAACGCCGACCACGGGCGCCTCGCCGACACCCTTGGCGCCATACGGGCCGTCGGGCGCGGGTACCTCGACGACCTCGGTATCGATCCACGGGACCCCGCCGGCGGTGGGCATCGCGTAGTCGACGAACGATCCGGCGATCGGCTGTCCGTGCTCGTCGTAGGCGAGCTCCTCGAGCAGCGCCCAGCCGAGGCCCTGGGTCACGCCGCCCTGCATCTGGCCGGTGACCAGCGCGGGGTTGAGCGCCCGGCCGACGTCCTGGGCGATCACGTGGCCGAGCACGGTCACCGCACCGGTGTCGCGATCGACCCGGACATGCGAGAGGTGTGCCGCGCACTGCGGCGCCGGCGACAGCGACACGCGGCCGTGCCCCTCGACCGGCCGGTGGGGGCTGCCGAAGGTCAGCACCTTGCTGGCGAGCTCCGCGATCGACATCGCCTTGGCGGGGACGCCGACCGGCTGCACGGCGCCGTCGACGATCTCGAGGTCCTCGGGGGCGATCTCGAGCTCGTCGGCGGCGACGTCGAGCAGCTGCTCGCGCGCCTCGAGCGCGGCCAGCTCGACCGCGCGTCCGACCGTATAGGTGATCTTGCTGCCGCCGCTCATCCCGGCGTAGGGCGCGCTCGAGGTGTCGGCGTAGTTGACCCGGACCTGGTCGGAGCTGACACCGAATGCGTCGGCGGCGATCGCCGCGAAGGTGGTCTCGACGCCGGTCATGTCGGCGGCGCCGGTGACGATGGTCAGGTGCCCGTCGGAATCGAGCCGGCACACCGCGGCGGCCGGCTCGTAGCCGCCCGGCCACCACCCGATCGCCACGCCGATGCCCTCGCCGTCCGGAAGCGAGCCGCGGCGCGCCCACAGCGGATGCTCGCCGACACGTTCGAGGCACTCGCGGGCGCCGAACACCTTGAACTCCTGCCCGGAAACGGCCTTGTCGCCGGGGATCGCCACGTTGCGCAGCCGGAGCTCGAGTGGATCGATCCCCAGGCGCGCGGCGAGTTCGTCGATCAGCGACTCGACCGCGAATGCCGCCTGCGGCGCCGCGGGAGCGCGGTAGGCGCCGAACGTCACCCGGTTGGTCGCGACGCCGAGGCCGGTCAGCTCGTGCGCCTGCCAGCGATACGGTCCCGCGCTCAGCATCGCCACGAGCGACTCGACCCCGAAGTCGTCCGTCGAACCCCGATCGGACAGCACGCGGGAGCGAATCCCGGTCAGCCGCCCGTCGCGGTCGGCGCCCAGCTCGAGGTCGAGGATCTCGGCGCCCGCCGGGTTGGCGGCGGCGAAGTCCTCGCTGCGGGTCATCATCAGCCTCACCGGGCGGCGGAGCACGAGCGCCGCTCCGACGACCAGCGGCTCGACGATCATCATCTTGCCGCCGAAGCCTCCTCCGAGCGGCGCTCCGCGAACCTTGAGACGGTCGGCGGGCAGCCCGAACAGCGTCATCAGCTCGGCGCGCGTGGGGAACGGGCCTTGAGTCGAGGTGCTGACCACGAGCTCGCCGTCGACGTCGAACCAGGCCGTCGCGTTCTGGGGCTCCAGGTAACCCTGATACGCCCAGGGGGTGTGGAAGCGCCCGCGGACCACGACCTCGCTCGCGGCGAGCGCGGCGCCGACATCGCCATTGGCGATGCGGGCTGTCCCGAGCACGTTCTCAGACAGCTCCTCCTCGTCGTCGATGCCGCCGGCCGAGACCGCCGCGTGGGCATCGGCGATATCCGATCCCTCGCCTTCGGCTGCGACGTGTAGGCGGGCTTTCGGCGAGCCGGGGCGGACGGCGGCCTCGAGATCGACCACCGCCTCGAGGGGCTCGAGCTCGACGTCGATCAGCTCGATCGCGTCCGCGGCCAGCGCCTCGCTCTCGGCGACCGCAATGGCCACCGGCTGCCCGGCGTACACGATCTCCTCGCGCGCGAGCGGCCGCTTCGGGCGCCCCGGTCCGGTGGCGACGATCGGCAGGTCATCCGCGGTCAGCACCGCCACGACGCCCGGGAGCTCGAGCGCCGCGCTCGTGTCGATCGACTTGATCAGCGCGTGGGCATCGTGGGCCAGGAGCAGGCGGGCGTGGAGCAGCCCGGGTACGGGAAGGTCGCCGGCGTACTTGGTCGTTCCGCGAACCTTCGGCTCGGAGTCGCGGCGGGGTGTCGGGGTGCCGATCGCGGACTCGCGGCCGGCGGTGGGGGCATCAGTTGCGGCCATGAGCTCACGCTATCAAGCGGCTCTCAGTTGCCACCGCCGCGATCCGGGCTGTAGGGTCGCGACCCACCAGCGATGTCAGAGGAGAAGTGGGTCTATGACTTCGCCGAGGGCTCCAAGGACATGCGCGAGCTGCTCGGCGGCAAGGGGGCGAACGTCGCCGAGATGACCCGCGTGCTCGGACCCGATCGGGTTCCGGCCGGCTTCACGATCACCACCGAAGCGTGCGTGGCCTACATGAAGACCGGATCGGAGCCTGAGGGGTTGGCGGAGCAGGTGGCTTCGGCGATGAAGCGGCTGGAGGAGACGGCCGGCAAGACGTTCGGCGACGACCAGGACCCCCTGCTGGTGTCGGTGCGCAGCGGCGCCCGCGAGTCGATGCCCGGGATGCTCGACACCATTTTGAATGTGGGCCTGAATGACACGTCGGTCGACGGTCTGGCGCGGGCGACGGACAACGAGCGCTTCGCCTGGGATTCCTACCGCCGGCTCGTCCAGATGTTCGGCAATGTGGTCCACGGGGTTTCCGGGTCGAGGTTCGAAGACGCGATCAAGCAGGCTCGCCAGGATGCGGGCGTCGAGAGCGATGCCGAGCTGTCGGTCGAGGCTTTGCGTGGTCTCGTCGAGGAGTTCCAGGGGTTCTACGAGTTCCCCCAGGATCCCCAGGACCAGCTGCGCCAGGCCGTCCGGGCGGTGTTCGACTCGTGGACCGGCGAGCGCGCCGTCAGCTACCGGAGGATCAACCGGATCCCCGACGACTGGGGCACGGCGGTCAACGTCCAGCAGATGGTGTTCGGCAACACGGGCGAGGGGAGCGCGACCGGAGTGGCGTTCAGCCGGGACGAGGTGACCGGCGCCCCCGAGCCGAGCGGCGACTTCCTGGTCAACGCCCAGGGCGAGGACGTGGTCTCGGGTGTGCGCACTCCGCGCGACATCTCCGAGCTGCGCGAGGTCATGCCCGAGGCCCATGAGCAGCTGATGGAGATCATGCGCACGCTCGAGTCCGAATACAAGGACATGCAGGACGTCGAGTTCACGATCGAAGACGGGCAGCTGTACATGCTCCAGACCCGGAATGCGAAGCGCCCCGCCCAGGCCGCGGTGCGCTTCGCCGTGGACGCGGTTTCCGAGAAGCTGTTGACCCGCGAGGAGGCACTGGCGACGATCGACGCCGCCGCGCTCGACGCACTGCTGCACCCCACCTTCGATCACGGCGAGGGCTACGTGGTGCTGGCTCGCGGCGTGGCCGCCTCCCCGTG